>NZ_JBIVGV010000002.1:0-456667 GCF_044748865.1 Pseudomonas sp. NPDC089734 | reverse complement strand
CCCAAGCAATCTGCAGAGCGCAGGTTGATGGTGAGTGAAGACGACAGACGAAAGTTTGCGCACAAACCGATCACATACCCGATTCGCTGGGACGTGCTGCAAGGTACGCACTGGCTACAGAATTTCTTGACGACCATAGAGCATTGGAACCACCTGATCCCATCCCGAACTCAGCAGTGAAACGATGCATCGCCGATGGTAGTGTGGGGTTTCCCCATGTGAGAGTAGGTCATCGTCAAGATTCATTTGCGAAACCCCAACTGCGAAGGCAGTTGGGGTTTTGTCTTTAAGTAGAAGTCACCAGAATTCGCTGACACGTTACGCAGTAACGGATCGGCCACAGAATTTCTTGACGACCATAGAGCATTGGAACCACCTGATCCCATCCCGAACTCAGCAGTGAAACGATGCATCGCCGATGGTAGTGTGGGGTTTCCCCATGTGAGAGTAGGTCATCGTCAAGATTCAATTAAAAACCCCTGTCTGCTCGCGCAGACAGGGGTTTTGTCTTTCCAGGGTTCTAACTAGAACTGATAGCTGACCGTCGCACTGACATTCCGTTCTTCGCCCATGTAGCAGAAGCTCAGGCTTGCACAGGATGCAATGTAGGATTCGTTGGTCAGGTTATTGGCATTCACTCGTACATCGACACCCTTGAGCCCCACCTTGCCGAGATCGTACCCCACGGATGCATCCAGTAACGTATAGGCGGGTACCTTCATGGTGTTCTCTGCATCTGCCCAGCTATAGCCGACATACCGCACACCACCTCCCAGACGAAGTCCATCGAGAGCACCGCTATTGAAGGCGTAGTCCCCCCAGATCGATGCCATATGTTTGGGGGCCTGGGTGGGTGAGTTGCCCTTGTTCTCAATGATGTTGCTGGCTGTGCTCAATGTGCTGATCATCGATTTTGAATATTCAATATCGGTCAGCGTATAACTGCCGAGCACCTTGAAGTTATCGGTCAGTTGCACGTGTGCCTCAAGCTCCAGCCCCTGAGAGCGTACAGCTCCAACCGGACGATAGAAGTTCTCCTGCGGCAGTTTGGACGCCAGATTTTCTTGATCGATACGGAATACCGAGGCAGTGAACAAGTTGTCCGTTCCGGGTGGCTGATACTTGATACCGGCTTCCCACTGAGTGCCATCTGTAGGTGCCAGCGGGTTGCCGCTGCTGTCAGAGTACGAGTTAGGGTTAAACGACTCGGAATAACTCAGGTAAGGCGCAAGCCCGTTATCGAAAAGGTAAAGCACACCGGCCCGGCTTGTCAGTTTGGTGCGCTTGTCACTGATTTCGGTCCCGGCCGGACGCCCGGTCTCAGCCAGTCGATTTTCGTCGGAGGTTTCGACCCAGTCCTGGCGTACGCCAAGAGAGAAGCGCCACTTGTCCAGCTCGATCAGATCCTGGGCATAAAGGCCTGTCTGCTCCAGACGCCGCAGATAGCTGGTCGGACTGTAATAAGTGATTGCGGAGTTGCCATACACCGGGTTGAAGGCATTCAACGAAGCAAGTTGCCCGCTGGTCCAGTCAACGACGGTCTTGCGCCGTTGATAGTCCACACCCAGTAGCGTCGTATGCTTGGCGGAACCGGTGAAAAACTCGGCCTGCAACATGTTGTCGACGATGAAAGAGTGCAGGCGCTCATCGCCGCCGGAGTAATAACGGTTCAGTTCATTGCTGGTCGCGCTGGTCCAGCCGTAGGCATAAACCTGATCCAGTTTCACTTTGGAATCCAGATAGCGGAAGTTCTGCCGTGCGGTGAAGACATCGTTGAAGCGATGTTCAAACTGATAACCAAAGGACTGCTGATCGCGACTGTAGCCATCCACACCTCGCTCGCCATCAAAGAAGTCCGTCGAGATGCGTTGCCCGTTGCGCTGGTGAAGCGCGCCATCGGCAGGAACACCGCCGTGATAGCCGCCTTCGGGATCGTGCTGCAGATAGGCCTGCAATGTCAGTGACGTGTCTTCGCTGAAGTCGATGCTGACCGTCGGTGCCAATGCATAGCGCTTCTCTTCCACATGATCGAACTGGGTGTCGGATCTATCAGTCAGCCCTGTCAGGCGATAAGCAATGCGCTTGTCCTCATCCACGGGGCCACTGAAGTCGAAAGCCAGGCCACGCTGCCCTTGTGTCCCGACAGTGGCCTGAATCTGGTGATAAGGCTCATACAGCGGCTTCTTGCTGGTCAACGCCACCAGACCGCCCGGTGAGCTGCGTCCATAGAGCACTGATGACGGGCCTTTGAGGATATCGACCCGCTCAAGGAAATACGGATCGACCTGCATGGTGCTGTAGGTCCCGCTGTCACCCATGGACTTGAGACCGTCCAGGTAAATGTTATCCACAGAGCCATCGTTGAAACCACGCATCGCGACATAGTCGTATCGATGAGTCGCCCCATAAGGATTGGTCAGTACGCCCGGTGTATAACGCATGGCCTGTGAAACCGTCTGTGACCCCTGATCCTCCATCTGCTGGCGGGTCACTACCGAAACCGATTGCGAGGTTTCAAGCAGGGATGTGCTGGTCTTGGTCGCGATCTGGCTGTGTGTGGCGTTATAGCCATCCATGCTGCCCAAGGCATTGCCCAGTGCGAAGCCGCGGATATCGGTACTGGGCAGCGACAGGGCCGCCTCTTCTGCGGGACGCAGCACATAGCTGCTGCCATCCTGAGAAACCGCCTGCAAACCGCTGTTGCCCAGCAGAATCGTCAAGGCCTGTTCTATGGAGTAACGGCCTTGCAGCCCCGGTGAGCGAGCACCAGCGGTCTGTGCCGGTGTCGCGGACAATGTAATGCCTGCCTGTCGTGCAAACTGATTCAACGCTTCCCCCAGCGGAGCGGCCGCAATGCTGTAGTCACGAACAGCGCTGCCCGTCGATGGCGGTTCCTGAGCCTGTACCTGAAGCGGCAGGAGGGCGGCACCCAGGGTCATGGAAATCAAGGCGGCACGAACCGCCATGCCGAGGGTTGAAATGCCTTTTGCATCAGGGCGGACATAGCCGTCAGGATCAGGGTGAGAATGCGATATGCCTTGAAGCCGGGTCATGGGGACAGTTCCGTCATGTCGATTAAGAGGGAGGGGTACTGATCTCCAAGCCGGACGACCGAGCGAAACCCGCCAAAAATAATCAGGCCTGGCGTTGCAGCGATACCCACCAGCGCGTGCGGTAACTGAGTTTTACCGGGAGCGTCTGGGGTAGAACCGCCAGCAGCTTGTCGGTGTCTTCCAGCCGGAACACACCGGAAAGACGCAGATCCGCAATGTCGTCCGCACACCCCAGATAACCTCGTCGATAGCGTCCGACCTCGGCCAGAAAATCTCCCAGGCGCATATCTTTCGTCACAATCAGGCCTTCGGCCCATGCGGCAGCGTCCATATCCAGAGCCTGTAGCAGGGCGACATGTTGAGGAGTGATCGAATAATGCTCACCGGCTTTCACCTGGACAGGCGGGGAGACAGGTGAGCGGATCACCAGACTGCCTTCCATGACGCTGATGCGGGTTTTTGCCTGCTCCTGACGCACGACGAAGCGACCGCCAATGCTTTCAAACAGCCCATGGCGACCCTGAACCCGCAACGGCCTGGGTGCAGGGCTTTGTGAGTCGGCCCCACAGGCCACAAGGATTTCCCCACGCATCAGGGTGATCAGGCGTTGCTGTGCCGTGAAGTGCTGATCCACTGCGCTGTCAGTGTTCAGTTGCAGGCGTGTTCCGTCCTGCAACTGATAGCTGTGGCGCTGGCCCACGTGGGTTGCAAAGTCGGCCTGCCATTGTTCCCAGGGCACGGTTTCTCGCGAGACCCAGGCCGCCGAGCCCAACACCGCCACGCCGGAGAGCAGTTTCAGTGCTCGTCTGCGCCCGAGCCGTTGTGCGCTGTTTTCCAGCGCCTCAAAAGCCGCACCCGATCCGGGCAACGCCTGGAAACTATGGCTCAACTCGCTGCTCAATGCCTGAATCCGCTGCCAGGCACACTCATGGTCGGGGTGCTCGGTGCGCCACTGTTCACATTGCCTGTACAGGCGGGGATCGGCCGAGGCACTGTTCAGGCGCATTGACCACTGAATCGCCTGTTTCACGACCTGTGGTGAAGGCTGATGGCGGGATGGGCTCAGGCTCATGCGTCGTAACGCAGCAGGTAGCAGTGATACAGCGCATCGGCAATGTAGCGCTCCACTGAGCGCAGCGACACACCCATATGCTCGGCAATGCGCTTGTGCGGCATACCTTCGCATTGAGCCAGCAGAAACGCTTGCCTGACTTTGGGCTTCAGGCCATCGAGCATGCTGGCGATGCTTTCCAGCAACTCGAAAACCAGCTCGCGGGACTCCGGTGACGGTGCTTCGTGGGCGGGTAAATGAGCGATCGCCTCCAGGTAGGCCCGCTCGAGTTCTTCACGACGCCAGTGATCGATCACCAGGCCTTTGGCAACCGTGCGCAAGAAGGCCCGAGGTGCTTTGAGTTCAAACAGTTCGCGGCGATTGAGCAGCCGTACAAATGTGTCCTGCGCAAGGTCGGCGGCATCGGCGGCATTGCCCAGTTTGCTGCGCAGCCATGCATGGAGCCAGCCATGGTGATCGGTGTAGAGCGTGTGCATGACCGAGTGATGAGAAGGCATTGAGGCGCGCCATCCCAGCGCTATGTAAATGATAATAAATCGCATTGTGTGAAAGCCTTCGTCAATTTGCAACCGCGCAAACGACAAAACCCGCCCAGGCCTTTGGCGCTGAGCGGGTGGCGGCAGTGCTGGGTCTCAGGCAAACAGGCCGCGTACGTTGCTCATGGCACTGTCAGCGAAGCCTTGAAGGAATTCCTGAAACGCTGGCAGAGCTTCAGGCCCGCCTTGATCCGGCTCGGCAATGATGGTCCAGGTCGCGACACAGTCATTGTCGCCCGTGGGCTGCACGGTCATTGCTGCCCAGAGATTGCCGACCGGCAGGCTGGTGTAGATCAGTGTCCAGGTCATGGTGCGGGTGTGGTTGTCGTGGGAGTTCAGTTGCTCGATGGCCACGTTGCCATCCTTGAACAGTTTCCTGCGTACCGAGCGCACGCCTTTACCGGTGACTTCGGTGCTTTCCAGTGCCGGGATGAAGGCTTGGAAACCGCCAAAGTTACCGACGATGGCCCATACGCTATTGGCATCGCCCGGAACTTCCACGCTCGATACGACTTTGCACAGTTCAGGGTTCTTGATCAGGGTGTCGGGTTTCAGGGTGTTGATTGCGTTCATGGCGTTCTCCGTTTTTTCGTGTCGGTGTGGTTCAGATAAAGTGGATTTCTTTCAGGTAGTCGCACCCCTTGCGCAGCAGCGCCGGGGTTTTCTGCGGGTATTGCTCGCCCATGTGGCGGATGCCGGCCAGCGCGTTCTGGTACTCGATCATCGAGATGTCGCCGATGTCTTCCTCAAAGCCGTCCAGGTAAAAACCCAGCACGCCGAACAGCGCGTTCTGGCTGTCGACCCGGCTGAGCTGGGTCTGCCAGTGCGCCACGCTGACCATCTCGAATTCGCGTCCGGCTTCGCGGAAGGCATCGACATAACTGTTCCAGCTCAAGGGCTCGGGGTTATGCAGGTTGAAAACCGCTCGACTGGCCTGGTAGCGGCTGGCATGGAAGCCGATGAAACGCGCCAGGAAGTCCACGGGCATCAGGTCGAAATTGATGGCGAACTCCGGCACCTGGCCCAATTGCAGCGAGCCCTTGAGCATCAGCATCAAGCGGTTCTTCTGGGGCTGGCACACGCCTGTGACGCTGTTGAAGGCGATGTTGCCGGGGCGATAGATATTCACCCAGACGCCTTGCTCCCTGGCCCGTTGCAGGACCCGCTCGGCAACCCATTTGGACAGGTTGTAACCGTTCTTGATGTAAATCGGCGGTGTGGCGGCCGCGGGTTGTTCCAGCACGCTGCCTGCCGCATTGACGGCGCTTGAGGCGGACAGTGTGGAAACGAAGTTGAAGATCTTCTTGCTACGCCCCTCGCACAGTCGCAGGCATTCAAAGACCGGCTCAACGTTGTCGCGGATAAGCGTTTCGTAGTCCTGAACGTGGTTTACGTTGGCCGCGTTATGCACCAGCGCACCAAAGTCCCGGTCCAGGCGCTCATACACGTCATTGCTCAACCCCAGCTGTGGCTGTGTGACGTCGGCGGCATAGATCGTCACCCGGCTCAGGTCCAGATGCTCCAGCCGGTTCTCCCGCAGTGACTGAATGAAGCGTTCCCGTGCGCTTTGCCCTGCACTTTCGCGTACCAGGCATGCCACCTCGCTTGCACCCCAGGCCAGCAGGGCTTCGACGATATGCACGCCGAGGAAACCGTTGGCGCCGGTCACGATGATCTTGTGCACATCCCCCAGCCTGCTGATGGGCAGAACAGGTATGTCCAGCTCGGCATTGGCATCCAGCAAGGCTTGCGGGCTGATGGTGTAAGTCGATGCACCTTCGCTGGCGATCAGGCTGGCCAGGGTCAGAACGGTAGGGGCTTCGATGAAGCGGTTGATCGGAATGCTGCGTCCGAAGCGTTCGCGGATCCCCAGCAACATGCGCGACAGCAGGATCGAGTGGCCCCCGAGATTGAAGAAGCTTTCGTCGGTGGAAATATCCCCGACAGGCAACTCCAGCAGTTCGGCCCACAGTTCGAGCAGCCTCTGCTCCTGTTCGGTTTCCGGCAGGCGTCGGGTGAGTTGCCCGGTAAAGCTCACCGGTATTTCCAGCAGCGCCTTGCGGTCGATCTTGCCGTTACTGGCAAATGGCATGTTCGCCAGCACCGTATAGGCAGCCGGGTGCATGTAGTCGGGTAGCAGGCGTTGCACATGGGCTTTCAAGGCAGACAGTGCGGCTTCGTCGGCCTCATGCGGCTGGGCAAGAAACGCCAGAATGTGCCGTTGCTCATCCACCACCACGGCAATCTGCCGATACAACTGACTGCTGCGCAGGCAATGCTCGATTTCTTCCGGCTCGACCCGGAATCCACGGATCTTCACCTGATTGTCGCGCCGCCCGGCCAGCTCGATACCTTGCGCCGTCCATTTGCCGATATCGCCGGTTCGATAGGCGCGCAACGACTGCCCGTCTGGTAATGCCAGTTGTACATAGCGTTCGGCGGTCAGTTCGGGATTACGCAGGTAACCCAGGCAGACGCCCGGCCCCACGATGTACAGCTCGCCCTGGGTCTGCTCTTCCACGGGTTGTAACTGCTCGTCGAGGATCCAGACCTGACTGTTGGCAATCGGTCGGCCCAGATTGCGGTTGCTGCTGCCGGGCTGGAACTGCCCGGCCGTGACCAGCACCGTGGCTTCGGTCGGACCATAGAGATTATGAAAACGGCACTGCCGGGTCAGGTGCTCGATAACGTAAGGCTCGCAGACATCGCCGCCGGTCATCACATGCTCAAGGCCCAGTGGTTCATCCAGCGGCAGAATGCTCAGCAAGGCGGGCGGCAGGAAGGCATGGCTGATTCTGCGTTTCAGCAGAGCGACCAGTTGTAGAGGATCCCGCCGCTGATCTTCATCGGGGACCACCAGCTCTGCGCCGCTGAGCCAGGTGGGGAAAATGTCGATCACTGACGAGTCGAAACTCAGCGTCGAAAACTGCAACACCCGACTCTGCCCGGACAGGTTCACATACTCGGCATACCAGGCCGTAAAGTGGCTGAGGTTGTGCTGGCTGAGCAGCACACCTTTCGGATGGCCTGTCGTGCCCGATGTATAGAGCGCCATGCACGGCGAGTCGCTGTTGATGTTTCTGTGAGCACAAGGCTGATCGCCTGCGTCGGCCTGGATCGAATCGATGTCCAGCGCGGGAAACCCCGCCTTGGCCAACGGATGTGAACCGTCATGCAGCAACAGCACCGCGCCCGAGTTTTCCAGAATGTATTGCTGGCGTTGAACGGGCTGGCTCGGGTCCAGGGGGAGATAGATGGCACCACTGCGGAGAATCGCCAGAATACCTGCGTACAGGGCCGCAGACTTGGGCAGGCAAATGCCAATGACGACAGGCGCGGGGGCCTCGATCAGCGGCAACAGATGACGCTGGATCGCAACACTCTGAGCGTGTAATTCCCGATAGCTGAAGGTCCGATCGGCAAACGACAGGGCGGAGCGCTCGGCGAAGGCCTGAAAACTGTGTTCCAGCCGCTCGGTCAGTGGTGTCTGTGCCCGTGTCAGCAAGTGCTCTTGAGCGGTCTGATTCAGACGATGCCTGAACAGCAGACGGTCTATCGCGTGCAGGCTTTCCTGCGATTCACACTGGGCCGGTTCGACGGTGCCGAGCGTGGCGAAATAGCGCTCGTCTCTGGACAGGCGACTGATCAGCAGGGCGGCCTTGTCGACGAAGGCTGCGATGGTTTCATCGCGCAACACGCGACCGTTGCCGGATGCCTGATCGGGCAACCATTCACGAACGATCAGGTGCTGGGTCGTGGCTGAACCATGCCAGCACAGCAGCTCCAGACGAGGCAGGGCCTCAGGCGCGTGTGGCATCACCCCGACGCGCAGGCTCAAATGATCGGAGGGCGCGAATGCCCTGAGCTGTGCGTCGCTCAGCACCAGCGTGCCGTCCTCGATCAGGACCGACGCCTTGCCAGCGACACTCTCATGCGGATCGCTCAGGTGATGGACCGTATGCCCGTGTGCCAGCAATTCGGTGTGCAGTTCGCTCAGGGTCAGGCTATGACCGATGAGCACGATCTCCAGGCGCTTCATTGCAGCATGCCCTGGGTGGGCAGGTAATCGGCCAGCGCACGTTGCACGCAAGGTGCTTCGAGCATTGAGCTGGTCTTGAAGAAGCGCACGATATTGCCGATCAGTGGGTGGTGACGGTTGATCGGAAAGCTCATGGCCATGGTTTCGGCCTTGAGTGCCTGCTTGACCGAGGCTTCGACTTGCAGGTGATCGATCAGGATGAAATCGAAGCCATGCTGAATGTCATTGGTCAAATATTGAGCAATGAACACCGGCATGATGCGGGCGATGCACTCGCGGTCTTCTTCCGGCGCGGTGTGCCAGTAGATACGCACCAGCCGCGCCCAGAAGCCGGAATGACGACCTTCGTCCAGCAGGTGATCGGCCATCAGCCCCTTGACCGACTGTTTGACCGAGTCGTCCTTGGCAAAGGCGGCCACATCATTGGTGACGGTGTTTTCCGCGATGGCGACGCAGATCAGTTCCACGGCGCTACGCAGGTGTTCCGGTGCCAGGGCCAGCGCAGCAGGAATCGCCCGGCTCAGCTCGATTTCATGAGGCAGTTCGATGGGGGCGATACCGGTGAGGGCGATGGTCTGCTGCATGAAGTCCATGGCCACCAGTGCGTGGTAATCCTCATCGACCACCACCGTCATCGCGTCGTAACGGCAGGCGAAAGGGAAGCGGATGGCGAAGTTGTCCTTGGCGATGCTACGGGCGGTCTTGTCGACGATTTCCGTCTCGAAGATCACGACATCGTTGATGAACTTGTACAGGCTCTGTACCAGTGCGTAGTCACGCAGGTGAGGGCACTCGCGGGTAAAGGTCTCGCTCAGCACCAAGGGCTGACGGCTGAGCGGGTAGATCAGTTTTTCATCGTTCTCGACGATGCGGCGCGGGCGAGTGCGAATGGTGGCGCGGCCTTCCCAGGCATCAATGAACGACGTGTAGTCTTCTGCTTTCATGATGGCTTCCTTGTAGAGGGTGAGGGGCTTGCGATGGGCTCAGGCGCTGGCTTGCATCAGGGGTTCGCGCATGCTCAGGCGCAGGGTGTCCCACAGCTCGACCCGGCTATCCACGGCGGCAATGGCGGCCTGATAGACCTCCCGCTCGCGTTGCTCGTCGCCATTGACCAGTCGGGCCAGCAATTGCTCGGCAGCCGGGCCGTGGTCCTCCGAGTCGACTTCGATATGGCGTTCCAGGTAGTAACGAAAGGTCGGGGCCTGATCGACGGTGATGCCCCATTCGTCGAGGATGCTCTGGAACATCATCGGGATGACGCTTTCGCGGCCATGCAGAAAAGCGGCTGCCACGCTGTGGGCGGGGGCATGCAGGGCCGTATTCAATGTGTGGGTCACGAACACCGAGGCGGCCTGACCCGCGTTGACCCGCTGCAAGGCTGTGGCGTAATGCACACCCTGCTTCTGCAGCTCGACGAAGCGTTCTATCTGTACGGTGCTGGCGCCAATCTCTCGCATGGCATCCAGGTACAACTCAAAGTGGCTGTAATGACCGTGATCCAGCTTGTCGTCGGACTCTTCCCCCAGGACGATTTCATTGATCAGCCTGGCCGCCGATGCATCCCGAGGTGGCAACCATGGAAGTTGCGTGCAGGTCAGTTCCTGTTGCAGACGCTTGGTCAAGGACATGAAATCCCAGACGGCGAATACATGGGTTTCCATAAAGCGTTTAAGCACGTCCAGCGAGTTGATTTCAGCAAAGATGGGGTGTTGGCTAAGTTCAACTTTTTTACGGTCCAGTAGTGTTTTCTGACAAAGCATGGCGATATCCCGGTCGTCGTAATAACAAGTGTGGGCTGTGACGTCATGAATGAGTAACAGCCGTCGTGTTTGCAACTAAGCGCTGCTGGGGTTCGATGAACAGGCGATACAAGGCCTGTTAAAGGGAACGCCCTCTAACGGTGAATGTTATTGAGTTCGCTGCAAGGTCCTTTGCGGAGCCATGTAGCCTGTGTGTACAGCCTGTCTGGGGATGACCTGATGTTCTTGTGATTCGGCCTTTAGTGTGGGCTGCGAAGAAAAGTTAAAGCACTTTTCAGGATGTGTGCAATTACTTTTTTACATTATTTTATAGGTGGTTTTTTCAAGTATGAGAGGGGCTATATAAAACTTTTGGTTTGAGTTTTATAGGGGTGTAAGCAACCCTTTCGGCTAATTAAAGCCAAAATTACTTATAATGAACGAATGCCTCGTTCAGCGTTGCTGTGATGCCGAACAATTAACGTTTGGTCTTTTCGGTGGGCGCGACTGGAAATAACTTTCCCTGTCGGGTTGCCCTCGCAAGAACTCCTTTCCCAATACGTTCAAATGAACGGGGGCACTGCCCTGCATCAAAGGGGCAGTACAAGCATGACCAGGGCACAACCCTCCGGCTGGATGGCACCGCAGTCACGACCGAGTTTGCCCTATTCCTGAGACAGGCCAACCGGATGGTTCAGGAAAACAGGCATAAAAACGCCACACGCAAACGGATGCCTCGCGGCGCAGGCAAGGAAGCACAAGGGGAAGTGAGGGAGGTATGCCGCTATGGGCACGGGTGACAGGCTGCAATCAGCCGTGAAGCGGATTCAGGCAATGCTTTTCTTGCGTTGGCGAACCGGTTTCTCTTCCGCAGCCTTCTTGTTGTTCAGGTATTGAGTGATGGCTTTGACACCCCGGTTGAGGTGGTTCTGCAGAGCGGCCACAACCTGCTCGACGGCTTTTTCCTCGGCCAGACGCAGCAATTCCCAGTGGTCGTCCTGGGACAGTTTGCCGAGGCCCATGGACGAAAGGTTGAAGCGCAGGAAGCGTTCTTCTTCGTTCAGGCCTTCTTCTACCATGCGCATCAGGCGTTTGTTGGGGGTCTTGGCGTACAGCGACATATGGAACAAGCGGTTGAGCGTGCCCATTTTCGAGTAGTCGGTTTCAACTTCCAGCAACTCGATATAGCCCCGTGCGGTGGCCAGATCGTCGGCATCCAGTAGCGGGATGGACAAACGCAGGGCTTCGGATTCCAGCAGGATACGCAGGCCGTAGGCGTCCACGGCATCTTCGGTGATCAAGGGGGCGACGACAGCGCCTTTGTGGGTTTCGACACGCAGCAGAGACTGGGCTTCAAGCTGGCGCAAGGCTTCACGTACCGGCATGCGGCTGACGCCAAACAAGGTGGCCAGTTCCTGCTGGCGTAAGGCAGTACCGCTTGGCAGGCTGCCATCCAGAATGGCGTTGCGCAGCTTTTCTTCGATCACGGCTCTGGCAAGGTGTGGCGCTGGTTGTTCGTTTCCCAGGACCGAGCACAAAAAGGCTTCTCTATCAGTCTTGCGCATCGCCATACTTCTTCATCAACCTGGCTGGTTAGAATTATTGGATTGCCAACAGATTAGCCAAGACTTGCGCGGAAGTCTTGAAGGCCGTGGCGTTATGGGGTCCGGGACGGGCGAAGTTCATGTTCAAGGCCCGTCAGTCATCGGATCGTGGCGTATTTTAACGCCCCTGACAGCAAGATGTTGAATGAGCATTTATATACACGAAGGGCGTCAGATCGGTTTGTCATCGCGAGCAGGGCCGCGATGACAACCGTTGATAACCCATTGCCATTCAGCGAGTCAGCCGCCCTGAAACGAAGTGCTGTACATCATTGAAGCCTGCCGTGGAGGCATGCCCCGGTGTCACCAGTGAGTCGATGAAGGTTTCGTCTTCAGCCGTGATCTTCACATCCAGAGCCTTGATGTAATGATTCCACTGCTGTTCGGTACGTGGACCGACGATCGCCGATGTCACCGCTTTATTGTTCAGCACCCAGGCAATGGCGAACTCGACAAGGCCGACGCCTTTGTCCTGCACATACTCCTGAAGACGCTGGGCAATGCGAAGCGATTCTACCCGCCATTCCGTTTCCAGAAGGCGCTTGTCCTGACGTCCTGCGCGGCTGTCGCTGGCGGGCGTGATGTCCGGTGCGTACTTGCCACTGAGCACGCCCCGCGCCAGCGGGCTGTAAGGCACGACTCCCAACCCATGAAACGCGGCAGCCGTGATCTGCTCGATCTCGGCCTGACGGTTGACGATGTTGTACAACGGCTGGCTGATGACCGGCTTGTCCACACCCAGACGCTGGGCGACATTGACGATTTCCGCGATGCGCCAGCCGCGATAGTTCGACAGGCCCCAGTAACGGATCTTGCCCTGGCGGATCAGGTCGCCAATGGCTGATACCGTGACCTCCAGCGGCGTGTCGTGATCTTCTTTGTGCAGGTAATAGATATCCAGGTAGTCGGTATCCAGCCTGCGCAGGCTGTTTTCGATGGCATTGAAAATGTGTTTGCGATTCAGGCCGGCCCGGTTCGGGAGGCCATCGTTCGGGCCAATGGCGACCTTGGTGGCCAGCACCCATTCGCTGCGCCGTGCCGCAATGGCTTCTCCGACGATTTCTTCGGAACGCCCGCCGTTGTAGACGTCGGCAGTGTCGATGAAATTCACACCCTGATCCCACGCCTTGTCGATGATGCGCAGGGATTCTTCGGTGTCGGTCTGTTCGCCGAACATCATGGAACCGAGCGTCAGCGTGGAAACTTTCAGGCCTGACTGGCCAAGCGTTCTGTAAATCATGCTCAACATCCTCCTTGTCATCGAAAGCGGGATCAGGAGGGCATACTGGCTTGTTTACGGGGGCGTTGGGAAGGCCAAAATGATGAAGAATGCCCACACGCCGGTGTGGGCATGTGGGGCATCAGAAGTCGACGGTGGCCGAGACCTTCAAGGTTCTGGGTGTTCCTTGGGTCAGGTAGTTGTTCGAGGTCGAGGCCGATGCCCAGTAGGCTTTATTGGCCACGTTTTCCAGATTGGCGCGCAAGGTAATGTCCCGCTCTTCCAGCTTGAATCGATAGCGCGCTCCGAGATCGACCCGTGTCCACGCCGGAATGCTCAAGGTGTTGGCGCTGTTTACATATTGGTCGCCGGTGCGCAGCAGTCGCGCATTGAGCGCCGCGCCATGGATACCGGGAACATCCCAGTCCGCGCCCAGGTTGAACTGATAGCGCGGTACGCCGGCCGCCTGGTTGCCATCGGTCAGCCCACCTGCCGTTTTCTTCAGTTCGGTGTCCATCCAGGCAGCTCCGGCCAGCAGGCGCAGCCCTTCCAGCGGTTCGCCAAACAGGTTCAGTTCGACACCTTTATTCAACTGCTCGCCATCGACCCTGAATGTGCCGAGGGTGGAACCTGCATTCGGGTAGGTTGCGCTGTTGGGTTGCTCGATGCGATAGACACCCAGGGTTGCACCGAAGCTGTCCCAGTCCAGCTTGACCCCGGCTTCGGTCTGCTTGCTGCGTTTGGGCGGGAAGACCTCGTTGATATTGGTCACCCCCGAGCTGGGGGCCGTAGGCCCTTGCGCCAGGCCTTCGATCCGGTTGGCATAGAACGAAACATGTTCCCACGGCTTGAGTACAACCCCATAGATGGGGGTGGTGATGGACTCGTCATAGTTGGCGGTCCGGGCTCCCGATGCCGTATTCCAGGCGTCGACTTCGATCGATTGGCGACGCACACCGACCGTCAGCAGGAGACGGTCATCGACGAACCCCAGCGTGTCGGACACTGCTGCGCTTTTCATGCGGTTCTTGCCGACAATACGCGGATCGCTGAGGTCGCTGCCGAAGTACGTGGCCGGTGGTGTGGGGCGGTCAACCTGCACGGGGTTATACAGGTTGCTGTTGAAACGGCTGGCGACGTAAAGCGCTTCGTACGCCGAGCGCTGTTCCCCCCAGACGCCCGACACCCCGATATTGACCTGATGGCTGACAGGGCCGGTGTCGAAATGACCGTTGAGCCCACCCATGGCGCTCTTGTTGTCCTCGTCATGGGGTGGATACAGAAAGCCGCCTCGCGCAGTGCCATTGGCATCGCTGACATAGAGCGAGGAGTAAACCCCGTTCTCGCGGGTGTGCTTGGCACCCACACCGGCATAAGCGGTCCAGTGGTCGTTCAGGTCGTACTCGCCGTTGAGCATGCCGTAAGTGTCTTCAAGCTCCGACCAGGTCCAGTCCTGCGCATAGTTATGTTTGGCCGAAGGCGCTTTCGGAACACTCGTACCGGTGGGGTAAACCACGGCGCGTCCTTGATTGATACGCTCTTTCTGATAACCCAGGTCGGCCGAAAGGCGCAGACGTTCGCCCCGATAATCCAGGGCAATGGCGATCAGCGCAGAACGCTGGGATTCATCGTCGATGGCGGTATCGCCTTCGTGCTGCGCCAGGTTGACCCGGACACCGAACTGTTTGTCTTCACCAAAGCGTTGACCCAGGTCCAGATGACCGCCGACCTGACTGTCACTGGTGTAATCCAGCGTGGCGCTGCGTGTCGGTGTGTCCTGCGCTCGTTTGGGAACCAGATTGACGCTGCCGCCAATGCCGCTTCCCTGTGGAGAAATACCGTTCAGAAAGGCATTGGGCCCCTTGAACAGCTCGACGCGCTCCAGGGCTTCGGTCGTGATGATCTGACGAGGCAGAATGCCGTACAGGCCGTTGAAGGCAATATCGTCGGTTTGCAGAGGCAGGCCACGAATGGTGAAAACCTGAGAGAAGTTGCCGAAGCCTGCCGACTGGCGCACCGAGGCGTCATTGAGCAAGACGTCGCCTACGGTCCGGGCCTGTTTATCCTTGATGACCTCCGCCGTGTAGCTCGTCACGCTGAAGGGCACGTCCTTGATTTCCCGGTTGCCGAGCATGCCCAGACGCGCGCTGCGTGCGACCTGGCCGCCTTCATAAGTGTCGGCCGCACGATTCGCTTCACCGCTGACGGTGGTTGCACCCAGTTCCACGGCACTGCCCGTTTCGATCACGGGTGCCAGGGTGTAGCCATGGTTACCGGTGCTCAGCAGCGTATAGCCACTGCCTGCCAGCAACTGCTGGAAACCGGCCTGAACGCTGTAGCTGCCCTGCAAGCCGGCGCTTTGGCGATTGCTCAGCAGTGAAGGATCGAACGACAGCGGAACACTTGTAAGAGCGGCGAACTGTGCCAGTACCTGATTCAAGGGGCCGGGAGCAATGGCAAAGACCCGGACGGCAGCGCTGTCGGCTGTTTCGGCGGCTGACGCAGGCTGGACCGACGTCAGGGTCGCCAATGCAATGGCCATGCTCAGCGCTGCGAAACGAACGCGCGCCGTACGGTGTCTGGAAGAGGGCTGAAGCGGCCTGAGAGTCATTCGGCATTCCTGTCGGCGCAGAGAAAAGTGAGGATTCATCTGCTTACCGAACGACACGCAAAAAGGTATCAGTGAAATTGAATAAAGTTTTGATCCGGTTTTAGCGTGGCTCGATGGCAACCCAGTAGCGTGTCAGGCTGCTGACCGTAACCGGCAGAGAGTCATGCAGCAGGCGCAGGCTGGCATCGGTATCGCGCAACGGAAAGGCGCCGGACACACGCAGGTTCGCCACGGCGGGATGACAACGCAGCACGCCGGAACGATAGCGTCCCAGTTCGTCGATCAGGTCCGCCAGACGCATGTCCCGGGCCAGCAGCATGCCGTTTTCCCAGGTCAGGGCCGCGGCATCCAGAGACGTGACCGGCATGACGGTAGAAGCACTGAATGCACTTTGCTCGCCTGCTTGTATCAACAGGCTCTGGCCGGTGTTCGGTTGCATCCGGACCGAGCCTTCCTGCACGGCGACCAGACTGCGTTCTCCGTCGATACGCACACTGAACCGCGTACCCAGTGCCTGAGCGGTACCGTGCTCGGTCTGGACGAAAAAAGGGCGCGCAGAATCCTTCGCGGTGGTGATCAATATTTCGCCTGTCAGCAGTTGCAGGCGCCTTTCCTCAGGGCCAAATGCAATGTTCAGGGAGCTGGCGGTGTTGAGCAGCACGCGGGTGCCATCGGGCAGTGTCAGGCTTTTCTGTTCACCGACGGCCGTATGCTGATCGGCTGTCCATTGCCGTAATGACGTGTGTTGCCATGCCATCCAGGCCGACGGCCCGGCCAGCAACAACAGGCCAAGGCGAGTGAGGGCCTGGCGTCGACCGATGCCCTTGTTGTGGTTCACACGCTTGAACGTTTCGGTGGCAATCGCCCCCGGCAGGTTCCGGAAATCTCCCAGAATCGCTTCTGCCCGTTGCCAGGCCTGTGCGTGTTGAGGGCTGCGGTTGCGCCAGTTCTGGACGGCGCGATGGTCTTCTTCGGTTGCAACGCCCGATTGCAACTGAACCATCCAGTCGGCAGCCTCGCCCAGGATCTGCGGGTCGATCTGCTGGCTCATCAGGCCACACTCAGGCAGGCAATGAAGGCTTCGCGCATGTAGCGCTTGACGCTGATCAGCGAGACATTGAGTTCAGTGGCGATCTGCGCATAGGTCAGCCCGTCGATCTGCGACATCAGGAAAGCCTGGCGTGTTCTCTCCGGCAGGTCGCGGAGCATGGATTCGACCCGGTAGAGTGTTTCCAGAATCAGCAAGCGGGTTTCCGGGGACGGGACTTCCGGTTCCGGCAAATGAGCGATGGTTTCCAGATAAGCCCGCTCGACATCCTGTCGCCGCCAGCGATCGATGACCAGCCCTTTGGCGATATGGGTCAGCAAGGCCCGGGGCTCGCTGCCCGGATTGCGCAGTGACTGGCGCGTGAGCAGGCGCATGAAGGTGTCGTGAGCCAGATCCGCGGCATCGCTGCTGTTGCCCAGTCTGCGACCAAGCCAACCCTGCAGCCAGCCGTGATGCTCGCAATAGAGTGTGTGGATATCCTGATGGTGCGAACTATCGACTGACGACATAGAAACCACAGAAGCCTCCAGCCGTCCTTGCTGGATGTAATCAAGAATTGATCGCATTCTAGCGTCGTGTGAAGACGGGTGGCAATTCGGTTCTATCCGCTACGGATATTCGGTCCAGCAGGCTCCGCACGACGATGGCATTCGTGCAGAGCCCTTGTCCCTAGGCCTTCTTCGGCAGGCCCCAGGCCTCGAGCGGGAAGTCTTCCAGTGAGGCCAGCAGCAGATCCGCATGCTCATACTGCTCGGTCGGCATGTGCGAGTCGGGTACCGCGACGGCATACATGCCAGCGGCCTTGGCGGCGGTGACGCCGAATGGCGAGTCCTCGAACACCAGACAGTCTTCGGGCGAGACTCCCAGGCGTCGAGCGGCAACCAGGAAAATGTCCGGGGCTGGCTTGGCGGCTCCGACCTCGGGATCGTCGGCGGTCACAACCGTCTCGAACAGCTCGAACCAGGCCCGATGCAAGGTGGTCTTGGCCTGGAAGTAATGCACCGAAGAGCTGGTGCCGACCGCAATGGGAATATTGTTCGCCGCCAGGTGCCGTACCAGCGCTTCAGCGCCAGGCATTGCCGGGGCGCGAGGAAAGCGCTCATCGAGCATGGGCTCACGGATTTCCAGAAACTCGTCCACGGACAGCGGCAGTTCCAGTGCCTGGATCACGTAGCTCGAAAAGTCACGGGCACCACGGCCAATCGTGTGTTGTTTGACTGACCAGTCGAAGGTCTTCCCGTAGCGGCTGGCAATCAGATGGGTGACTTCGGTGTACACCCCTTCAGTGTCCAGCAACAGGCCATCCATATCGAAAATAACGGCCTTGATCGGGCCTCGCTCACCTTGCTGTGCAGTCATGTCTTCATATCCCGTTTTCAAGTTCGAGGTCAGCCTAACGTTTACAGCAGGATCATGACTACCCATGTGTCGAACAGCGGACTACAACGAAGTACGGGTAGACCTGTCTAACCCGTCTCGATAAGTCCGTATTGGACTACGGAGCGGGCTGACAACTCTGTATGGGCTGTCACGGGCGGGTAATGATAATCTCTCGGCACTTTTGGGCCGTGCTGCAAGCTGCGCCAACTCGCGATTCAACGTGCGGGGCCGAGGCTCATCCTGGGCGCAGGGAAGGTTTTTTCAATCATTGGAACGGACATCTTCAGTCTCTATGAACAAATCAGCAGGTATCGCGATCGGCGTCATTGCCGTTGCAGGTGTATTGGCAACTGCAGGGGCCTGGTACACCGGCAATCAACTGGAAGGCGTGCTCAACGAGTCGATCCGCAAGGCGAATCAGGAGCTTCAGGAGTCTCTCGCCGGCACTGACAATGGGCTTACCCTTGAGCTGGTTTCGCTGGATCGCCACTTTTTCAGCAGCACGGCGCATTACCGTGTCGAGATCCAGAACAAGGAGTACATCCGCGACGGCCAGAAAGCCGAGTTTCTATTCGTCGACAATATCGAGCACGGGCCGATTCCGCTGTCGCGCCTGAAAAGCCTGAAGCTCATACCGGTCATGGCCTTGAGCAATTTCGAGATGGAGAAGAATGCATCGTCGGAGAAATGGTTCGCCATGAACGGCGATACGTCTCCACTCAAGGGACAGGCCAGTATCGGTTATGACCGTTCCACCCGTGGCTGGATGAAAATGGCCCCGTGGGAAATGGTCGATGTGGACGGTCAGTTCAAGTTCTCCGGCGTCGACATGACGGCTGAAGTTTCTGCCGATGCCAGGAAGCTCAACCTCACGGGCAAAGTGGATAACCTGCAACTCAATGTGACCTCGAAAGAAGGTCCGGTGAGCATCGGGCTCAAAGGCCTGACTTTCGATACCGGAGGCACCAAGGGTCAGTCCGGCCTGTATCTGGGCCACAGCAATCTGAAAATCGATACCCTCGGCTTCCAGTTGATAGGCAGAGAACCCCTGCTCATCAAGAACTTCGTCAACACCAACCTCGCACAGGAAGAGGGCGGTAATCTGGCGGCGCAGTTCAACTACGACATGGGCATGATTTCCTACAGCGACAAGGATATCGGTTCTGCGCACCTGGGTTTCAAACTCTCCAGCTTCGATGCGGCGTCTACTCAGACCCTGTATCAGTTCTATCAGGAGCAGGTGGTGCCTCAACAACAGGCCGCCGTGCAGGAAAAACGCTCTTTCCGGTTGCAGCTCAGCCCTGCCGAAGAACAGCGGATCAAAGGCGCATTGACGACATTCCTGGCGGGGAAACCCCATCTTGAGCTGGAAAAACTCTCCCTCAAGACAGCCAATGGCGAGAGCCATATGAATATCGCCGTGGACCTGACCGATCCCGGTTCCCTTCAGCAGCCGGGCAGCGATACGTTTATCAAAACCATCGCGCAGCTAAAGGCGCAGGTGCTTTTGTCCAAGCCGATGATCAGCGACATCGCGACTCTGCAAGCCGGTCTTGAAGGCCAGACCGACACCCAGGCCATTGCCAATCAGGCGTCTGCAGCCAGCGACATGCTCAGTGCCATGGCCGAAATGCTGCAACTGGCCAAGGTTGAAGGC
This sequence comes from Pseudomonas sp. NPDC089734, assembly GCF_044748865.1. NCBI lineage: Bacteria > Pseudomonadati > Pseudomonadota > Gammaproteobacteria > Pseudomonadales > Pseudomonadaceae > Pseudomonas > Pseudomonas sp. NPDC089734. Next base: position 436,709 of record NZ_JBIVGV010000002.1, on the reverse strand, counting down.
AACGACATCGTCTCCAACCTGCATTACGCCAATGGCATGGTCGACTTCAACGGCCAGAAAATGACCCTGCAACAGTTCATGATAAACATCATGGGCAAGGTCGGGGCGTTGAGCCAGAAGTAAGCGCCTGTTGCCCGGTTATTGCGTGATACGGCGCAATAGCCCGGCAATGAAGGTACCGGTATCGTCCTGGCTGGTATCGATGACGAATTCGGGCTGCAAGGGGACTTCATAGGGGCTGTCGATGCCTGTGAAGTTGGAAATCCGACCTTCCCTGACCGCGCGATAAAGGCCTTTGGCATCGCGACGGGAGCACTCCGTGAGCGGGGTGCTGACATGGACCTCTATGAAGGCTCCGGCCGCAAGCGTGTGGCGGAGAGCATCCCGGTCTGCCCGAAAGGGCGATATGGCCGACACGATGACAATCAACCCTGCGTCGACCATCAACCTGGCGACTTCGGAAATTCTGCGCACGTTCTCGTGACGATCCGCATCGCTCATCCCCAGATCCCGGCAAAGCCCTTGCCGTACCTGATCGCCATCGAGCAGGTAGGTGTGGAACCCCTCGGTGTGCAGCGCCTGTTCCAGCTCATTGGCCAGTGTGGACTTGCCTGCGCCGGATAGCCCTGTCAGCCAGACGCAGCATGCGTGTTGATACTTCATCGCTTCGCGAAGGCCTTGATTCACGACCAGGGTCGGTGCGACGAGGAGGGGAGCGGGATTATTCATAGGAGAACAACTCATAGTCACGGGCATACACATCGCGGATCTTGCGGCGCGATGCGGCAGAGCAAGCCTGGCTGTCCGGATTTTTGGAGCGCAAGGAGCGGTTGATGTGTTGCAAATCGGTTTTGACATGCAGATGAAGGCACAGTGTGCGGAAATCGGCAGCAAGGTTTTCCTGGCGACCGATGAAATCCACATCGATGCTGCCCATGGCGTTCTGCAGGAAGTAATACTGCGGTGCAAAGTGTATTTGTCGGGTGATGTTTTCCGGCGACAGCCAGTTGTCCACGAAGGCATCGAAAGTGGGGTATTTGGTCACCAGTGAGTGGGCTGTCTTGTCTCGACTTTCCATGGAGCGTTGCAAGTAGTTATAGGCCGACAAGGCACGTTGTAACGGGTCTCTGACGAACCCGAACTTGAAGTAGTTGAGGTAGCGTTCATTAAACAGCTTTTCATACCAGTACAGTGGCATATGCCCCGTTGGTGTGCCCCCAAACAGTGCGTGAGCCACACTGCTACCTGCGCACTTGGGCACATGGATGAACAGGCATTCCAGCTTGTCGAACGCCTGGGGAAACTGATTCTTGCCAGACAGCGTTTTGTTGACGACTTGTCGATCAATGACCGGAAGACGCTCAAGTAACAACTCACGCTGAGTCTTTGGAATTAACTTCCAGAGGAGGCGATTCATGGAGGGGCCTGTAACGATAGTGTTGACTGCTTATATCGTATAGGCATAACACGCATTAAAGGGCGAAATTTTCGTTTAATTTACGTTGTGCAACTAAACGTTGTGGAGTTGTATCTTTTATGTAATGGGTTTGTTACGCGATAACATGAAGTCAGACAGGTTTCCGACTTTATAGAAACCTGTCTGCCATCGGTTAGAAAAGTTCGTCCCGGTCTTCCAGTTCCACCAGGTTCTGCATGTCGAGTGTGGACAGAGAGGGAATGAGGTCCAGCGCATTGAAGAGGTTGCCGAAGTTATATCGCCATTGCAGGGCGAAGCTCATGCCAATCCTTCCATCGAGATCGCTGCGCAAGAAGCGATACCACTCATTGTCATTGGGCAGGCGGGCGAAATCCTTGTGATTATCGATGACCCAGTCACTGCAGGCATTGATGATGGCCGAAACCTTGTGGTTGGAGCCGCGAATCTCCAGGACTTTATCCAGTTCGCTTTGGGGAAGGGGTTCGGTGCCCTTGCGTGAATCCGCCATCAGCTTCTTGGCGAAATCTGCCTCTATATCGTTCAACAGGTCCAGCAGGGTTGCGTCCGAGTCGAACAGAGAATAAACCAGTCGGAGCAGTGCCTTGGCTCGCCAGTCTTGCTGGTTCACATGGCACAGGAACTGAAGCATCTTTTTGCAGGAGGCCTCATTCTGGTGGTAGAGCGGCTCCCTGTTTCTCTTGGCAATGATGCACAGGTTTCGGTCGGCAATTTCACTGCCCTTGAGATAGGCGGCCTTGATGATCTGGATACGGACCGGCGGAGGATTGCGCTTGGCGGTCTGGTAATCGGTCAGGAGGATGACGGCATCGCTCTCGTTACCCAATACCCGCTCATAGGCCGAGAAGAACGGCTCACTGGTGCAGAAGTTCTCGGATGGGGATTTGACGCCCAGATTCAATAAGGGAATGTCGACGCCTTTCGCCGGATTGACCACCAGGTGCGGAATACCGAAAGAACTTAACGTGTGTTTTTCAAGCACGCCGATCAGCGTCATTTCAATCACGCTGCCAATGGTCTTGCCATCCAGGTTGGGCATCGACTGGCCTGTCAGCAGCAGGTCATACCAATGAGGCAGACGGCCTCCTCGCCCAATGCGCTGAAGGATGCCCTCGATATCGGAAACGTTCTCGCCGCGCAGGTAGCTGTTCAGTTGATGAACGATGCTCGGCAAGTTGTTTTTGATGTGGCTGCGCAAATGCACGGTATCAATCATATCAAGTCCATTTGTGTTTCAAGGGCGGCAGGTGACTCAATGCCTGGGGAGGGTTGAAAGGTCGTGCCTTCGTGATGGATGACTTTGCGCAGTGCCCACGCAACGAGCGCGGGTGGTACGGCATTGCCATAGAGGGTGTACTGGTCATAAACCGATGCGGTGTCGCAATGGTGATCAGGAAACCCCTGGATTCGGGCGTATTCGATGTTCGTCAGCCTGCGGTATTCATTGCCGACTCTGTAGCGCTCGTAATGACGGCTGGCGGTACAGGTCAGTGTCGGGGCCACGCCATTGATACCAAAGATGGAATACCCCATCCGGGCTCCACCTTTCTGGTTGTACAGAATTTCGACACCGCTGTAGTAGCGGTTTACTTCATCACTGTTCTTGATTCTTTCAAGGGTGTCTTCGGTGAAAAAGAACCGGGCATCAGGGTGACGTTCAAGCACTTCATGAAGCTTGACGTCTTTCTGCCTTTCGGAAAAACGATTGATCTTGGCGTGAAAGAATTTACCGTGAAGTGCCAGCCCCCACGTGTTGAATTTTGCGCCGTGGTCCTCGATGTTTTTCCAGCTTGAAGCATCGGCGGCTTGCCTGATCTGGTGCGGCGTCAGCTCACCGATATCTTCCCGGGTGCACAGGTGTGAGTTCGGGGTATGGTCTTTCCTGCCGATGATGACGATGCGTTCACGATTTTGCGCAAGACCAAAGTCAATGGCATTGAGCACGCGCCACTCAACGAGGTAACCGACTCTGGAGAGGGCATCGAGGATCGTCGCGAAGTGTTTTCCCTGGTCCATGGACAGCAGGCGCTTCACATTCTCGAGCACGAAGTACCGCGGGCTTTTTCGCTCGAGAATATCGACGATCTTTTCAAATAAAGTACCGCGCATATCTTCTATGCCCAGTTTCTTCCCTGCGCTGGAAAAAGGCTGGCACGGAAAACCGCCCGTCAATATGTCGTGATCGGGGACGGTATCCAACAGGTGATTGATATCGCCCTCATGAAAGCTTTCAGACCCGAATTGAGCACGATAGACAGCCGCCGCCTTGGCGTTTATGTCATTGGCCCAGATGGTTTCAATACCTAACGAATCGCACGCTATCCTGAATCCGCCGATGCCTGAAAATAGTTCAATTGCTTTCATTGATGATGTACGTCGTGCAGAGTCTGGAGTGCCGCGATTCTACACGAGTGACTGGGCGGGGGAGAGTCGGGCAGGGCGTTGCGCCCGGCATTCAGCAGGCATCCCTGTCTTTGCGAGGGCAACAAAAAACCCGCCGAAGCGGGTTTTTCCAAGACCATTCCGACTCCCTGTCGGCCGCCTCCCAGGCAATGGTCGATCGTCCCTGATCCTGGTGAACTCCCTGTTCACCACTTGTTGGATCCAATATTACGGGCCTTGCTGTAGGACCAAAAGAGCGAATAACCATCAGGGCGTGTAAGCCTTTGGCTATTCCTTTGCTTTGGTGGGCAAGCGGTCGGGACGAGAAAGCCGAGAATTGCCAGTGGGCAAGGATGCCGGGAAGGGGCGGCGTTCCAGCACTTTTTGACAGGCAATAAAAAACCCGCCGAAGCGGGTTTGTTCCAAGACCATCCCAACTCCCTGTCGGCCGCCTCCCAGGCAATGGTCGATCATCCTTGATCCTGGCGAACTCCCTGCTCACCAGTTGTTGGATCCAATATTACGAGCCACACCCAAGGGTGAAAAGAGCCAAATGCCTCTATCTCGTGTAAGCCTTTGGCTATATATGAGATTGAGATTTAATCGCAAATAGGGTCATGCGAGCAAGAAATCCCTCAGGGCGTGAAGGTTGTCGTGGCTTCACAATACCGCTGTGCGGTGCTTTTGCTTTCCTCGTTGCGATCCCGGGCGGCTCGTCTGGTCCAGTCCCGGCATTCCTCCTTGAAGTGCACTTGTGCAGACAGACGGCATTCGCGCCTTTCCACGGAGCGATCCAGGAAGTTCTCGCACACGCTGTCCCCATTGATATGGTTGTCGTAGAGGCGCCATTGGGCACGGTAGCGACCATTTCCGTCCCATTCGCGAATCGACACGGTGGCCACCGTATAGGGTTTCGAGTGGCGAGGTGTGGTCTTGCGCGAAGCATCCGATTTGAAATCAGCCATATAGCTGGCAGATACCATGCCTGTAGGCGGCGCGGTCGGGGCAGGACGCGACGTTTGGCCAAAACGGCAGTTCAGAACGCTTTCATCGATGACATTGCCATCCTTGATGCAGTTATCCAGGGGCTGTGCGACGGGAGGTTGTTCCTGCGGAGCCGGTATTGGAACGATGTAAGGTTCTACCCGCAATGCCGGGCGTACAGGGTCGGTAGCGATCGGTGCGTCGGCCATCTCAATGGGGAATGACTGGGCTTCGATGTCCGGTTCCGGTTGTTCAAGGGTGACCGGTGTTGCGGCAGGTGCAGGCAGTGGAGTCCTGAGGATCAGCCCCACGGCCACGAATCCGAGGAGGGTCAGACAGAGCGCCACCAGCATGTAAGGGCGTGACTTTCGTGGACGCCCCGGTTTTTTCCTGGTGGGCGGTGATCCCAGGACAACATCGACCTGGCCAGGAACAAGGCGTTGAATACGAATAATCCCATCGTCATCCTGGGGTTTGGTGGAATCCATCCCTGCTCCTTGAATCGCTGCCGAACCTGATTGGGCGAGATTATTGTGGTTATCGATCTGCGAAACGCAGTTTTTCTGAACGGCGTATCGGCGGCTTCCTGGAGTTCTAGAGTGCCTTTTTCTTCTTTTTTGCTGGCCTGAACGAAAACCGGCCGCTTTTCAGGGCGGCCAGTCAGAGACAGGGCGATGGAATCAACGATGACGCCAGTCACGACCGTGTTTACGGTGTCCGTAGTGCTTGCGATGACCATGACCCCGGTAGTCGCGACGGTCATCGCGGCCATTGCGGTAGCGGCGATCGTCTTCGCGGCTTTCGTTGCCCATATAGTTGCCGAGTGCGCCACCTGCACCGCCGCCTGCGGCTGCGCCAACCAGGCTGCCCGTGTTGCCGCCCACGCTGCGACCGAGCACGTTGCCGCCTGCCGCGCCCAGGCCACCACCGATGGCGGCTTCTGTACGGTTACGACGATCGGCACCCACAGCACTGCCTGCTGCGCCGCCGAGGCCTGCGCCAATGGCCGAACCGGTGCTGCCGCCGATCTGTTGGCCGACGACCGAACCGAGTACCCCACCCAATGCTCCGCCCACACCCGCTTCGACCGTGCCGCCTGCAGAGGCGACGCCAGTAGCGAGAGTAAGAGACAACAACAGAATCGAGGAATACTTCATGTATGGAATCTCGTAGGGATGACGGCGCGATCCTGATAGGCCGTGGGAAATATAACAACGAGAATCCGACGAGTAACACGACTGCCACACAAATAGCTAAGTTATTGTTTTGTATACGGAACTTAACGTATTTAAAGCAGTCTGAGTTCACTTGATGCAAGGCCCGAATCTCACGATTCGGGCCTTTTTCATGGCGGTCAAAAACGTCTAACCGATCAGATGATTCGGGCGGACTCGCTCGAACGCTCCAGGCGAATGGCCACGAACTTGGAGGTCGGCGTGTGGCTGCCATCGCCGACGCTTTCCAGCGGCACCAGCGGGTTGACCTCTGGGTAGTAAGCCGCTGCCTGACCGGCCGGAATGTCGAACGGCAACAGAGTGAAGCCTTTGACACGGCGTTCGTGGTCATCGCTCCAGATCGAGATCAAGTCCACTTTCTGACCCGGCTGGAAGCCCAGACGCACAATGTCGGCCTCATTGACGAACAGCACCTCACGTTGTCCCTTCACGCCGCGATAGCGGTCGTCCAGGCCATAAATGGTGGTGTTGTACTGATCGTGAGAGCGCATGGATTGCATGATCAGGTCCGGAGTCTGGCCGGTCGAACTGATCTTTTCATGGATCAGCTTGAGCGGCAGCGCATTGGGCTTGAAGTTGGCGCGTGTCGAGGCCGTATTCCAGCGACGGGCACCTGCTGCGTTACCCAGATAGAAACCGCCAGGGTTCTTGATGCGCTTGTTGAAGTCCTTGAAGCCGGGGATGGTGTCGGCAATCAGGTCACGAATGCGGCTGTAGTCCTCTGCCAGCCACAGCCAGTCCACAGGTTGCTTGCCCAGGACCGCGTAGGCGAGACCGGCGATGATGGCCGGTTCCGAACGCATCAGCGGTGAAGACGGCTGCAACTGGCCGTTGGACGCATGGACCATGCTGAAGGAGTCTTCCACGGTGACCGATTGCGGGCCATTGGCTTGCAGGTCGATGTCGGTACGACCGAAGCACGGCAGGATCAAGGCGTCCTTGCCATGGAACAGGTGGCTGCGGTTGAGTTTGGTGCTGATCTGTACGGTCAGGTCACAGTTGCTCAGGGCGGCGGCGGTACGCGGGCTGTCCGGCGTGGCCTGGGCAAAGTTGCCGCCCAGCGCGATGAACACCTTGGAGCGGCCTTCGGCCATGGCGTGAATGGCTTCGACCACGTTATGGCCGTTTTCACGCGGAACGGTGAACTGGAAGCGTTTTTCCAGCGCGTCGAGCAGGAACACCGGTGGGCGCTCGTTGATGCCCATGGTCCGGTCGCCCTGCACGTTACTGTGGCCGCGCACAGGACAGAGGCCGGCACCCGGCTTGCCAATGTTGCCGCGCAGCATCATCAGGTTGGCGATTTCCTGAATGGTCGCAACCGAGTGACGGTGCTGGGTAATGCCCATGGCCCAGCACATGATGACGTTCTGGCCTTTGGCGTACATCCGTGCGGCCTGTTCGATGTCGCTCAGCGGCAGGCCGGACTGCTCAAGAATTTCATCCCAGGTGGTTTCGTCGATGGCCGCCAGGTAATCGAGAACGCCCTGGGTGTGCTCATTGAGGAACGCATGGTCGAAAACGGCAGGTGCATTGTTGAGCTGGGCTTCGCGTTCCCATTGCAGCAGGAACTTGGCCATGCCGCGCAGCAGTGCCATGTCGCCGCCCAGTGCCGGGCGGAAGTACGCGGTATTGGTCGGGCGATCACCGTTGGTGAGCATTTCCATCGCGTGCTGCGGATGCTGGAAGCGCTCCAGCCCACGCTCCTTGAGCGGGTTGACGCAGACGACCTGGGCACCGCGTTTCACGGCGTCACGCAGAGGATCGAGCATGCGTGGGTGGTTGGTACCCGGGTTCTGGCCCAGCACGAAGATCGCATCGGCGTGCTCGAAGTCATCGAACGTGACGGTGCCTTTGCCCACGCCCACGCTTTGCGACAGGGCTACGCCGCTGGCTTCGTGGCACATGTTCGAGCAGTCGGGGAAGTTGTTGGTGCCGAAGGCGCGAACGAACAACTGGTACAGATAGGCCGCTTCGTTACTGGCGCGGCCCGAGGTGTAGAACTCGGCCATGTTCGGGCTGGGCAGGCTTTTCAGGTGTCTGGCAATCAGCGCAAACGCATCGTCCCAACTGATGGGCTTGTAGCGATCGGTTTCCGCGTCATAGACCATCGGTTCGGTCAGGCGGCCCTGATATTCCAGCCAGTAATCGCTTTGCTCCAGCAGCGAGCTGACGCTGTAGCGGGCAAAGAACGAAGCATCCACACGGCGCTTGGTGGCTTCCCAGTTGACGGCCTTGGCGCCGTTCTCGCAGAACTTGACCATGCCGCTTTCCGGCGAGTCGCCCCATGCGCAACCGGGGCAGTCGAAGCCGCCGTTCTGGTTGGTCTTGAGCATCATGCGCAGGTTTTTCAGCGCGTTGTCGCTGCCCAGCCAGGCTTGCGTCACGCTGATCAGTGCGCCCCAGCCTCCTGCCGGCCCCTTGTAAGGCTTGTAACGGGGTGTCGGTGTCTTGTCGGCTTGGTGATGAGTGCTCACGGTTGAATCTCCATCGCAGGGCTATAAACCCGCGGCGCACTGTGCTGCGGCAGGTGAATTAGATTTAAGTTATGACGGCGAGCCCATTGCAGGGCCAGTCCGGTGGGGGCAGACAGGCTGACCAACGTCTGAATGCCAGCGCGCAAGACCTTCTGGATCAACTCCAGGCTGCAACGGCTGGTGACGATGGCGATGCCGCCAGCCAGGCCAATGCCTTGGCGAATGAGGGCACCGATCAGCTTGTCGAGGGCGTTGTGGCGCCCGATATCTTCGCGCCCCAGCAGCAACTGACCGTTGCTGTCCATGAACAATGCGGCATGCACAGCGCCGCAGTGTTGGCCCAGGGGCTGGAATTCGGAGATCCGTTGCCGCAAGCCCTGTAACCACTGGGCGGGCGGCAACGGTGCGCCGGGCAATACATTCAGTTCCGGCAGGGCCTGCTCGACGGCTTCGACGCCGCACAGCCCGCAGCCGCTGGTGCCTGCCAACTGGCGACGTTGCTGCTTGAGGTTCCAGAAGGCACGGTTGGCGATTTCGACGTCGGCCTGCATGGCCGATCCGCAACCGCCGAGTGTGAAGTCGTAGATCTCGTCGGCACTGGCAATGATGCCGCTGCCGATACTGAAGCCGACGATGAAGTCTTCCAGGTCGGTCGGGCTGACCAGCATCACGGCCTGGCTGATGCCGTTATAGGCAATGGCAAGGGCGACTTCTTCGGCAAGCGCGGTATGAGCCGACTCGTCGGCCTCGAGGGTCGAGTAGCTATACGACTGGCTTGCCTGGGGCGCGGGCGACTGGAGGGCGGGCGCCGTGCTGACCGTGCGCTTGGCGTGCATGGGCTAAGAATACCGGCTGGATGATAGCTCTTAGCCTAGGCCTCTTGTCGGAAATCGTCTAATCGCTAGTTCTGATGCGCTGATAGATGACGTCGATCAATGTTTATCGGGGCGATTCTGATAGGAGCGCAAAGCACGCTTCTGCCAGGGCCGAGCGCGGCGCACTGCGGCGCATGATCAGGCCGATCGGCGCCAGCGTGCGCGCGTCTTCGATCGGGTGCAGGGCCAGATGCTCGGTGAAGGTGTCCAGGCCGCCATCCAGCGGCATGATCGCGCAGCAGAAACCGCCGTGTACGGCTTGCATCAACTGGTGAACGGCGTCGGTCTGCAACAAGGGCGTCGGGTGCAGGCCGCGACTGTGGAAGTTGTGATCGATGGATTGCCGAAAGTGCATGCCGTTGGTCAGCATCCCCAGTGGCAATGCAGTCAGGTCGCTCCAGTTCAGCGGTTCTTCGCCGAAGCTGAAGTGGCGTTGGTCATACAGCAGGCCCATCCGGGTTTCGTTCAGGGGCATGGCGTCGAAGCGTTCGCTATCCAGACGCTCCAGATAGGACACGCCCAGGTCGATACGGTTGCTCGCCAGTTGCTCCAGGATCTGCTCGGAACTGAGCGAAGACAGCTCGAAGTGCAGGTTGGGGTGGATCTGGTGCAAGCGTTGTAACAGCGGCAAAGGGTCAAAGCTCGAAAGCGGCACCACGCCCAGACGCAATGTCCCGACCAGATGACCCCGACAGGCCGCCGCTTCGGCCTGCAAGCCGTCATAGGCGGCCAGCACCGTTCGTGCCCAGGCCAGCACGCGTTCACCGGGCGCCGTGAACCCCTCGAAACGCTGGCCGCGCATGACCAGAGGCAACCCGAGTTCTTCTTCGAGATTGCGCAGGCGCATGGACAATGTGGGCTGGGTGATATTGCAACGCGCCGCCGCCTGCCCGAAGTGTCGGGTCTCGTCGAGGGCGATCAGGAATTTCAGTTGTTTGATGTCCATCGTCATTCCGGGCTGCGGTGCAAGAAAGCGATTCTACGCGTTCAGTGGTTTCTGTGGGATGGGCGCGTTGGTCGGAACGCTGCAAACCCCGTGTTGCGGGAGCTATCGTTGTTCCTTGCGGGCGTGGCAGCCTTCGCAGGAGAGTGAGTCATGAGTATTTTCAGCTTCTTGAAAAATGCAGGTGAAAACATTCTGGATGCGTTGACACCGGGCAATGCCAATGCCGATGAAGTCCTGAAAAAGCATATTGCCGGGGTCGGGCTGGGGCACCCCAATGTTCAAACCACTGTAGATGACGGTACGGTCACTGTGACAGGCGAGGTGGCCAGTCAGGAAGAAAAGGAAAAGATCTTGCTGGCGCTGGGCAATATCTCGGGTGTCGAGCGTGTGGACGACCAGATGACTGTTGCCGCCGGTGCGCCGGTGGCAACGGCTGCCCGATTCGTCACGGTGGAAAAGGGCGACACCCTGAGCGCTATCTCGAAGCGGGTCTACGGTGACCCGAACCAGTATCAGAAAATCTTCGAGGCCAACAAACCGATGCTCAAGGATGTGAACCATATCTATCCGGGGCAACAGCTGAGAATCCCCGATTAGATTTCTGCCGCTGCAGGAGCGAATTCATCCGCGAAGACGTGTGTCAGGCAATACATCTGTACTGGCTTTTCGCGAATGAATTCGCTCCTACAGGCCTTTGATCAGTTCCAGATAATCGCCCACGGCCTCGAATTCTTCGGTGTCCTTTGGGCCTTTCTGGCTATTGGGTTCGCTGACGGCCAACAAATGGGCCACACCAAAGCGTCGGGCGCTGCGCAGAATCGGCAGGGTATCGTCGATGAACAGGCTGCGCGCCGGGTCGAATGCGGTGTCGGCCTGCAAGGCATCCCAGAACTGCGCGTTTTCCTTGGGAAAACCGTAGTCATGCGAGCTGATGAGGCGTTCGAAGTACGGTGCCAGCTCGATCCGCTCCAGTTTCAATGACAACGAGTCACGATGGGCATTGGTGATCATGATCACCCGCTTGCCTGCTTTCTGGATCGCCGCCAGAAAAGTCTGGGCATCTGGCCGCAAGGCGATCAGGTGGGCCGTTTCAAGCTTCAGGTCGCGCACCGACAGGTTCAACTCCTTGCTCCAGAAGTCCAGGCAATACCAGTTGAGCGTGCCCGCGTTGTTCTTGAACAGGGGCTCAATCTCCAGCCAGGCCATGGCCAGACTGATTCCGTGCAGCTCGGCATAACGCTGAGGCAGGTGCTGCATCCAGAAATGCTCGTCGTAATGCAGATCGAGCAATGTGCCGTCCATATCCAGCAGAACGGTATCGATGTCGCGCCAGGGCATTGAAGACATTCTTGCCTCTTTAGAGATTGATGACGGATGTAAGCATATCCGGGACAGACAACCGGAAAAGCCACGGTATAGTACCCCGTCACCGCAAAGGAGCCTGTCATGCGCCAGAAACCTACCGTACTTGCCCGCGAAATCGTCGCCAGCAGTCGCCTGTTCCGAGTTGAAGAGCTGCAATTGCGCTTCGCCAACGGCGTCGAGCGTACTTATGAGCGGCTGGTGGGCAGGGGAGCCGGGTATGGTGCAGTGATGATTGTCGCCATGATCGATGCCGAACAGGCGGTCTTGATCGAAGAGTATTGCGGCGGGACGGATGAATACGAGCTGTCCCTCCCCAAGGGCCTGATCGAGCCGGGCGAAGATGTTCTGGCGGCCGCCAACCGTGAACTCAAGGAAGAGGCAGGCTTTGGCGCCCGGCAACTGGAGCATCTGACCGAGCTGTCCTTGTCGCCTGGTTACATGAGCCAGAAGATTCAGGTGGTGCTGGCGACCGATCTGTACGAAGAGCGCCTGGAAGGCGATGAACCTGAGCCTATTCGAGTCGACCGCATCAGCCTGCGCGAACTGTCCAGCCTGGCCCAGAACGCCCAGTTCAGTGAGGGCAGGGCGCTGGCCGCGCTCTACCTTGTTCGAGACCTATTAACCCAACGTGGACTTTTTCTGCCATGACCGACGTGTTTGCCAACCTGCCACATCCGCTTCTTGCTCCCGTGATCGACCTTGCCCGGGTGGCGGGCGAGGCCATCCTGCCGTTCTGGAGAGCGGACGTTGCCGTGATGGCCAAGGCTGATGACTCTCCGGTGACGGCGGCCGACCTGGCGGCCCATCAGGTTCTGGTCAAAGGCTTGAAGGCGCTGGACCCCACGATCCATGTGTTGTCCGAAGAAGACGCGGATATTCCCCTGAGTGAGCGGGCCGGTTGGGAGCGCTGGTGGCTGGTCGATCCGCTGGACGGCACCAAGGAATTCATTTCCGGCAGCGAAGAATTCACCGTCAATGTCGCCTTGATCGAGCGTGGGCGCGTGGTGTTCGGGGTGGTGTCCATGCCGACCAACAATCGCTGCTACTTCGGCGGTGCCGGGCTGGGTGCCTGGCGCAGCGATAATCTTGAGCATTGTGAACCCGTCACGGTGCGGAATGAGCCTGCGCCAGGGCAGGACTTTACGGTGGTTGCCAGCCGTCGCCATTCCAGCCCCGAGCAGGAACGCCTGCTGACGGGGTTGTCTGCCAGCCTGGGCGAACTGAAATTGACCAGCATCGGCAGTTCATTGAAGTTCTGTCTGGTGGCCGAAGGTGCCGCCGACTGTTATCCGAGACTGGCCCCGACTTCTCAGTGGGATACCGCTGCTGCTCAAGGGGTGCTTGAAGGCGCTGGCGGTGAGGTGCTGCAACTCGATGGCGAGCCGTTCAGCTACCCGGCACGAGAGTCGTTGCTCAACCCGTTCTTCCTGGCCTTGCCTGCCAGTGCCGCATGGCGAGGGAAGTTGCTGGAACTGGCTACCGGGATTGTTCGCGAATAAACCCGGTAGGAGCGAATTCATTCGCGAAAGCCTGTACAGCCGATGAATCTTTACCGGCAGAAATACAGTTTTCGCGAATGAATTCGCTCCTACAGGTGGTGGTATCTAGCGGTGCAACACGAACTGCCCGGTAAACCTCACCGCATCCGCATCGTCGTCCTGAGCGGTGATACGGGTCTGCAAGGTCAGGCGCGCCCGGCCCCGGCGTTGGTAGGTGGTGATGAACTTGTCCCACAACGTCTCGTCGGGCGCTTCGCACAAGGCAATGGCATCGCCGCGAACCGGTAGCGGATAGCTGATCTGCCCGTCCTGGATCACGATATGCCCGTCGGTGATCCCGGCTTCCTGCAATCTCAGGTGCAGCCAGCCCCAACCGGCCAGCACTGCGCCGCAATACAGGCTGCCGCCGAACAGCGTGCTTTTGTGGTTGATGTTGGGAGCCAGTGGCAGGTGCAGGCGCAGCCGGCGGTCCTGCCAGTCAATGACGCGCATGCCCATTTCCCGGGTCAGCGGAATGTCGTGATGCAGGACGTTTTCCAGCGCCTGTGCTGCCGAACCCTGCTCATTCGTTTTCATCGGAGGCTCCGCCGTTGTCGCCAAAGCTCAGGCCGTGTTTGCGTAGTTTGTCGTGCAGGGTCTTGCGTGGCAGCCCCAGCGCTTCGGCCAGGCTGCGAACCGAGCTGTGCGGACGCGTCAGTTCGGCGGCGATCAAGGCGCGCTCGAAGCTTTCCACCTGATCGCTCAAGCCGCCACTGACAGGCGGGGCTTCGGGCGTGTCGCTGCCTTCGAGTTCCAGCTCCAGCCCCAAGGCAAAGCGTTCGGCGGCGTTCTGCAATTCGCGCACGTTGCCCGGCCAGTTGTGGCGCAATAACAGCGCCCGCTGGCCCGGTTTGAGTTCGTTCTTGAGGATGCCGTGGCGTGCGCTGGCGGCATCGGCGTAATGCTCGAACAGCACCAGCGCATCTTCGCCGCGTTCACGCAGGGGCGGGATGCGCAACGACGCCACATTCAGGCGGTAATACAAGTCGGCCCGGAAGCGTCCCTGATCGGCCGCCTGACGCAGGTCTTCCTTGGTGGCGGCGATCACGCGGATATCCAGAGGAATCTGCTGGTTGCTGCCCATGCGCTCGACCACACGTTCCTGTAACAGGCGCAGCAACTTGACCTGCACATCCAGGCTCATGCTTTCGATTTCATCGAGGAACAACGTGCCGCCATTGGCGAACTCGAACTTGCCGATTCGCCGCTTTTGCGCGCCGGTGAACGCGCCCGGCTCGTGGCCGAACAACTCGCTTTCCACGACCGATTCGGCCAGGGCCCCGGCGTTGATCGCAACGAACGGGCCGTTTCGGCGGTTGGACAAGTCATGAAGGGCTCTGGCCACCACCTCTTTGCCTGCGCCGGTTTCACCGAGGATCAGAACATCGGCCCGCGTGGCCGCCAGTGCACCGATCTGTTCGCGCAGGCGCAACATGGGCGAGGACTGGCCCACCAGCCGGGTGCTCAATTGCTGGCGATCGCTCAAGGCCAGCCTCAGGCTGCGGTTTTCCAGGACCAGCTGGCGCAAGGCCAGGGCCCGGCGAACGCTGTCGAGCAAGGCATCGCTGGCGAAAGGTTTTTCGAGAAAGTCATAGGCTCCGGCGCGCATGGCCTGTACGGCAAGCGGAACGTCGCCATGACCGGTAATCAACAGCACCGGCAGTTCAGGGTCCTGACTGTGCAGATGGCTCAACAACTCCAGGCCATCCATGCCGGGCATGCGGATATCGCTGACGATGACGCCCGGCCAGTCGCGGCCAATGCGATTGGCCAGCCCATTGGCTTCGGCCAGGGGCAGGACTTTCAGGCCTGCCAGGTCGAGCGTCTGGCACAAGGCCTGGCGCAGGTGCGAGTCGTCGTCGATCAGAACCACCTGAATGTGGCTGTCGATGGCGGTATCCGAACTCATGCGGAGAGATCCTCTGGCGGTTGAAGGTTGGACCCGGAAGAGCCGGCACGCAGGCGCAAGGTGAGCAAGGCGCCGCCTGTCGGGTGATTGGCGAACAGCAACTCGCCATCCAGGGCGCGCATCAGCGTATCGCAGATCGCCAACCCCAGCCCAAGGCCCTGGGTGCGGGTCTTGGTGGTGAAGAAGGGTTCGCGTGCCCGGGCCAGCGCTTCCTGGGTAAAGCCCGGGCCATTGTCACGAATGTACAGATTGACGCCTTCATCGGTGGACTCGGCACTTATCCACAGCCTGCGTGGCGGGCCTTTTTCGGTCAGGGCATCCAGCGCGTTGGCCAGCAGGTTGCCCAGTACCTGGCGTAAACGGGTTTCTCCGGCCTGCACCCACAGCGTGGCGTCCGGCAGGTCACGGATCAGTTCGACTTCCATGGCGCGGCGTCGCTTGGCCAGCAGGGCCAGGGCATCGTCCAGCGCCGGTTGCAGGGCAACGCTTTCCGGGGCATGCCGATCCCGACGGGCAAAGGCGCGCAGGTGGGCGATGATCGAGGCCATACGCCCGGTCAGTTCACTGATCAGTTTCAGGTTGCCGCGTGCATCGTCGATTCGCTGGTGATCGAGCAGAACCTCCGCGTTTTCGGCGTAACTGCGGATCGCCGCCAATGGCTGGTTGAGTTCATGGCTGATGCTGGCGGACATGGTGCCCAGTGCCGAAAGCTTGCCGGCCTGCACCAGTTCGTCCTGCGCACGGACCAGTTCCTGCTGCGCCTGCTCACGCTCCAGCACTTCCTGACGAAGCCTGCTGTTGAGGCCTTCGAGGTCGCTGGTGCGTTCGATGACGCGCATTTCCAGCTCGCGTCTGGCCTTGGCCTCGAACGCGATGCGGTCCAGGTAATGGCGGCGGCGCTGCATCATGAGGCCCAGCAGTGACATCAATACCAGCAGGCCTGCACCACCAATCGCCACGACGGTGCGCACCTGCCGGTCGACCAGAACACGCGGTGCCAGAATGCTTACGCTCCAGTCGGTTTCATCGATATCGCGGGTCTGGGTCAGCCAGGCGCGCTCATCGAGTTTCAACGGGCGTGGGTCGCGGGTCGGATAAGGCTGTATGGCGACAATGGCCTTTTTTTCCTCTTCGCTCAGCTCGCGGGTTGCCCGGAAGCGCCATTCCGGGTTGGACGTCAGGATCACCACGCCATTCTGGTCGGTGAGCAACAACTGCTCGGGTGTCTTGCCCCACAGGGTTTCCGTATGGTCCAGATCGACCTTGACGACCAGCACGCCAGTCACCTTGCCCGCGTCACTGACAGGGGCCGCGAAGAAATAGCCGCGTTTGACCGAGGTGGTCCCCAGGCCGAAGAAACGCCCCAGTTTCCCGGCCAGTGCATCGCTGAAATAAGGGCGGAACGAGAAGTTGCGGCCCACGAAACTGTCGTGTTGATCGGCGTTGGAAGCTGCGATGGTCAGGCCCTGGCTGTCCATCAGGTACATGACATCCGCGCCGGTTTGCCGGGTAATGTCCCTGAGCAACTGGTTGGCGTGTTCCTGTGTCGCCTGATCCTGGGGTTTTGCCAGCGCCTCATGCAGGGCCGGAAGGTCACCGAGAATCTGCGGCAGGGTTTCATAGCGGTGCAAGGTGCCGAGTAGGCTGGCCACGTACAGGTCCAGCGTCTGGCGATTCTGGCTGGCCAGCTCGCTGCGGTAATAACGTTCGGCAAGGTGTTCGAGAGGCCATAGCAACGGCGCAAGGCAGAGCGCCAGAAGAGCGAGGCTGCGCCAGCGAGGGCGATGTGGGATGGCGGGTTTGGTCGTCATGTCTGGGCGATGGCCGAAAGGTGTGCTGGCCTGGTCTTTCACGAATGGATCTGCCCGCGCGAGGCTGACCCATTCGCGAATCTCACGATCGCGTCGGAACAGGCGTATCAGAAAACCGCATTATGCCTGCCGTTGAGCCGACAGGCACTCATGCAAACAGGTCGGCGTCTTTCAGGCTCTTGCCCTGCTGATCCTTGGCCGACAGCTGTGGCGCACTGGCCAGTTCCCAGTCGATGGCCAGATCGGGATCGTCCCAGCGAATGCAGCGCTCGGCGGACGGGGTGTAGTAGTCGGTGGTCTTGTACAGGAACTCGGCATAGTCACTGAGCACCACGAATCCATGGGCAAAACCTTTGGGGACCCACAGTTGGCGGCTATTTTCGGCCGACAGCCTGACACCCACCCACTGGCCGAATGTCGGGGAGCTGCGGCGGATATCGACCGCGATATCCAGCACTTCGCCGACGGTCACGCGCACCAGTTTGTCCTGGGCGTTTTCGATCTGGTAATGCAGGCCTCGCAACACACCTTTTTGCGAGCGTGAATGGTTGTCCTGAACGAAGTCCGGCTGAATGCCTGTCGCCTCGAAGAAAGCCCTGGCGTTGTAGCTTTCATAAAAGAACCCTCTTTCATCGCCGAACACTTTGGGTTCGACGATGAAGACTTCAGGCAGCTTTGTGGCAATCACTTTCACTTACGTTCCCCTGCAAGTTTGAACAAATACTGACCATAACCGGTCTTGCCGAAATACGCGGCGCGATTGAGCAAATGGTGACGGTCTATCCAGTCATTCTGATACGCAATTTCTTCAAGGCATGCGACTTTCAGGCCTTGTCGGTGTTCGATGGTCTGCACGTAGGCCGAGGCATCGAGCAGGCTGTCATGGGTGCCCGTATCAAGCCAGGCAAAGCCTCGTCCGAAGCGTTCGACCCGCAAGTCGCCACGCTGCAGATAGGCATTGTTCACATCGGTGATTTCCAGTTCGCCGCGCTCGGACGGTTTGACGTCCCTGGCAATCTGGATCACTTCGTTATCGTAGAAGTACAAACCGGTGACTGCATAACCGGATTTCGGGGCTGTGGGTTTTTCTTCGATGGACAGTGCCCGGCCTTCTTCATCGAAATCGATGACACCGAAGCGTTCCGGATCTTTTACCCAGTAACCGAATACGGTCGCCCCGCTGGTGCTGGCGGCCGCCTTTTGCAACTGTTCGCTGAAATGCTGACCGTGGAAGATGTTATCACCCAATATCAGGCACACCGAATCATTGCCTATAAATGTCTCGCCGATCAGGAATGCCTGGGCCAGCCCGTCGGGCTTCGGCTGTTCGGCGTAATGAAAGTTCACGCCGAACTGGCTGCCATCGCCCAGTAGCCTACGGTACTGGGGCAGGTCCTGCGGGGTGGAGATGATCAGGATTTCCCGAATCCCGGCCAGCATCAACACGGAGATCGGGTAATAGATCATCGGTTTGTCATAGACCGGCAACAATTGTTTGGAAAGCCCCAGCGTGATCGGATGCAGGCGTGAGCCAGAGCCTCCGGCCAGTACAATTCCCTTGGTCATGCGATCAGATCCTTGTGGTCAGTGAAACCCAGTCGTTCACCTCGATAACTGCCATCCTGGACCCTGCGACACCAGTCCGGATTATCCAGATACCATTGCACAGTCTTTCGCAGTCCTGATTCGAGTGTTTCTACAGGCGTCCACCCCAGTTCTTTTTCGATCTTGCCCGTATCGATAGCGTAGCGGCGATCCTGATCCGGCCGATCGGCCACATGGGTGATGAGGTCGCTGAAATGCGCTATGCCAGTGGGACGAGTCGGGGCCAGTTCTTCCAGCAAATCACAGATGTGCCGAGCCACATCGAGATTCTTCTGCCCGTTGCGCCCGCCAATGGTGTAAGTCTCCCCGACCGCTCCTTCGGTCACGACCTTGAGCAATGCCCGGACATGGTCATCGACGTACAGCCAGTCCTGCACATGCAGGCCGTCGCCATGCCCGGGCAGTGGCTTGCCCTCCAGGGCATTGAGGATCGTCAGCGGGATCAGCCTGTCCGGGAAATGAAACGGCCCGTAATTGTTTGAGCTGTGAGTGACGACGACCGGTAATCCATAGGTACGGTGCCAGGCCCGAACCAGATGATCCGACGCTGCCTTGCTGGCGGCATGGGGCGAGCCGGGTGCATAAGGCGTGGCTTCGTTGAACGGCTCATCATGGCCACGCAGGTCGCCATACACCTCGTCGGTGGAAATATGGTGGAAGCGGAATGCCTTTCGCTCGGCTTCAGGCCTGTTCTGCCAATAGCTGCGAGTCGCTTCCAGCAGGCTGTAGGTGCCCACGACATTGGTCTGGACAAAATCGCCAGGGCCATCGGTGACGTGGTCCCCATCGGATTCGGTCGCCAGGTGCATGATGGCATGGGGCTCGAACCGCTCAAGCACGGCGCTTATCCGGGCCTGATCGCAGATATCGGCCTGCACCAGTTCATAGCGCGTATTGATCGCAATGCCGGACAGCGACTCAAGGTTGCCAGCATGGGTCAGCTTGTCGACGTTGAGCACATCGTGCTCGGTGTTCTGTATCAGGTGTCTGATCAACGCAGAGCCGATAAAACCAGCACCACCGGTCACAAGTATTCGCATGAGCGGGTCTTCTTTGTTTATCTGTCTTGAGCGTTATGGTGCATAGCTTGTGGTCATGAAGGGATGCGTGCAAGCAGCATCGGGCAAGATGGCATTCAGAAATAATGAAAAAAACCGATAAGCGATTGTGCTATCGCCATAAAACTGCCGCCCGGTCACCGGACAGCAGTTGGAGGCATGAATCAAGGCTTCTATAGTGGGGCGACCGGAACCCCTCTGCCTGTCTGGCCGAGGGTTATGACAAGAACGAGGTCGCCACATGCCGCTTGCTACGCTTATCCGCCGATCCAGCCTGCCTTGCCCGGAGGTCTCTGTTGAGCAGGCCTTGCAATGGCTTGAGCAGCATTACGGATTGACGGGAGCCTTGAAGGCGCTGGGCAGCCAGCAGGATCGCAACTTTCTGCTCGACGCCGGTCAGCGTCGGTATGTGCTGAAAATCTGCCATGGCGACTACTCGGCTGTTGAGCTGGACGCCCAGCATGCGGCGTTGCAGCATCTGGCCAGCCATTCATCCGTGCGGGTGCCGGGTGTGATCCGGGCCAACGACACCGAGCAACGGTTATCCCTGGAGATCGACGGGCGTGCCTTTCATGTGCGCTTGCTGGAGTTCATCGACGGCCAGTCGCTGGGGCATGTCGGGCACCTGAGCCATGAGGTCGTGGCAGAGCTGGGGGCCGTGTGTGCCTGGGTCGATGTGGCGCTGGCCGATTTCAAGCATCCCGGTCTCGAGCGGATTCTGCAATGGGACCCCCGGCACGCTTATGCACTGAGCAAGCATCTGTTGCCCGTGATCGACAGCGCCGATGAGCGGGCCTGTCTGATCGAAGCTGCTGAACAGGCGCATGGCCGTCTATTGCCGCTGATCCCGGAACTGCCGATACAGGCCGTTCATCTGGATATCACCGAGCACAACGTTGTCTGGGCACGGGATGCAAGCCGCTGTTGGCAATTGCAGGGGTTGATCGATTTCGGGGATCTGGTCACGACCTGGCGGGTGGCGGATCTTTCGGTGACCTGCGCCGCGCTGTTGCACCATGCCGACGGCGATCCGTTTTACATCCTGCCCGCCGTACGGGCGTATCACGCCATTAACCCGCTGACGGTTGCCGAGCTGCAAGCCTTGTGGCCGTTGATCGTGGCGCGTTCGACGGTGCTGGTACTCAGCAGTGAGCAACAGGCCCGTGTCGAGCCGGATAACGCCTATATCCAGGCCAACCTCGCGGGCGAGTGGGGTATTTTCGATGTGGCGACATCGGTGCCGATGACGCTGATGGAGGCGGCGATTCTTCAGGCGGCCGGGGTCGAGTTGCCGGTCATCACGCAGCCTGTCTACTTCCCCTTGCTACCGAGCTTGACGGGCCGGACCTTCCAGCCGGTGGACCTGGGCGTGCTCAGCGAACACTTCGTGGCCGGGAACTGGGAGCAAGACGGCATCGATGAGCGTGTGCTGGCGGATGTCGCAGAAGAGACCGGTCTGGCCTCCAGCCGGTTCGGTGAATACCGCCTGTCGCGCACCGTGCCGGACAGTGCCAGAGAGCCCGACACCTGTGCCTTGCACGTTGAATTGCATATTCCGCCCGAAACGCCCCTGCATGCGCCTTTCAATGCCACCTTGCGTCAGACGGCCGATGCCGCGATATGGCTGGTCGGCGACGAGGTGAGCCTGAAACTGTGGGGGGCCGTGACAGGTTTGAAAGCGGGAAGCCGCGTGGCGGCCGGGGATGTGATCGGGCAGGGCGGCGGTTCCTTGTTACTGCAACTGTGCACGGATACCGAGCTGAGCCCGCCGCTCTTTACAACACCTTCACGGGCGGCGGCCTGGCGTGCGTTCTGCCCCTCGCCTTCGACCATGCTGGGTTTCGCTTGCGATGCCCCGGCGCTTCCGGAGAGTGCGCAGCTTCTGGCGCGGCGTGACGCCAGCTTCGCCCGTTCGCAGAAACATTATTATCAGGCTCCGCCGCAGATCGAGCGTGGCTGGCGCAATCACTTGATCGACATGCAGGGCCGCTCCTACCTGGACATGCTCAATAACGTGGCGGTGCTGGGGCATGGTCATCCACGCATGGCCCATGAGGCCGGGCGTCAGTGGTCGCTGCTCAACACCAATTCCCGTTTTCACTACGCGGCCATCGCCGAGTTTTCCGAACGCCTGCTCGCGCTGGCACCGGAAGGAATGGACCGCGTCTTTCTGGTCAACAGCGGCACCGAGGCCAACGATCTGGCGATCCGACTGGCCTGGGCCTACAGCGGCGGGCGCGACATGCTCAGCGTGCTGGAGGCCTATCACGGCTGGTCGGTGGCGACCGATGCTATCTCCACCTCGATTGCCGATAACCCGCAGGCGCTGAGCACACGCCCCGACTGGGTGCATCCGGTAACGGCACCCAATACCTACCGCGGTCCTTATCGTGGCAGCGACAGTGCGGTGGAGTATGTGCGCAGCGTCGATCAGGTACTGGCGAGGCTGGCAGAGCAACAGCGGCAGGTCGCCGGTTTTATCTGCGAGCCGGTCTATGGCAATGCCGGTGGGATCTCCCTGCCGCCGGGTTATCTGCAACACGTTTATCGGAAGATCCGTGAGCAGGGCGGCGTGTGCATTGCCGATGAGGTGCAGGTGGGTTATGGCCGTCTGGGCCATTACTTCTGGGGCTTTGAGGAGCAGGGCGTGGTGCCGGACATCATCACCATGGCCAAAGGCATGGGGAATGGCCACCCTCTGGGAGCCGTCATTACTCGTCGTGAAATTGCCGAAGCACTGGAGGCCGAGGGCTATTTCTTTTCATCCTCCGGCGGCAGCCCGGTCAGTTGCCGGATCGGCATGGCGGTGCTGGATGTCATGGAAGAAGAAAAACTGTGGGACAACGCAAGGATCACAGGCGATCACTTCAAGGCGTTATTGCAGGCACTGGTCGATAAACACCCGCTGGTGGGCGCGGTACATGGCATGGGGTTCTATCTGGGGGTCGAGTTCGTCAGGGATCGTCAGACGCTGGAGCCCGCCACCGAAGAAACCGCGCAACTGTGCGATCGTCTCCGAGAACTGGGTATTTTCATGCAGCCGACAGGGGATTACCTGAACATTCTCAAGATCAAGCCGCCCATGTGCACCACCCGGCAAAGTGTGGAATTTTTTGTCGAGAGTGTGTCCAAGGTGTTGAGCGAGCTGGAGTAAATTCGATGGGTATCGGCTTAAAGTGATGATTTATCATTTTTTAAGCCTTTATCTACTTTAAAAGCCGATTTTTATCCGTTATAAAGCGACCCTATCCGTAGGAGCGGTTTTAACCGCGAAAGCCATTCGCGAATGAATGCGCTCCTACCGCTGTCCATGATTGTCATGAGCCCGCCCAGGAGGCATTTCCATGAGCCGTATCGTCACCGTCGCCGCTACCCAGATGGCCTGTTCCTGGGATCTGGAAGCCAACATCGAAACCGCTGAAAAGCTGGTCCGTGAGGCCGCTGCCAAGGGGGCTCAGATCATCCTGATCCAGGAGCTGTTCGAGACGCCGTACTTCTGCCAGAAGCCCAACCCGGATTACCTGCAACTGGCGACCAGCCTAGAATCCAATGTGGCGATCAAACATTTCCAGAAGATTGCAAAAGAGTTGCAGGTCGTCCTGCCGATCAGCTTCTTCGAGCTGGCCGGGCGTGCGCGCTTCAACTCCATCGCGATCATCGATGCCGACGGCAGCAACCTGGGCATCTACCGCAAGAGCCATATCCCGGACGGCCCCGGCTACCACGAAAAGTATTACTTCAACCCGGGCGACACCGGCTTCAAGGTCTGGCAGACCCGTTACGCGAAAATCGGTGTGGGCATCTGCTGGGATCAGTGGTTCCCGGAGTGCGCGCGCAGCATGGCGCTGCAAGGGGCGGAAATCCTGTTCTACCCGACCGCCATCGGCAGCGAGCCGCATGACAAGACCATCAGCTCCCGCGATCACTGGCAGCGTGTGCAGCAAGGCCATGCCGGCGCCAACCTGATGCCGCTGATCGCCAGCAACCGTATCGGCAACGAAGAGCAGGACGGTTACGACATCACCTTCTACGGCTCGTCATTCATCGCCAACCAGTTCGGTGAGAAAGTCGAGGAACTGAACGAAACCGAAGAAGGCATTCTGGTCCACAGCTTCGACCTGGATGAGTTGGAGCACATCCGCAGTGCCTGGGGGACCTTCCGTGACCGTCGTCCGAACCTGTACGGCGCGGTCAAGACCCTCGACGGCTCGCTGGAGTCCTGATCGCCATGACGACGCTCAAGAGCACGCCACGGGCCGATGGCTTTCACATGCCTGCCGAATGGGCACCGCAGACTCAGGTCTGGATGGTCTGGCCTGAGCGGCCCGACAACTGGCGTCTGGGTGGTAAACCTGCGCAGGCCGCACACGTTGCGGTCGCCAAGGCCATCGCGCGTTTCGAGCCGGTTATGGTCGCGGTGTCTGCCGGGCAATACGACAACGCCCGTGCCCACCTCGACATGCCCAATATCCGTGTGGTGGAAATCAGCAATGACGACGCCTGGGTGCGGGATACCGGGCCGACCTTCGTCATCAACGATCAGGGCGAAGTGCGTGGCGTGAACTGGGACTTCAATGCCTGGGGCGGCTTCGACGGAGGGTTGTATTCACCCTGGAACCTGGATTCGCAACTGGGCAGCAAGGTACTGGAAATCGAGCGTTGCCCGCGTTACGCGACGGAAGGTTTCGTGCTGGAAGGTGGCTCGATCCACGTCGACGGTGAAGGCACGCTGATTACCACGGAAGAATGCCTGCTCAATCGCAACCGCAACCCGCACCTTTCTCGTGCACAAATCGAGGCCGTGCTCAGCGATAACCTGTCTGTGGATAAAGTCATCTGGCTCCCCGACGGTCTGTTCAATGACGAGACGGACGGGCATGTGGATAACTTCTGCTGCTACGTGCGTCCGGGTGAAGTGCTACTCGCCTGGACCGATGATCCCAAAGACCCCAACTACACACGTTGCCACGCGGCGTTGAGTATTTTGGAAAACACCCGGGATGCCAGAGGACGCGAAATCACCGTCCATAAAATGCCGATTCCCGGCCCGTTGTTTGCGACCGAGGAAGAATGCGCAGGCGTCGATAAGGTGCACGGCAGTCAGGAACGCTCCCCTTCGGTGCGTCTGGCTGCTTCTTATGTGAACTTTTTGATCGTCAACGGCGGCATCATTGCACCGAGTTTCGATGACCCCATGGACGAAAAGGCCCGTGAAATCCTGCAGCGGCTCTTCCCGGAGCATGAAGTGGTGATGGCACCTGGCCGTGAATTATTGTTGGGCGGGGGTAACATCCATTGCCTCACCCAGCAGCAGCCCGCCCCACGAAAAGCATCTTTGTAATACTTTTTTACATTCAGACCAGCCAGTTGGTCCTGTTCTTGCTGAGCTAAGCCCATCTCCTGATGGGCTTTTTCTTTGGGTAACGCTTTGTAGCAATTACCCTGAGGTAAACCCGACGGCGAGTAAATAAGTGGAGGTTTCTTTCGTTTTCCTGTCACAAAGCGTCCGTAGATTTAGCCCCTCATGACTCAAGAGGTTGTCCATTATGAACGCAGGTATCAACCAGCATCATGCTCGTGGTTTGTCTGCGAGTAACGAGGCTCGTCAGATGATGGCTGATTGGTTAAGGACGACCAGACTTCCAAAACCCAGACCGGATGTACGTGCACTGCTTTTGCAGCGCTACCCGGCAGGTTTGTTCAATGAGGCAGAGCTGGAGGCTTTGTTAGGTGTTCTCAAGGACTGAGTGGTGTGTGCGAGCCTTCTGAACCGGCTATTTCCGCGTTTGACACCCCTCAAGCCCTGAGACTAGGATTCAGGTCCCACCGCTTGTGGCTATACGCCATATACGTGCATCTGTAGTCCACTGCGATGATTTCGTTCGGGCTTCTATACTTGTTCGTTCAAGTCGGAAGCCCCCGGCCGACCTCAGGGAAGCCGCCACGGCGCGTGTCAATCCGTGTTTAAGAAGGAAAATAAGATGTTTAACAAACGTATCGGTTTGCTCGCTCTGGGCATCATGAGCGCCAGTCAGGCGATGGCCCAGGGACAGGCAGATTCCAAAGGTTTTGTTGAAGACAGTCACCTGACCGTGAACCTGCGTAACGCTTACATCAACCGTGACTACAAGAATGGCGGTGACGACAAGGCCGAATGGGGCCAAGCGTTCATGGGTACCTTCACGTCCGGTTTCACCCAGGGCACAGTCGGCGTGGGCGTCGATGCATTCGGTCTGTACGGCATCCGTCTGGATGGCGGTAAAGGTCGTAGCGGCGCTGGCGGTATCGACTTCTTCAAGCGAGGCAGTGCCGGCGTTGACGCAAATGGCGATGATATTCCGACCTCGTCACCCCATGACCTGGCGCGTGCTGGCGCAGCGGTAAAATTCCGCGTCTCCAACACTGTGCTCAAGTACGGCGATCAAATGCCTCAGCTGCCAGTGCTGAGCTACGATAACTCCCGCCTGTTACCGGAAAGTTACACCGGTACCATGATCACTTCCAAAGAGATCGAAGGTCTGGAGCTGGTTGCCGGTCGCTTCACTCAGGAAGCTCGCAAGAGCGCCGAAGCTCGCGACAGCGGTGGCTTGAAGAGCATCAACGTATTCGGTGGTAGCTACAAGTTCACCGACGCTTTCAGCGCAGCGGCCTATGCCTCTGACAACGAAGATGTCTTCAAGAAGCAGTACCTGAACCTGAACTACGTCTTCTCGCTGCCACAAGACCAGTCCCTGACTCTGGACTTCAACGGCTACAAGACCAAGCTGGACAAGGACTACTCGGACGCAGCGGCTGCTGGCGCACGTGACAACAAGATCTGGAGCCTGGCGGCGACCTGGGCTGTGGGTATCCACTCCTTCACCCTGGCTCACCAGCGTAGCTCCGGTGAAACCGGCTACAACTATGGCGGCTACCGGAATGCCGGTGGCTTCGGTGATGGCGGCAACACCATCTACCTGGCCAACTCCTACTGGTCTGACTTCAACGGCAAGGACGAGCGTTCGTGGCAAGTGGCCTACGGCGTCGACCTGTCCAGCCTGATCACTCCAGGCCTGAGCTACAAGACGGCCTACGTTCGCGGTGACAACATCGACGACGGCACTGCGGGTAGCGGCAATGGTACAGAGCGCGAGTTCTTCAACCAGCTGACCTACGTTGTACAGGGCGGCCCGGCCAAGGACTTGTCCGTTCGCCTGCGTAGCTCGATCCTGCGTGTTTCTTCTGACGCTCAGGCCTACAACAGCGAAGGTAACGAAGTTCGCATCTTCGTTGATTACCCAATCAACGTCTTCTAAGACGTGACTGTGTAAACCGCTGTCGAAAATGCCTCGATCTCCGGATCGGGGCATTTTTTATGGGGAGCGATAAATGGCGACGCGAGAAGGTTGTCGGCTACCATGCGCTTATCCTTGCCCACGCCGATGACGCCATGGCACTCGCCGCACCTCCAGACCTCACCGATATCGCCATCCCCGTGCAACCTCTGGCACGCACTTACCCGCGTGGGCATTACACCGAGCCGCATGATCATGTGTGGGGCCAGGTGCTGTATGCGATGTCCGGGGTGATGTGGGTCGAGACACCCCAGGAAGCGCTGGTCGTGCCACCGCAACGAGCCGTGTGGCTGCCGCCGGGTGTCGAGCATGGCATTCGCGTGGTTTCGGAGCTGGAAATGCGCAATATCTACCTGCGTCCGGCCCTTGCCCAGACGCTGGAGCGCTCGGTTCAAGTTCTTGAAGTGGGCGGTTTGCTGCGCGAGCTTATTCTCAATCTTGTCGCACAGGACCGGGATCGAGAGCCGCAATACTACGATGCGCTGGTCAGCCTTGCCTTGCTGGAGCTCAAGCGAGCCAGGCGTTCCCTCTTGAAAGTCCCGATGCCCGACGGCTCTGATCGACGTCTGATGAACCTCTGTCAGGCGGTCATGAGCGAACCGTCGCTGAATATCTCGCTCGAGCAACACGCTGAAAACGCCGGTGCCAGTGTCCGCACCCTGGCTCGCCTGTTTCAGGGTGTACTGGGAATGGGCTTTGCCGAATGGCGCAGACAGGTGCAACTGGCGACGGCCGTGGCCGAAATCATCCAGGGCGTTCCGGTCAGCCGCATTGCCCGTTCGCTGGGCTACAGCCCCAGCAGTTTCAGCGACATGTTCCGCCGCGAACTGGGCACAGCACCCTCGCAATACCTCACCCCCTGACACAACACCGCCCTGTGTGTGGGACCGGATTTATCCGGGAAGACATTCTTTCTGACGAACGCAGATGCTGTGAATACACGGGCCTCTTCGCGGATGAATCCGCTCCCACACGATGCCCATCTGACCGATATCCTGAAGCCCTTGGCCGATAGCCTGCCGCGCCTCTCTCTACACTCTGCGCATTCCATGACTTGTGCGGAGACACCCATGAAAGCCCTGCAATTTTCCCGAACCGGCGACCTGGCGGCACTGGAGTACGTCGAACTGCCCAAGCCAGTGCCCTCCGACGGAGAAGTCCTGATTCACGTAAAAGCCGCTGGCCTGAACCCCAGCGATGTGAAGAACGTACTGGGCCGTTTCCCTTACACCACACTGCCGCGCATCCCTGGCCGGGACTTTGCCGGTGTTGTCGTCGAGGGGCCGCAAGAGTTGCTGGGGCAGGACGTCTGGGGAACCGGCAGGGAGCCGGGTTTCTTCCGTGATGGGTCCCATGCCGAGTTCCTTACCCTGCCCGCCAAAGGCGTTGCTCTCAAACCCAAGACCCTGAGCTTTGCGCAAGCCGCCAGCCTTGGCGTGCCTTACACCACCGCTTGGGATGCACTGCAACGCAGCCTCGTGGCTCGCGACACTCGCCTGCTGGTGATCGGTGCCAACGGCGCGGTCGGCAGTGCGGCCATGGCGCTGGGCAAGATATTGGGCGCGAAAGTGCTGGGTGCGGTGCGCCGTCCCGAGCATCTGGAAAACCTGCAAGCCGCAGGCTTCGACGGCATCCTGCTCGATACTGCTCAGGAGCTGGCCAGTCAGGTCAACCAGACCTTCCAGGGCGGCGCAGACGTCATTTTCGACACCACGGGCTTCTGGTTACCCGCAGCCGTAACGGCGTTGGCCACCTTCGGACGCATTGCCATCATTGCTGCGCCTGTCGACGGTCACGTCCAGTTACCCGCGCTGGCGCTGTACCGCAAAGGGGGCTCGGTGGTGGGGATCAACTCGCTGCTCTACGACTGCGAAGCCTGCGCCCGCATGCTCAATCAGTTCGGGCAGTTTTTCGATCAGGGCTTGCTGGCGCTGCCGAGCGGGTTGTTCGAGTCCCCCATGAGCGAGGGACTGGCGCGTTATGCCGAAGTCAACGAGGGCAGGGGAGAGAAGGTCATCCTCATCCCCTGATGCCCTTCACACCTTGAAGCGGCTGACCATCTTGCTCAAGTCCACCGCCAGGCGTGACAACTCATGGCTGGCGGTGGTGGTCTGGTCGGCTCCTGTCGTGCTCTGCAATGACAGATCGCGGATGTTCACCAGGTTCCGATCAACCTCCCGGGCCACCTGAGCCTGCTCCTCGGCGGCGCTGGCGATCACCAGATTGCGTTCCGAGATTTCATTGATGGCCTTGGTGATCTCCTCCAGTGCCTGACCCGCGCTCTGGGCAATGTCCAGCGTCGCTTCAGCCTTGGAGCTGCTGTTCTGCATCGAAATCACCGCCTGTTCGGTATCGGTCTGGATACCGCCCACCATGACTTCGATTTCCTGGGCCGACGTCTGGGTACGATGGGCCAGCGCCCGCACTTCATCGGCCACCACCGCAAAACCACGGCCAGCCTCACCGGCGCGTGCCGCTTCGATCGCGGCGTTCAGGGCCAGCAGGTTGGTCTGTTGCGCAATGGCCTGAATCACATCCAGCACCTTGCCGATGGCCTGGGACTGCTCAGCGAGTGAGCGAACCTGATCGGATGTTACCGCCACATCTTTCGTCATCTGCTGAATCGACGACAGGGTTTCACTGACGCGATGACGCCCTTCCTGCGCCGAATGGCTGGACAGCCGCGAAGCCTCGGACGTCGAGACCGCATTGCGTGCCACTTCCTCAACCGCCGCCGTCATCTCGTTGACCGCAGTCGCGGCCTGCTCGATCTCGTTATTCTGCTGCTGAAGCCCGCGGCTGCTCTCGGTGGTCACGGCATCCAGCTCCTCGGCCGCAGACGCCAACAGCGCTGCCGAGTCGGAAATCTGCTGGATGGTCTTGCGCAGATTGAGCTGCATACCGCTCAAGGCCTGCTGCAAGCGTGAAACCTCATCCTTGCCCTGCACGACCACGGTCTTGCTCAGATCCCCCGCCGCAACGTCTTCAGCCACCTGCACCGCATCCATGAGCGGACGCACGATGCTGCGCGTCAGCAGAACCGCCAGCAACACGGTCAGCAAGGCTGCCGCGATAATCATCCCGGCAATCATGAAGCGAGAGCTTTCATACTGACTGCTGGCATCCTCCACCGCCTTGTTGGCCCCCGTGGTGTTCAAGGCAATCAGCTTCTCGAGCAGCGGTGCTATCTGGTCCGAATACACCTTCAGGTCACCGATGATCAAACCGTTGATCTGATCGGTCTCACCCGCCAGCGAAATCTTGCGCAGCCGATCCTGAGCCTGCAGGTAGTTTTGCAGGGCATCCTTGAACTGCTTGAACGCCGCGCCTTCTTCCGGGGTACTGACCAGCGGTGCATAACTGTCCGCGATCTGATTGGCCTTCTGCGTCAACGTATTCAGACGCGCCTCAGCCTTGTCGACATCCGCCTTGGAGCGGTTGACCAGAATGAAATACGACATGGTCCGGAAACGCGTCGTGGTATCGGCCATCTCACCCAGCAAACGCGTACTGGTCAGCCAGTTCTTGCCAATATCACGGCTCGACTGATTCAACGAATGCAGCTTTTGCAGGCTCAACAACCCGAGCAGCACCACGATCAAAGCGATCAGCGCAAACCCTAGAGTGGCCCTTGATGCGATACCCAGATTCCGTAGCGACATTGTTGTGATCTCGTAAGAGCCGAGGGGATGAGAGAGGCTATTCACACCTACATCGGCTACACGATATGTTTCTTAATATGACAATGATGCTAAATAGGTATCAGTGATAGCGGGTTAGAAATGAGTGTGAGTGAGGCTGAATGTAGGGCTGTGCATGACGCCTCGACAGATCTTCCGGGGTCAAAAAAGCTGATTCACCCCGGAAGTCGCCCCGGAAGTACCCCGGAAGTCGAAATGTCCTGGCTAATGCCTCATGCCCTTACTGACTGCCCTGTTTGTTCTCCAGCCCCGCCACCGACGCTTCAACCAACGCCCGCGCCGCTTCTATCTGATGCACCACCGCTTGCGCCAATGGCCGAAACTCCCGAGTGCTGTTATCGGCAGCCTCATAAGCCGTTGCCGCTGCACAGAGCAGGTATTCGGAAGCGAGTACCAGAGCATCTTCAACCCTGACACCGGGCTTTACGTTGAACAGGCCGATATTGATTTCGCGGGACGTTGTTGGGATTTGAGGGGGATGTGCTGTGGTTCTGATCACGGTGACTCCTTGACGTGGTTGAGCCATCACGTTTCGCGACTAAACGAAAGGTGGTGGCTATGCACGGGTTAGTCGACCGGGACGTCAAGCACCCGGCGCACCCGGAGGTGCCCCGTACACAGCCACCATAAAGAGCCATGCCGGTGTCAGGGAGGCGGCAATGGTTATGGTGCGCATTTTTGCTTGACGATGTTCGGGCGACTAAACCCGGTCGCTGGTTGGCGACAGGCAGGAAGGTAGTCGTGGTCTAGGGCATCGACAAGCGGTTATGGGAGGTCTTCCTGTATTTCAGAAAGGTCCTACGGTCTGGCGGCGTTTCGCGAATGAATTCGCTCCTACAGGCGCCGGAAACAAAAAAGGCCCACCTTTCGGTGAGCCTCTTTTGGTACTTCGTATGGTGCCGGCACCAGGAGTCGAACCCGGGACCTACTGATTACAAGTCAGTTGCTCTACCAACTGAGCTATACCGGCGTAATGGGCGGTGAGTATATAGAGTCTGGCGAGCTTGTAAAGCCTAGCTGTCTGATTCGGTTGAAAAAAAGCGGAGTGCGGTGTGGCGTATGACCGGAATGCGGGATGTTTGCAGGCTGGCTTGTAGGTGGTTTCCCCGGTTTTTGAGCGATGGGGCTGGGGGATGATGTTGAAAGCGGGGAGCTTTGGCGTTGTCTTGGGTGCTTTGGAGCGTGGTTGAGGGCTGTGTGGGGTTCAGACTTTTTATGCGGGCCTTTTGAACCGGTCGGTTGAGAGCTGATGGCAATCCGAGATTGTTTTACGTCGGTTGAGGGCATTGGCCGTTTGCCCCTGTTTGCGAGGCGGTGGGGGCTTGCATAAGCTTGGTTTCAACGGCCCGGACCACACGCAATAACGGAAAGGGTTGTTGGCTTTTCAGCCGGGAAGACAAGGATTGTCTCTGGTATTCGATGGATCGAAACCTTGCCGCGGTCGTGCAGTAAACCGCTGGTCGGGACTGGGCTGAAGAGTTGTCGTGTATAGCTGTACTGATGCTTCAAAAATGCCCGGGTCCAAGGATCCGGGCATTTTCGTCCGGGTCGTCAGGCACACAGGACTGATGTAAGCGGAAATCTTGCCGATATAGCTTGTTAAATGGCATGCCGCCATGGACAGCAAGACATATGCAGAGAACTCTTACTCATTATGAGCAGCTCAAGGTTCCGCGCGATGCCTCTCCTGATCAGATCAAGAAAGCCTATCGCAAACTGGCCCAGCAGCTGCATCCCGACAGGAATCCGGCTCCCAACGCATCGGATCTGATGTGCATTCTCAACGCTTCCCATGATGTGTTGGCTGATGCTGCCAAACGTGCGGCCTATGATGCGCAGCTGGCGTATGAAGAGCGCCGTGCCAGGGAAGCCTATGGTTTGAATCGGCAGGTTCAGCCTACGGCGGCGCGTGCTGCCAGCGCGTATGCTGCGGCTGCACCTCAACCGCGACCTGCGCCATCCCCTCCGCCTCGGCCCGCTCAGGCGCGTCCGGAGCCTCAACCGCAACCGGTGCCCAAGGCGTCGGGGCGTAAACGTCGGCGCAGCCTGTTGCGTTGGGCGCTGGTGTTCATGATTTTCTGCGGTGCCGGTGTCTGGATGGGGTATGACCCGGATGCACACAAGGCGTATATCCCCACCGAGGCCCTGCCGGTCCATACCACTTGGGTCAAGCCGGCTCCCGCGCCTGTGGATGACACCGTGGGGAGTCCCACCAAACTGGTGGACCCTGCGCAGCCCGAGTGTGTAGTGCCGGATCTGGACCCCATGGGCGCTGCATGGCCTCAGAAGGCGGGGTATGTGAAGGACATGCCGCTGCGCAAGGACAGTGGCTGGTCGCAGATCATCATCGACAATTCCGGTGGCGAGTCGGCGGTCTATGCCAAGGTGACCGATGCCGTGGGGCGTAATGCCTATCGGCATGCATTCATCCCGGCGGGTGCGGTGTTCGCCTTCGCCAAGATGGATGCAGGCCTGTATCAGCTCAAGTACAAGATGCTCAACACCGGTTGTGCCTATGCGTCCAACCGGATTCTGCTCGAGGAAACGCCCATGGGCAGCCAGGTCAAATCCAGCGTCTACAAGCTGACATTGCGCAAGTTGCAGAATCGCAACTCGCAGTTCTCCAACCTGAGAAACGACCAGTTCTGAGCCGGGTAGCCCTCAGTTTTTCTTCCTGATGAGTTTGTTCAGGTAGTACCGGGGGCTCAGAAGGTCCTTGGGCCTTGGCTTGTAATGGGTCTTGTTTCTTTGCGTGGGGTCTATCGGCCCCTTCGAGGCGGTGTAGTAATACAACGCGACGGAGCGACGGGTGATGTGCTCGGGCGTCGTCAACGGTTCCGGGTGCCCGTGGTTGCTGTCGGCGTCGGTGTTGAAGATCACGCAGCGGTTATAGATGGGCAGGACTTTTTTCAGGCACGTCCGCATGTCCACATCCCAGAGTTCCAGGTTGCCGCCGTATTCCTCTTTCCAGTCCGGGTTGAGGTAAATGATGGCGTTGATCCGGCGATCGACGTTGAGTTTCTTGTTCAGCCTGAAGTCCGAATGCACCCCCAGAAAACCACCCTTTTTGGTTTCATGCAGGCCTCCGCCGGTGAAGTACGGGTCGGGTATCAGCCCTTCGATACCGGTGAGCTTTTCCAGAAAATGCAGCATGGGGGCCGAGTTGAAGGCGCTGAAGATCTTCCGCAGATGCGGGTCGCATTCATTGGGGCTGATCTGCCGTTTGTGCTGCCCTTTGTAGCCGCGCTCGTAGAGCATTTCATTGTCGGTCGGTTCGGCCGGGAAGTGCTCGCACAGGCTGGCGATCAGGTCGGGTGGCAGAAAGTCGTCGAGGACGATATGCGCAAAGGGCGTGGCCTGTGTGTATCGATCGGTCAACGATTGTCCCAGTTTGCCAGCGGCCGCCAGATCGAAATCAAGCTCGGGAGACAGGGTAATGGGCAGTGTCTGGGGCGTGGCGGTCATTGCTGCTCCGGTCGTCGGGGGACGTCATCAGGTGTTCAGTGTCGGGTTGGCCTTGTTAACACGGCGCAGGATGTCGTTGTACATTTTTACTCGGCGATGGTTCGTGTCATAGCCGCCGGCTGCCGAAACCGTACCTGCCTGGATGTGGTCCAGGTAGCTGAATATCTTGCGGGGCGACAGGAACTCGATGTCATGGCCCAGTGTGACCATGGTGTCTTGCAGGGTATAACCCGGTACACGTTCATCCATCTGGAAATGCAGGCCGTGTTGTTTCATGAGCCGGGTGTTCCAGAGCGTACAGAAACTTTTCAGGTGTTCTTCCCGATAAGGCTTGGGCTGTTTGGAGCGCAGGCCCAGAGACAGTTTCAGGCGACGGTAATGATGTTTGAACAGTCGGGAGCTGAAGCGCCAGAGGGTTCTGGCCGTGCCCCGATTTAGTTGTTCCACACAGCCGACAGCCGCAACTTTCGGGTTCTTGATGCATTTGTCCAGCATCATGGAAAACACACGCGGATCGAAAATGAATGTATCGGTGTGCAACAGGAACAGGTAGTCGGTTTCAACCCGCTCTAGCACCATGTCGAGTGCCTTGCCGTGGGCAATATGACCGCTTTCCGGGTGAGGACTCTTGCGCTCGATCAGGTGAATCCAGTCCAGCGTGCGCAGGTATTCGGTGCTGTCGTCGGCGGAGTCGTTATCGACGACCCAGACTTGATGAGGGGTGTTGCCCAAGTGTTGTTGCAAGAGGCCCAGACAGATCTTGGTGATTTCAAGTGTCTTGTAGTTGACGATGGCAATGCTGAAGGAGGGGGCTGTAGTGGAACCGGAATCAGTATTGCTCATTGTGTCGACTCAGTCATAACGTGAAAATAAATGGAACAATTGCCGTTTTAGTTAAATTGTTTCTTTATGTTTCTTTATCGTTTTCCACGGGAATGCGCATGGCTATTTAAATCAATAGCCAAGCGATAAAGGGTCTTGCAGAGATAAAGACAGAAACCAACTAACGGCTGGTTATCCTATAAGCCTGAGGTCATGAGGTAAACCCTTCCTGACGGTTGTCGCCCCAACCCTCGCGTACCGCTTTTCTGATCCCATCCAGCAACATTGCAAAAGCCGGGTTGTCGTTGTTCTCGGGCCAGATCAGGTGCAGTTCGCTCTGGACGCCTTCCCCCAGATCGATGTCCCGAAACACCACGTTCCTGAAGACAACACTGGTGGCGCAACGCGGGACCAGCGCCAGCCCCATCCCGGCATTGACCAGCGCCAGGATGGTCAGGGACGAGCCCAGCCACTGTACGTATTCCGGAGCAACCCGGGCCGAACGGAGCATGCCGGTCAGCAGTTCGTTGAACGGTGGGTAGGCGGAGTGCGAATACATGAGAAAGGGTTGCGCATCGAGGTCTTTGACCGACACGGTTTCGCTGCTGGCCAGCCGGTGGTTGCTGGGGACGGCCAGTACGAAAGGCTCGCGCACCAGGCACTCGGTGGCGTAGCCGGTTTCCAGCAAAGGCGTGCGCACGATGCCCAGGTCGATACGGCGTGCGCGCAACGCTTCGTGCTGCTGATAGGTGTTCATTTCCGACAGGTTGATTTTGACGTGGGGCTGCTTGAGCCGGGCTTCCGCGATGACCTTGGGCAGAAACTCATACACGGCACTGCCGACGAAGCTGATATTGACCGAGCCGATGTCCCCCTCGGCAAAACGCCGGGCCGTGACGGCGGCTTGCTGGGCGCGCTCCAGCAGGTTCTGGGCTTCGACGAAAAAGGCGCGGCCCGCCGCGGTCAGGGTGACGTTGCGGGTGGTGCGGGTGAACAGATCGACCCCCAGATGATGCTCCAGCAACTGGATCTGCCGGCTGAGCGGTGGCTGCGTCATGTTCAACCGTTCGGCGGCGCGGCGGAAGTTGAGTTCAGTCGCGACGGTGGTGAAGCAACGCAGTTGAGTCAGCTCGAACATTGATCTAATCCGGGTATCAATGGAATGCCAAGTTAGATTAGACGGTAACAATCAGTGAGTCCATGATCGATTCGTCCCTAAAAAAACAATGAACGGGAGTCGCATCTTGAACAACCACCCGAGCGCCACAGACCCCGCCGTACTGGCCCGCGCAGCCGCCAAAGTGAAGCGCCATGTGCTGCCGCTGTTTGTGGTGATGTTCATCGTCAACTACATCGACCGCGTGAACATCGGCTTTGTACGCAGCCATCTGGAAACCGACCTGGGCATTGGCGCTGCGGCCTATGGGCTGGGTGCCGGGCTCTTCTTCGTGGGATACGCCCTGTTTGAAGTGCCGTCCAACATGCTGCTGCAACGCTACGGTGCCCGCGCCTGGCTGACGCGCATCATGTTCACCTGGGGCGCTGCGGCCATGGCCATGGCGTTCGTGCAGGGTGAAACCAGTTTCTATGTGCTGCGTTTCATTCTGGGTGCCGCCGAAGCGGGCTTTTTCCCCGGCATCATTTATTACTTCACCCAATGGCTGCCGTCGTCCGAGCGGGGCAAGACCATGGCGGTTTTCCTCAGCGGTTCAGCCATCGCCTCCGTGATTTCCGGGCCGGTTTCCGGTGCGCTGTTGCATATCAACGGCCTGGGTTTTCATGGCTGGCAGTGGATGTTCCTGATCGAAGGCTTCGCCTCGGTCTTGCTGTGTGCGTTTGTCTGGTTCTGGCTGCAATCTCATCCCAGTGAGGCGAGATGGCTTTCTGATGAAGAGAGAAGCGTCCTGATCACGGCCATTGCCGATGAACAGCGCGAGCGGGAAGCCAATCAGGTTGCCCGGCCATCGATCTTCAAGCTGTTGGCGGACCGGCAGATTGCGCTGTTCTGCTTCATTTACTTTTCCATCGCCCTGACCATCTACGGTGCAACCTTCTGGCTGCCGAGCATGATCAAGAAAATGGGCAATCTGGGCGACTTCCAGATCGGCCTGTTCAACTCGGTGCCCTGGATCATTTCCATCGTGGCGATGTACGGCTTCGCCGCGATGGCCAGCAAGTGGAAGTTCCAGCAGGCCTGGGTGGCGCTGACACTGGTGATCGCCTCGTTCGGCATGTTCATGTCCACGACGGGCGGCCCGGTCTTCGCCTTTGTCGCGATCTGCTTTGCGGCCATCGGGTTCAAGGCGGCATCCGCGCTGTTCTGGCCGATTCCGCAAAGCTACCTGGATGCCCGCATCGCGGCGGCGGTCATCGCACTGATCAACTCCATCGGCAACCTGGGCGGTTTCGTCGCGCCCACGACCTTCGGGATTCTTGAGCAAACCACGGGTTCGATCGAAGGCGGCCTGTATGGCCTGGCGGCGACTTCGCTGCTGGCTGCCGTGGTGATCTTCTTTGCCCGCACAACGCCTGCCAGCCGACATGGCAAGCCAGCCGAAGCGGCTGCGCCGGGTCGCGCTGCCACACACTGATACTGGATCGGGAGCATTACCTTGAAAATCAAACGAGTGACCGTGACCCCCATCGCCTTTCGCGATCCACCGCTGCTCAATGCCAGCGGGATTCACGAACCCTTTGCCTTGCGCTCGATCATCGAGATCGAGAGCGACAACGGCTACATCGGCCTGGGCGAGAGCTACGGCGACGCCCCGGCGCTGGCGATTCAGGAGCGCGTGAAGGATCAGCTGATCGGCCTCGATCCGTTCAACCTCAACCAGTTGCGCAGCATCGTGCAGGCCACCGTGGCCGCCAACAAGACCGACAGCCTGGCGGGCGCTGAACTGGCACCCGGTTCTCATGCCAGCAAGGCGGTCAGCAACGCGTATTCGGCGTTTGAAGTGGCGTTTCTGGACCTTCAGGCCCATTACCTGAACGTCCCGCTGGTGGACCTGCTGGGCGGCGCGGTTCGTGATGAAGTACCGTTCAGTGCCTACCTGTTCTTCAAGTACGCGCAGCACATTGATTCGCCCTACAAACCCGACAACTGGGGCGAGGCCCTGAACGAAGAGCAGATCGTCGCCCAGGCCCGGCGCATGATCGAGGCTTATGGCTTCAAGAGCATCAAACTCAAGGCCGGAGCGCTGGAGCCCGAACATGAAGTGGCTTGTATCAAGGCACTGAAGAAGGCATTCCCCGGCTATCCGTTGCGCATCGACCCGAATGCCAACTGGTCGCTGGAAACCTCCATCCGCATGGCGGAACTGCTGGGCGATGACCTGCAATATTACGAAGACCCGACGCCGACGCTCGAAGGCATGTCCGAACTGCACAAACGCACCGGCCTGCCGCTGGCCACCAACATGGTGGTGACGGATTTCGACGAGTTCCGTCGCAGCGTGGCGTTGAACAGCGTCCAGATCGTGCTGGCTGACCATCATTACTGGGGTGGCCTGCGGGATACTCAAACCTTGTCGAAAATGTGCCAGACCTTTGGCCTTGGCGTATCGATGCACTCCAACTCGCATTTGGGCGTCAGCCTGATGGCCATGGCCCATGTTGCCGCTTCAGTGCCGAATCTGGACTACGCCTGCGACACCCATTACCCGTGGCAGGAGCCGGATGAAGAAGTGATCAAGGGCGGCAAGCTGCCCATCGTCGACGGCTGCGTAAAAATCACCCGCGCCCCTGGCCTTGGGCTGGAGCTGGACCACGACCAGCTCGGCAAGCTGCACGACCAGTTCCTGAGTTGCGGTATCCGTCAGCGCGACGACGTGAAACAGATGCAGCGCTACAAGCCGGACTGGAAAACGGTCAAACCGAGGTTTTGATTGATCGTCTTCGCGAATGAATTCGCTCCCACCGGTGTAGGAGCGAATTCATTCGCGACCAACCAGAATCCTCAAAAACACCCCTAAAAAGAAGCACATAGCTGGCCCTTTGATTTCTGTTTCGTTGGCAAACTCGCGTTCCTTTCAGAAACTTGGGTGCTGGCGCTATGCGGAGTCTTGCATTGACCGTTGCTGTTTTTGTCCTGGCCGGCGTCTCGTTCGGGGTTCAGGCCAAGGAGGTGAGCAAGAGCAATCGCTCGATATGCACATGGGGTTCAGGGATTGCCGCCGGGGCTCAGGAGTCGAAGCTGTCCGGGATTTCGCTCTACGGGGCACGCAAGAAGTTGCAGACCCGCAAATTTCCCCAACCCTGGATGCGCATGACCGCCATGGGCATCACCGAACAGACCTACCGAAGCACCTCCCGCCTCAAACCCGCTGCCATCAAGCAGACCTACTACGAGCAATGCATCAAGCATGAGCTGGCGCGCAGGTAGGTTTTGAAGACGTGGGTTTCGCGAATGAATTCGCTCCTACACCGATCTGCGTAGGAGCGAATTCATTCGCGAAAAACCTTACCCCCGCACCCTTTATGCACAACCCCTTCAGAAAAAAAACGTTTTTGCTTCCTTCGTACGCCATTGTTTGAAATTTGCCTGAAAGCCCCGTTTTTCAAGGCTTCTGACCGGGGCGTCAGAAAAAGCCTGGGGGCTTCGGTAATTGGTGTACCAAGGTTTTGAAACGCTTGTCTGAAAATTCATCAACAGAGTTATCCACAGGATGTTCTGTTGATGTGAGTCAATGCTTTTGAGCCAGGACAAGCAGGTTGCGGGGGGTGAGCTGGCTGTCGCAGAAGGTGCCGACACTGACGCTGTAGCCATGCTCCTGCACGTACATGGCCCGATCCAGGACCAGCCACAATTCCAGCGGTCGACGGAACAGGTTTCGCACCAGTTCCAGGTTGCGTACTTGGGCCAGTCGCTGCCAGCCGGTGGCCTCCAGCCGGGACCAGTCCTGCTGGCCCGGTGCAGGAAGGTTTTTCAGTTCGGCCAGTTCGCAGCAGTATTCGTTGTAGGGTTTATCCAGCCAGCTGACGGGCAGCGAAGGGGTCGGCAGGTATTCATCGACGCCCCGCAATGCTCGTTGCAGCAGGTCAAAGCCCAGGCGTCGGGCCATGGAGGTGTCGCGCTGGCGGCGTACTCGGGCACCTGCCGTGACGGTTTCGCTCAGTGGCAGGCCGAGGTCGTCCCGCGACAGTTTCAAGGCCGAGCTTTGGCCTTCTCTGGACAGCGCCTGATATTCGTCGAAACGTGTGCGGTTGTAGCAGCAGGGGGCTATGGCCATTTGCACGCAACCGGTCTGGCTGGCGATGTGCATCAATTGCACATGCAGGTCGCCGCAGGCGTGCAGCGCGACGGGAGTATGTTCTGGCTTGAGATGCCGCCAGGTGTCATCGGCCATGACGTCCTGCTCGATATGCATGGCCTCGATGTTCTGGCGGGCACTGAGTTTACGTCCGGCTTCGACCAGCGCCGGGTCGCGCTCCAGGCAGGTCAGCTGTTGTCCGGCCTGTGTCAGACGACGACCCAGGTGCCCTTTGCCGGAACACCAGTCGAGCCAGTGGCTGGCGGTGTGCCGGAAATCCAGGTGGCTGGCAAATGCTTCTATCTGCTGCCATTTGCGCCCCGGTACATCGACACTCTGACGTGCCGCTACCGCTTCGAGCGGGTAGACCGGAAGTGCACCAACCTGCGTCAGTGCGGAGGCTTCATCGGCCAGTTGTGGGAAGGGGTAGGGTGCGTCCACCTGTTCGGGATGATTGTGGGCGGCTTCGGCCTGAGCCAGTGTGCGCTGGCGCAACCATTGGGCCAGTGTTGCGTATTGCGCTTCCCACGGCAGGTGCTGCTGCGTAAAGGGTCTCGGTCGCCACAACGACTGGTGTGCGAATAGAAAACTGTCCAACGCCCGAAAACGGGAACGAAGGTGTTCATCCTGCAAACAAGTGTCAGAGGGCATGATGGTGACCGGGTATGAAGGGGTGGCCAAATGAAAGCCAGCCCCCTTCATATCAGCGTCCTTGGCTGGCGTCTACGCGCAATATCCGTTCCAGTAATCTGAAACCTTGTACAAGCACGTAGGCCATGATCAGGTAGAACATGCCGGCCGCGAAGAATATCTCCACCGGCAGGTAGGTGCGGGCAATGATGGTACGGGCCATGCCCGTCAGTTCCAGCAGGGTCACGGTACTGGCCAGAGCGCTGGCCTTGAGCATCAGGATCACTTCGTTGCTGTAGGCTGGCAAGCCGATGCGAGCGGCACGGGGCAGGACGATGTAGAACAGCGCCTTCCACTTGGACATGCCCAGAGCCCGTGCGGCCTCGACTTCTCCCACCGGTACAGCCTGGATCGCGCCACGCAGGATTTCAGCGATGTAGGCGGCCGTGTGCAGGGTCATGGTGATGACCGCACACCAGAACGGATCACGCAGGTAGGGCCACAACGGGCCTTTGCGCACGGCCTCGAACTGTGCCAGTCCGTAATAGACCAGGAACAATTGCACCAGCAGCGGTGTGCCGCGAAAGAAAAAGATATAGGCGTAGGGCAGGGCGCGAACGGACAGGTGTTTTGACGAACGGGCGATGCCCAGTGGAATGGCGATGATCAAGCCGACGACGACGGCAATTGCCACCAGCTCCAGGGTCAGCGTTGCGCCCTGTGCCAGTTTCGGCAGCCATTTGATGATGACGTCCCAGTTCATGACGCGTTCCTCACGAAGCCGCGAGCGGCGCGTTTTTCCAGAAAGTGCATGCCGATCATGGCCAGAATGGTCAGGCCCAGGTACATGAACGCGGCGACCAGATAAAACAGGAAAGCTTCCTTGGTGACACTCACGGCAATCTGCGAATGTCGCATGATTTCTTCCAGACCGATGACCGACACCAGAGCGGTGTCTTTCATCAGGATCATGAACAGGTTGCCCAGGCCAGGCAGCGCGATGCGCCACATCTGCGGCAGGATCAGCTTGAAGAGAATGCGCGAGCGTGACAGGCCCAGTGCCAGGCCAGCCTCTCGATGGCCCTTGGGGATAGCCAGAATGGCACCGCGAAAGACTTCGGTCGCGTAGGCGCCGAAGCACAGGCCAAGGGCGATGACGCCTGCGGCAAAGGCGTTGAGTTCCAGGCCGGGGATGCCCAGCAACTCGCCCAGGGCGCGCATGCCGTTGACGGTGCCGAAATAGATCAGCAATACCCAGAGCAATTCGGGGATGCCGCGTACCAGCGTGGAGTAAGTGCCGCCCAGCCATTGCAATGGCTTGTAAGACGACGTTTTTGCCAGGGCGCCGAGCAGCCCCAGCACCAGCCCTAGACACAGGGCCGAAAGGGCAAGCTGAACAGTCATCAGCGCACCAGCCGCAAGGGCCGGGCCGAATCCTTGAAGGTCAATATTCATGGGCAGGCTTTGCTAAGGACGGACCGTCACGCCGCTGAAAAGGGCGCGACGGTCACGTCAGGCAGATCAGAGAATGCTGAACGGGAAGTACTTGTCGTTGATTTTCTTGTAGGTGCCGTCAGCGATGATTTCTTTCAGGGCGTCGTTCAGGCGCTCACGTAGCGGATCGCCCTTGCGTACGGCAATACCGATCTTGTCGTTCTGCTCGACCGGGTCACCCTTGAACTCGAAGCCCTTGCCCGCGTCGCTTTTCAGCCATTCGTAGCTGACGTACTTGTCGGCCAGCATGGCATCGACACGACCGGACGCAAGGTCCAGGTAGGCGTTTTCCTGAG
Organism: Pseudomonas sp. NPDC089734; assembly: GCF_044748865.1. Classification (NCBI taxonomy): domain Bacteria; kingdom Pseudomonadati; phylum Pseudomonadota; class Gammaproteobacteria; order Pseudomonadales; family Pseudomonadaceae; genus Pseudomonas; species Pseudomonas sp. NPDC089734. Next base: position 394,077 of record NZ_JBIVGV010000002.1, on the reverse strand, counting down.
TGTCGTACAGCTTGACGGTCACGCTGTCGCCCAGCTTGTCTTCCAGCCAGGTGCCGGACAGGGTGGCGCGCTGGGCACCGACGATCTTGCCGTCCAGAGACTTTCTGGCAGCTTCGATGCTGTCGGTATTGATCTGCGAATCTTTCGGCGCAATGAACTGCAGCTTGTTGGAGTAGTACGGTTCGGTGAAGTCCACAGCCTGTTTACGTTCGTCGGTGATCGACAGCGACGAGATCAGGAAGTCGAACTTTCTGGCGTTGAGCGCCGGAATGATGCCGTCCCAGTCGGAGGTCACGACTTCGCATGTGGCTTTCATCCTGGCGCACAGGGCCTGGCCGATCTCGTAGTCGAAACCGACGACTTGTCCGCTGGCGTCCTTGTTGTTGAACGGAGGGTAAGCGGCTTCGATACCCATTTTCAGGGTTTCGGCAAAGGCGTTGCCGGTGAGTGCCAGGGTGGCAGCGGCTGCCAGCAGGAACTTTTTGTACGTCTGCATGGGTGTTGCTCCGTTAGCGGTGACTCGACATGAATTGTTTACACCTTTCCGACTGCGGGTTCTCGAAAACCTGCTCGGGTGTGCCTTGTTCTTCGACCAGTCCCTGATGCAAAAAGACCACTTCGCTGGAAACCTGCCGGGCGAAGCTCATTTCGTGGGTAACCAGCATCATCGTCCGGCCTTCTTCAGCCAGGCCGCGGATGACCGTGAGCACTTCCTGAACCATTTCCGGGTCCAGGGCGGAGGTCGGCTCATCGAACAGGATCACTTTAGGCTGCATGGCCAGAGTGCGTGCGATGGCAGCCCGCTGTTGTTGCCCGCCGGAAAGTTGCGTGGGGTAGGCATGGCGTTTATCGGAGATGCCGACCTTGGCCAGCAGGGCTTCAGCGACTTCGATGGCCTCGGCCTTGCTCTGGCCCAATACACGGCGTGGGGCTTCGATGATGTTGTCGAGCACGCTCATGTGCGGCCACAGGTTGAAGTTCTGGAAGACGAAACCGATCTCGCTGCGCATGCGATTGATCTGCCGGCTATCGGCGGCGATCAGTTCGCCATTTTTGGCGGCCTTGAGTTTCAGTTCTTCGCCAGCCACCAGAATCTGGCCCTGATGCGGGTTTTCCAGCAGGTTGATGCAACGCAGCAGCGTGGACTTGCCGGAACCGGATGAACCCAGGATAGAGATCACATCGCCGTCGCGGGCTGTCAGCGAGATGCCCTTGAGGACTTCAAGCTCGCCGTAGCGCTTGTGCAGATTACGGATTTCCAGGGCGGGCGTGGCCTCGGCCATGTGGGGACCTCATATGTATTGTGCGTGCCTTCTATCGGGCGAGCGCCAAGCTAGCACAGCGTTTGAAGGACAACCAACAAACGTCAGACCAAGCGAGCGAGGTTATGCAACGGGGTGTCGCATCATCGCAGCAGACTGTCGCCGCAAGACAAACGGTGTCTCTGCCTGGGGCTCGCTTTTCGGCCTGAGTGCGCGAAAAAGGCGCGATGTTGCCACCTTTGGCCGGGTGTTGGAAGCAGCTTCTGCCCGTTGGCGCACCATGGGCGTGCCGAATGGCTTTTTATTGTGCGTTTTCGGTGCGTGCGGGGGCGGGGCTGTTTTGAGGCGTTTGGTAACAAAATCTTCAAATTCGGTAAAAAAATTCTTTATTCATTCCCCTGAGTGCAAGGCTTCGACCGCTCTGTTCCGTGAGCGACGTCGTTTCTGGGATGCATTGGCGTGGTTCTTGCGTAAAGAATAAAGAACGGCACCGTTGCTTTCTTTTTACGAGTCAGTAGCGGTGCGCATCGCTCGTCTTGCAAAGGTGGTTTTATGAGTAGTGCTGCTAACTCTTCCGAGCTTGAACAGGGACTGAAACCCAGACACATCACCATGTTGTCGATTGCCGGTGTGATCGGTGCCGGTCTGTTCGTCGGTTCAGGCCATGCCATTGCTGAAGCAGGCCCTGCCGTGCTGCTCGCGTATGCTGCAGCCGGGACGCTGGTCGTTCTGGTAATGCGCATGCTGGCTGAAATGGCTGTGGCTTCTCCCGACACCGGCTCGTTTTCTACCTATGCGGATCGTGCCATCGGACACTGGGCCGGTTTCACCATCGGCTGGCTGTACTGGTGGTTCTGGGTGTTGGTGATTCCATTGGAGGCCAACGCTGCCGCGACCATTCTGCATGCCTGGTTCCCCAACGTGGCGATCTGGGTCTTTACTCTGGTCATCACCTTGCTGCTGACGGCGACCAACCTGTTCAGCGTGAAGAATTACGGCGAGTTCGAGTTCTGGTTCGCACTGATCAAGGTGGTGGCGATCATCAGCTTTGTGGTGTTGGGTGTGGCGGCCATCTTCGGCCTGCTGCCGACCAGTGATGTCAGCGGTGTCAGCCATCTGTTCGACACACAGGGGTTCATGCCCAACGGTATGGGTGCCGTGCTGGCAGCGATGCTGACCACGATGTTCTCCTTCATGGGCACCGAAATCGTGACCATCGCGGCGGCCGAGTCCAAGAATCCGGGCAAGCAGATCACCAAGGCCACCAATTCGGTGATCTGGCGGATCTTCCTGTTCTATCTGGTTTCGATCTTTATTGTGGTATCGCTGGTGCCGTGGAACGACAGCCGTCTGGCTGACGTGGGTTCCTATCAGACGGTGCTGGATGTGATGGGTATTCCCAACGCCAAGCTGATCGTGGATCTGGTGGTATTGGTCGCGGTGACCAGTTGCCTGAACTCGGCGCTCTATACCGCTTCGCGCATGTTGTTCTCCCTGGGCAAGCGCGGCGATGCTCCGGCCTTGTCCACGCGTACCAGTAAAGGCGGCACGCCTCACTGGGCTGTGATGCTCTCGACAGCGGCGGCTTTCCTGACCGTGTTCGCCAACTATGTCGCTCCGGCGGCGGTGTTTGAATTCCTGCTCGCCAGTTCGGGGGCAATCGCTTTGCTGGTGTATCTGGTGATCGCCGTTTCCCAACTGCGCATGCGGCAGAAGCGCATCGCCAAGGGCGAAGCCATCGACTTCAAGATGTGGCTGTTCCCCTGGCTGACCTGGGCGGTGATCTTCTTCATCGTGGCCGTGCTGACCGTGATGCTGGTTCAGGAAGACCATCGCATTGAAATCATCGCCACCGGCTTGCTCAGCCTGGCCGTGATTGCCGCAGGCCTGCTGGTGTCGCGTAACCGCAAGGCTTCCCGGCTCGGAGCCACTGCGTTGAGCTGATCGCTCCTCGGGAACACGACCGTAGGAGCGGATTTATCCGCGAAGACAGCATTCCAGGCAATGCATGTGTTGCTGATTCGCTGGCCTCTTCGCGGATGAATCCGCTCCTACATTGTTTTGTGTTGTTCAGCGCTGGCCTTTTGAATCCCGCTTGACCAGCAATTCGGAGGCTTTGTTGTAGTCGGCCTGGAATGCTGCGCTGCCGATCCATTCGACGGCGGTGTCCTCGTCTTCGTCGTGGTACAGGGCGCGGTAGGTGATGAGCAGGCCCATCATGAAGTCGGTGGCCTGTTCTTCGTCTTCTTCGCTGATGACCAGGGCCAGGACCGGGTATTGAAGGAAGACGACGCACAGCGCCAGCTGGCTGATGGCTTCGGCCGCTTTCATGGCGGCGAACAGGTCTTCGTAGTCCGCCGGGTCGAAACCGTTTTCGACGATGTCCGCGAAATCGAAGGTACTCAGGTCGATTTGCACGTCATCGAACGGCTGATCCACCAGAGCCGATGCAAAAACAGGGTGAATGACGTTCTGTGAAGACTTGCCCGAGCGGTTCTGTTTGGCCTTGATCTTGGCGCGCTTGGCACGTTTTTGCTGTTTGTCTGGCGAAGCCATGAACGGGTCCTTTGGCAGGCGATAAGGTGCAATGGCGGCCATTGAACCCCAGACCGTCTGAATAACCAAGCGATGTGAAGAGGCAGCGCCCAATGAAAACCCGCACAAGGCGGGTTTCATGGGGGGACATGACACGTGTCAGCCGTCGCGTCGGACCGGGGTGGCGAACATGCTGACCGCTTCCACGGCTTCGCTGGCACCGTCACGAATCTGGATGATGACTTGTCCGGCCTGATCGGCCAGGGTCACGCCCCGAATCGCGCCTTCCTGAGTAGTGCTCATGCTGGCGACGGCTTCGCGGGTTTCGTTCAGGATCTTGCCGATCATGTCCGCAATTTCCGTTGTGGAACCACTGGTACGCCCCGCCAGTTGCCGGACCTCATCGGCTACCACTGCAAAGCCGCGACCCTGATCGCCTGCACGTGCCGCCTCGATCGCCGCGTTGAGTGCCAGCAGGTTGGTCTGGTCGGCGATACCGCGAATCGTGTTGACGATGGCCGTGATCTGCTCGGAGCGAGAGCCCAGTTGCCCCACCAGCTTGGCAGATGCGCCGATACTGTCTGCAATCTGGCGCATTTCGCGCGCGGTTTCCTGAATAACCAGTGTGCCTTGCTCGGCCACTTTCTCGGTTTCTGTCGAGATGTGGTAGGCCCGAGAGGCCCCCAGCGAGTCGGCTTCCTGTTTCTCCACGCGCTCTGTGATGTCGCTGGCGAACTTCACGATCTTGCAGAGCTTGCCTTCGGCGTCATAGACCGGGTTGTAGGTTGCTTCCAGCCAGACCACCTTGCCGTGCTTGCCGATGCGCTTGAACTGGCCGCTGAAAAACTCACCCTGATTCAGCCGGCGCCAGAACTCGCTGTACTCCGGACTGTTGACCAGGCTCGGTTCACAAAAGCCGCGGTGGTGCTTGCCTTTGATTTCATTCAAGGCATAACCCATGGTGTGCAGGAAGTTGTCGTTGGCAGACACCACGTTGCCATTGAGGTCGAACTCACACACCGCCATGGCTCTGTCGACGGCCGTCAGCTTGCCGCGAGACTCGCTTTCCTGCATGACCTTTTGTGTGACGTCCAAGGCGTATTTCACCACCTTGAAGGCTTTGCCCTGGGCGTCCAGGACCGGGTTGTAACTGGCTTCGAGCCAGACGCTGTGCCCGTTTCTGTTCACGCGCTGGAAGGTGCCCGACACGAAGCGTCCGGCACGCAATGAGGCCCATAGCTCGCTGTACTGGCTGCTGCGTACCAGTGCAGGCGAACAGAACTCGCGGTGATTCTTGCCGATCAACTCTTCGGCACGGTAGCCCATGGCTGTCAGGAAGTTATCGTTAACCCGGATGATCTTGCCATCCAGATCGAACTCCGCAACCGCCATCGAACGTTCCAATGCCCCCATCAATCCCTTGAGTCCATCAACCTCGGCCTTCATGGCTGTCAGTTCAGCTTTGATTCTTGTCCCGAACATAACCTGCCCCAGTGCTGTTTTACGTACTGACACTCACGATGATATCGACCTGACAGTGAACGACATTAATCTGTCGGAACATTATTCCGATCGACGGAATGGCCAAATTTATGGCGTCAAAAAGCAGGGTCTGTTTTTGAGTGCTTCAGTGGCTGGAAGCACTCTTTTGAAGGCTTTGGGAGGCGGTCATCCTTGTGCTTACAAGGTGCGTCTGAAGGCCGGGTTTTCAGGGTTATAGCCCTTGTCGACCAGCGCTTCTTTCAGTCGGCTCTCCAGTGAGCCGCCTTTGCGGTGCAGAGCATCCAGAATGATTGCCGACCGGGAATCCCCATGACTCGATGACTGCCCACGCACCGTTTCCGCGTAGGAAAGTCCTTTGTCTAGCGCCTGCATGCCCGGAGGGGTGTGGCTGATGAAGGCTTCTGGTGGAAGACCGCTCAAGCTCTTGAGCTTCTGCCCCAGTTCCTGGGCTTGCTGAAAATCGCCTTTCACATAGAGGATGGCCGAGTCGGTCCTGCTTCCGTACCTTTCCGGGCCATCCACTTTCCCGCTGAAAATGGAGTCCTCGTTTTTGACCATGGCTCCCATGGCCTTGATCAACTGGCTGGCATATTGCGGTTGGACGCCAATGGTCAGGCGGCCCATGGTTTCCGATTTTTCACGCACAGGTTCAGGGGTGATCCTGTAGAACTCCTTGCGTGCATTGGGGTTCTCCTTGATGAATGGACCCAGAAGGCGATATTCCTTATTCAGCCCGTCCATGCTCTGAGGCGATACGCTGACGCCTTCATGAGCGTTGATCCTTCTGAGTCTCATCAGATAGGTATCTTGCTCTGCTCTGTTCATGGGGGTGACCGTGGGCTTGGCCTCTTTGAAAATATCGTAGATATCCTGCTTTGTAGGCTCCTTGAGTTTTTTCGCCTTCTTCGCCCAGTCATACAGGCTGGCGAAGGCCTCCTTGCCCTGGGGAACCCCACTGTCCGGTGTTACAGCACTCGCCGCCGAGCTGCTCTGGCCTTGTTCGATCCGCGCCTGCTGCACATCGAAGCGCTTGCCCAGCATTCTTTCCAGACGTGGTGCCGACGGGGTGGCGGCAGCCTTTTCGTTCAGCACCTGGGCGATCTGCGAGCGCTGGCTCTGACCGCCCAGCAAATGAGACGTGCCACTGAAGAACTTGTCGACCATGGCCTGTTTGTCGGGCTTCGACACCGCCAGCTTGCCGTCTGCGGCTGCACGGATTTCATACTGCTTGCCGTTGACTTCGATCCGTCCATGAGCCTTGAGGGCATGGACGTCAACGTCTGAATGTCTCAGTGCTTCAACGCTGGCGAAGCGCGACTGGATGGTGTTCACAGGTGGGTTCCTTGTCGAGCGATTGAAGAGTGGAAAGGTGTTTCAGGTACGGCGAGACGTTCAGGGGCGAATATCGCGCCAGCTTTTGAGCCACTCGACCATTGTTGCGATTTCACGCATCAGGACCGGTACGCTGAGCTTCTCTCGCGGGATGCTTTGATAGGCGAAATACAGGCCGCTCCGCTCGTCCCAGCCAAGCCCGGGGCCGGCGGTTAGCATCGGATTGAGTGCGCCGCCCAACAGGCGTTGCAGCGGTGGGTCCTTGGGCAGCTCAAGCAGGCCGATGATCAGCAAGCGCTCATGTACGTCGTTGCAGATCAGTTTCAGCGCAAAGGTTTCGTCGATGACCAGGTTGCAGATGCCTTGGGCATCAAATGCCAGAGGTCGCATTTCAAGGCGTTTCGAGAGATCGATGAGCAACGTTTTGTAGAAAAGGCCACTCATGGTCAGCCCTGTAGACGAGAGGAATTAAAGGGTGAGTGGAAAATGACGGGATGGGGTTCCATCGTGGATGAATATTTTTTCGGCCACTGCTTTTAGAGGCTGACGTCGGCATTGAGGGGGTTAAAAACATTTCGACACAAAACGCGGTGAACTAATTCGCATGCGGCACGATCCCTCCCTTTGCGCAGTCAGCGCGCCCCTGATGCATCAGTGCCTGCGGGCCGGGCATCAGTCCAGGGTTGTCAAACGATAAGGAGCCGTCGTGACCGCTATTACCCACCCCTCCTACCGAAGCACGCCAGGCCCGCTTCATGCGATCTTGCTGGCCGGAACCGTTCCCCTGTTTCTCGGCGCTTTGCTGAGTGATCTTGCCTACTTCAATACCTTCCAGATTCAGTGGAGCAATTTTGCATCCTGGCTGATTGCCGGGGGGCTGCTCTTCTGCGGGCTGGCGCTGCTGTTTGCACTGGCCAATCTGATCCGGGCCGAACAGAAGTCAGGGCGCCCACGGGTGTACTTTCTCCTGTTGCTGGTCTCCTGGGTACTGGGGCTGATCAACGCCTTTGAACATGCGAAGGATGCATGGGCCACCATGCCGTTGGGCCTGTTGCTGTCCGTTGTCGTGACGGTGTTGAGTATCGCAGCGGCATGGACCGGGCTGACCAGCCTGCGTTCGGGAGGTGCGGAATGAGACCTGCGAGCGCATTGACTGTCTTGAGTATGGCGCTTCTGTTGAGCGCCTGTGGTGGCGAAGCGGACAGCACCCAGTCTCTGGGACCTGATCCCAAGCTGCCCGAACCTCAGCGTGGCCTGTTGCCGAGCATGAGGATTGCCGAACCCGTGGCTTGGGGAGATCAGAAGCCCACCGTGCCTCAGGGTTACAGCATCACGGCCATTGCGACCGACCTCAGAATTCCACGCCAGACCCTCGTCCTGCCCAATGGTGACATTCTCGTTGCAGAAGGTCGTGGGGGCGGTGCTGCGAAGCTCAAGCCCAAGGACGTGATCGCCAGTGTCATCAAGGCCGAGGGCAACACCAAGGTCAAAGGCGGCAACCGTCTGACATTGCTTCGCGATGCCGACGGCGACGGCCAATACGAGCTGAAAACGGTATTTGCCGAAAATCTCAACGCGCCTTATGGCCTGGCCTTTGCCGATGGCAAGCTGTACGTGGCCAACCAGGATGCGTTGGTACGCTTTGATTATGCAGAGGGTCAGACCAAGGCCAGTGGTCAGCCGACCAGGCTCGCCGACCTGCCTTCCGCGATCAACCACCACTGGACCAAGGCCCTGACCATCAGCCCGGATGGTCGCTTCCTGTATGTCGGGATCGGCTCCAACAGCAATGTCACCGAGCGCGGTATGGAAGTGGAGGTCGACCGCGCCATGGTGTGGCAGATCGATGCCGAGACGGGTGCCCACAAGCCTTATGCAACCGGTCTGCGCAACCCGACGGCGTTGACGATTCAGCCTGAGACGGGGCAGTTGTGGACCGTGGTCAACGAGCGGGACGAACTGGGACCTGACCTGGTGCCGGATTACCTGACCTCTGTGCGTGAAGGCGGGTTTTACGGCTGGCCCTATAGCTACTGGGGTCAGAACGTCGATCCTCGTGCGCAACCACAGAACCCGGAACGGGTGGCGGCCGCCATCAAACCCGATTACAGCCTCGGCTCGCATGTCGCGGCACTCGGTGTCGACTTCTCCATCCCGGCTATGGGCGAGAAATTCACCGATGGGGTGTTCGTCGGCGAGCACGGCAGCTGGAACCGTGACAATCCAGTGGGCTACAAGGTGATTTTCGTACCGTTCAGCAACGGACGTCCCGCAGGTGATCCGATAGATTTCGCGACCGGCTTCCGGGGTACCGACGGCAAAACCCGTGGTCGCCCGGTGGGTGTCACCGTCGATCCGCGTGGTGCGCTGATCATCGCGGATGATCTTGCTAATACCGTCTGGAGAGTGACGCGTAATCAGTGAGTCCTGAGGCCTCATCGTTTACCGCACAGCGGCCATCACGGTCGCTGTGCGATGAGTGATGGGGCTTTTGCTCAGGTACGAGCCCGCACCAGTTGCCCCATCGACACTTCGTTCGTGACGTTCTGCAACTTCTCTTCACCCGCCTGCATCACGGTACATATCCGCAGCACAGCCTGAGCATCCGGTTCATTACCTGACGTGCTCAGTCGTTCGGCAATGCGCAGCAACTCCACGGCCGACCACTTCAGGTCGGCGGCAACGCCTTGCAGGTCACGACGCAGGTCCTGGTTGGGTTTGTTCAAGGGCATCTTTGTCTCCAGAAGGGCACTGGGCCGCAGTTGCAGTCAATGACAGTGTCGAGTGCCGGCTTTCTTGTCGTTATGACAGTTTGCTTTGTCGGTTCGCCCAGCATGTGTGGCGACTGAAAGGGAGGTCACGGTGAGACGAGCCGCGAGGAGGAGGGGGGGTGAGCTTCATGACAGATCCTTCTGCTGATACATCCTTGAGGCTTGCCGAAGTTTCAGAATGCTCGGGCAGGCAGAACACCATACTGAGCCCGTTGGATGGCTCCTTGATGTTGCTCGAATATAGCAAAGGTCAATTCGAGACAGGCAGAAAATTTATGGGGGGCCTTTGGGGGGATTGGAAGAAAGGTTAGGGTCGATTTGATTCTGGTCAGGCGGCGATGGCTTCTACCCAGTCATTTCCCTCAAGGGCGAAGGTGGCTGTTTCGGTTGGAGTGGTCGAACGTAGGGCTTGGTAAGGCCCATATTGGATGTGGCAATAAGCGGAATACAATCCGCGCATTGCTATGTCTGCCGGCCCGGGAATACCCTCTGCGCCTCGTTTCTCCCAATTAGCAATGGTCTGGGTGTCCACGCGTAAAATTTCTGCCAGTTCCAGTTGTACCAAATCCTGCTCCTTGCGCAGGAAGCGGAACTGGTGCCCTGTCATGGGTGAGGTTTGTTGGACGATGTCAGCAGCGATTGCCCTGTGCAGACCTTCAATATTCTCGATTGAAACGCCGGTGCCATAGGTCGTCTCCACGATGGTGTAACCATTTTTCAGGAAGATGCCGTTCAGGCCGCTGCCTGTATATTCGTACATTTTCATATTTCCCAAACAGTGATAGTGACGAGTTGGCTTGGTTCTGGCTCAGGATTCACGGCAACTACTACACATACGATATCCCGTGGAGAAGGTTCGCTCATCCGGAACTCGATGTTCTTATGCTGATGGTTGTAGGTCGGGCCTCTGACTATGGAGCCGCGTGCCAGGCAACGAATGACTTCAATGGTCGAAACGCCTCTTTCTACCATGCGTTCCAGGCAGTGATCGGTAAATACCACCCGAGCTGAGTCCCGTGCCAGGACATGTACCAAATCCTCCAGTTGTTGTTTTGTCCAAAGCGATTCGATTTTCATGCTGACCTATAAGATTTATAGGTCGTGAAAAGCTAAAGCACAACCCCTGTCACTTAACTGGAAGCCGGGTCTGAGACTCGGAGCCGACTTTCTGGAAAGCGCGGACTATAGGGCTATAAGCGTCCAAGGGCATTGAATCGTGTATCGATTGAGAAAATTGAGACGGTTCTGAACTCATCGAGGGTTTTAACTGCTTGGGTTAGTGCAGACCTCCTACATTCATGGCGTGATTTTGTCTCGTAGCCTTCAAATCTCAGCCCCGACCCCGCGCAAAAATGTCATCAGGCAAGGATTCTCATTGTCAGGGTTCCAGGCCACGCCAAACTCTATGTCAGCAGGAGCATCGATCGATTTGAACACAACCCCGGGCAGTTGCATCTTGCGCATGGAGGTCGGGACCAGTGATACGCCAAGGCCTTCGGCGACGAGATTGACGATGGTCTGTTGCAGGTGGGTCTGGATGCGGATCTGGGGTTCAAAGCCTGCGGCGCGACAGCCATTCATGAGGGCATCGTGCATGAGCGGTGCGTTGACTCTCGGGCAGGCAATGAAGGGTTCCTGGCTGAGGAGGCTGACATCGAAAGGCTCCGCCGATGCAAGCGGATGGTTGGCAGGTAATACCGCGCACAAGGGCTCGGCGTGCAGGCGGTGATAGCGCAACTGAGGCCTGTCAGGCATGGGGAAGGTCAGCGCCAGGTCCGTTTCGCCTTTTTCGACGGCAGGCCCGAGGTCTTTGGGAAGCAGCTCGTTGAGGTTCAGGGTGACGGCAGGATGCGCATCCGTGTACTGCTTGAGCAGTGCCGGCAGCAGGGTCCATGCGGCGACGGAAGTGAAGCTGACGTGCAGCTCGCCCCGCTCGCCGCGTGTAGCCGCCCGGGTCGAGCGCACGGCCAGATCGAGAGCACCGGTAATTGTCCTGGCATGTTGCAGAAACTCCATACCCGCCGCTGTCAGGGCCACAGAGCGCGAGTGGCGGGCGAACAGTGTGACGCCGACTTCCGCTTCCAGAGCGGCGATCTGGCGGCTCAGAGAGGGTTGCGTGAGGTGGAGTCTCTGCGCTGCCTTGCTGAAGTGCAGGGTTTCGGCCACCACAATGAAGTTGCGAAGTTGGCGGTGCTCGATCATCTATGTGTTTTTCGTATGGATTGAGCTGAAATCAAGCATTGGACAGCATGGATTGTCAATTCTAAGCTCGCCGCCTTCGTCTTCGTAAACGAGCTGTTTTCATGCACACCGTTCTTGCCGTGGTTCTGCCGATCTTCGCGTTGATTCTCGTAGGGTTCATCTGTCGCAAGACAAACCGGCTGGGCGACAAGGCGGCTTCTGAAATCAACCGCATGGTGGTGTGGCTGTGCCTGCCGGCCCTGCTGTTCAAAGTCACGGCGACGTCAAGCTGGGAGCAGATCTGGCAGCCGGGTTTTGTGCTTGCATTCAGTGCGGGCTGCCTGCTGGTGTTCTTCTCGACCCTGATATGGCGCTTGAGGCAGCGCCATACCCTGGTGGAGGCCAGTATCGACGGGCTGAGTGCTGCCTATGCCAACACGGGCTATATCGGGATTCCTCTGTGCCTGCTGGTGTTCGGCCAGCCGGGTCTTGAGCCAGCGTTGATTTCCTCGCTGATTGTGGTGTGCGTGCTGTTTGCTGTTTCCGTGGTATGCATCGAGATCGGTCTGCAAGAGGAAAAGCAATTAGGGCGTGCGGTGTTGACTGTACTGCGTGCGCTGTCCAGAAACCCCTTGGTGGTTTCTCCCATCCTCGGCGCAGGATGGGCCATGACCGGATTGGGGCTGAGCGAGCCGGTCATGCATTTTCTCGACATGCTGGCTTCTGCGACCACGCCCTGTGCGCTGATTTCTCTCGGGTTGTTTCTGGCGCAAAAACAGCAGGGTCGCCAGAGCGGAGCATGGCCTCTGGTTGCGATCAAACTCATCGGCCAGCCGCTGCTGACGGGGTATCTGGCATTCAAGGTCTTCAACCTGCCGACGCTATGGGCGCAGGCAGCCGTATTGTTGAGCGCACTGCCCACCGGAACGGGGCCTTTCATGCTGGCTGAATATTACGAGCGGGAGGCGGGTGTCGTGTCACGCAGCATTCTGCTGTCCACGATCTGCTCGCTGGTGACGCTGGCGGTGTTGCTGTATTGGATGGGGATTTGAGAAGGCCGTATTGAACTTTGGTTGTTAACTTTGTGGCTCATGTCTTGCTTGAAGCACCCTGTTACCGTCGCCCGTTTTTGGCTGGGCTGCAGAAATTGTAGGTGTAGGCGTAAAATCATCTTCGCATATTGCGTTTTTTATCCACCGGAGTCCCCATGGCATTGATGTTTTTTCACATTCCCAGGACTGGGGGATCAACGGTTTGGCATAGCCTGGCAGGTGTTGCTGCGAGGCAAAACAAGACCATTGCTGACCTTTACCACCAATCCAGGGAAATAACAGGGCACCCGTTCGCTCCAGAGGAGGCGGTCCAGTATTTCCATGATTTTCTGAAGCAAACAGGCCTCTGCTTCAATGAGGATGTCATTTACCATCACCACACCTATCAGCATGTGCCTTACTTGCTCGATTCAGATCAGTTACAGCGTGTGACCTTAATTCGCGATCCAGCGAGTCGTCTGGTATCTGAAGCGTTCTACATGCGTCGTTTCATCCGCGAGGAGCAGGCGAAGATTGATGCGGGGGAAGCGCCCTCGGAAGATTACGTGGTTCAACGTGAGCAATACGGTGAAGTGCTGTTCCACGAGATGATTGCGGCGGACGTCGACCCTGATGCACTGGTATTGGGATTTGCGCGTCATCATCAGAATTATTACCTGTCTTACTTCTCACACTTTGTTAAGTCTCGGTACGGTTGGGAAACCTTCGATGAGGTTTCCGCCCTGGGTCTGGCTCAGGAGGTACGCCAGTTATTTATCTGGATAGGTCAGTTTCCTGCATTGGGGGAATTCATGCAGGTGTGCGGGCTGCTTGCCGATCTGGACATATCCGTCAAGCAGGACATGCAGCACATCACCAACGGCAGTGCGGCGCCTGAGCTCAAGGAAGAGACCTTGGCGCAGATCAGGGCCATCAACAAGCTTGACTATTTATTCACTGATTCATTGTTGCAAGCGTACGACAAGCGTTTGCTTGATCGCCTGATCGATTTGAAAGAAAAGAAGATTTCTCAAGGCGAGAGTAGCGTGCATCCCCTCAACGATGAATTGGCCAGACAGACGCTTTTGGCGCAAGAACGACTTGATGAGAGTGCAACCGCTGAAAGGCGTACAGAAGAACTGCTGGACAAGATGGCTGCCTCTGATAAGCGCATCGAGGCATTGCTTGGTGAGATTGCCGCTTCCAATAAGCGGATAGAGGAGCTGGAGCGTTATAAAAGCCGGTTTCAGGCAATGAACAACTCAACATCGTGGAGAGTCACCGCGCCGCTGCGCAAGGTTGGCTCATGGATGAAGCGTTAAAGGCTGTCACGAGGCGCGTAGTGTAGCGCCGTACTCATCTCGCTCTTGGTCTTGCATGCGAGCACAAGAGCGGGATATTCGCCTGGGGCAGGGCTGAATGATCTAGAGTGCCCGGCCGATCTTGCCAATGAACATACGGCCCAAATGAAAAACCCCTGAGACCTTTCGGAATCAGGGGTTTCGGTATTAGTGGTGCCCAGAGACGGAATCGAACCGCCGACACGGGGATTTTCAATCCCCTGCTCTACCGACTGAGCTATCTGGGCAACGGGGCGCATTAGACGTGTTTTTCAGGAGGTCGTCAAGCGCCATGTTGAAAAAAATTTGAATTATTACCGACGCTTACGACCTTCACTGCTGGAAACGCTTTATTTCTCGGGGGGAACGTAGCCTTCGGCCTTGGCGTATTCCTCGCCGGAGAGGAACTTGTCCATCTCGGTCTGGAGGAATTTCCGGTCTTCGGCGTTCATCATGTTCAGGCGACGTTCGTTGATGAGCAGGGTCTGGTGCTTCTGCCAGTCGGCCCAGGCTTTCTGCGAGACGTGGTTGAAAATGTCTTCGCCTTTGGCGCCCGGGTAGGGTGCGCGTTCCAGGCCGGGCAGTTCTTCTTTGTATTTGCGGCACATTACAGTGCGGGTCATGACAGCTCTCCTGCATTCAATACATCGGCTGCACGTTTGAGCAGCTTTTTCACCGGGGCGGCAAGGCCCAGGCGCGGCGGGGTGGCGAGGTTATACCAGAGCCAGTCGGCTTCGGCCACGTGATGGACAGACTCCTGAACCTGCACCAGCCAGGGTTCGATGCTCAGTTGAAAGTGGCTGAAGGTGTGGACCAGTTCCGGTAGCTCATGATGTTTGCCCAGCTCCAGCGAATGCTGCTGCGCCAGATCCTGAAGGTCATCGAAGTCATCCAGTTCCGGCAGGCTCCACAGGCCGCCCCACAGGCCGCTGGAAGGACGGCGGTAAAGCAGGATGGCACCGTCGCGGTTGGCGAGCATCGGCATCAGCGTACGTTTTTGTGGAACGGTCTTGCGTGGCTTGGGTACCGGGTAGCGGGTTTCCAGGCCGAGCATGTGCGCTTCGCAACCACGTTCCAGCGGGCAGAGCAGGCAACTGGGCTTGCTACGGGTACAGAGCGTGGCACCCAGGTCCATCATCGCCTGGGTGTAGTTGTTCACGCGGGCGTGCGGTGTGAAGCGCTCGGCAGTGGCCCATAGCTGCTTCGCGACCCTGGGTTCACCGGGGTAGCCTTCCTGGGCGGTGAAACGTGCCAGGACGCGCTTGACGTTGCCGTCGAGGATCGGGGCCCGTATACCCATGCTCAGGCTGGCAATCGCGCCTGCGGTCGACAGGCCGATACCGGGCAACTGCGTGAGCTGTTCCACATCGTGGGGGAACTCACCGCCGTGTTCTGCCACGACGATTCTGGCGGCTTTTTGCAGATTGCGGGCGCGGGTGTAGTAGCCCAGCCCGGTCCACAGGTGCAGCACTTCGTCTTCCGGCGCTTCCGCCAGGGCCTGCACGGTGGGCAATGCCTCCATGAAGCGGTCGAAGTAGTTCAGCACGGTGCTGACCTGCGTCTGTTGCAGCATGATTTCCGATACCCAGACGCGGTAAGGGGTGATGCCTTGCTGCCATGGTAGGTCGTGCCGGCCATGGCTGTCGTACCAGCTCAATACGGCGCTGGAAAATTGCTCGGGTTGCATGACGGAGTCAGTTCTCATCGTTTGAACAGGTTCTTGAGGGCGTCCTTGAGTTCAGGGCTGACTTTGTCGCCGAGCTTTTCATCCAGTTTTTCGTTGAGCTTTTCATTGAGGCGTTCGCCTGCCAGTTTTGCCGCGATCTGGCCGATGCCTTCCTTGTCGAGACGACAGGCCTTGGCACCCAGCTCCAGCGGGCCACGGCACTGGACCGGCCATTCGATCCCCACATAACGCGGGTTGACCTCACAGGCCGGGTCCGGCATGTCGCTCTTGTCGCCTTCAATGATGATGCCCAGGCGATAGTTCATGCCCAGTACACGGAGATCGACATCGCCATTGCCGTTGACGGTCAGGCCCGGGATACGCGCCTTGAGGTCCGGGTTACTGGCCACACCGTTACGGAATGTCAGGTTGCCATTGAGTTGCTGGAACGGCGTGTCCTTGCCGCGAGGCTCGCCGGAGAGCGTCTTGCGGTTGAGGGTCGAGATGCCCTGGCACAGTTGCTGTTCAAGGTTGGCGTTGACCAGGACACCGTTGTTGAGCACAAAGCCGGCCGTGCCGTTAAGGCTGTCGACGATGGCTTTTTCACTGTTGCCCTTGCCGGTCAGGTCGCTATTGAGCGTCAGCAGGCCTCTGACGGGCGGTGTCTGGCCCTGGCTTTCCAGAACGCGTTCGACAGGAACCCGGGCGACTTTGGCCTGTACGCTGGCCAACGGCACATCGGGACGTGCGTCGAGGTTGCCCTTGAGCTCGAAATTACCGTTGTAGAGGTCGCCACGCAGACTGTCGACTTTGATGACGCCGTTCAATGCCTGTGTCTTGAGGGCGGCATTGTCGATAGGCAACTTGTCGATCACCAGCTTGCCGAAGCTCAGGTCGGCTTCGACATCGAGGGTACGCAAGCGCTCAAGAGGTAACAGCTTGGTGGTGCTCCAGGCCGCTTTGGTCGGCTGGTCAGGCAGGGGCGTCGTGCCGGAGGCCGCAGCGGCTTCACCGCTCTGGACTTCGGATTTGCGGGCGGCCTTGGCGCTTTTGCTTTCTTCGCTTTCAGCCGGGCGATAGCGGTCGGCATTGAATGTGTCGGCCTTGAGCTGAAGACGCAGGGCCTGCCTGGCGAAGTCGTCAACGGCGATGCGGCCGGTAAAGGTGCTGTCGTCGAGTTTCAGGTTGACGTCTTCGAGTGCCAGGCTGGTGGGCGTGCCGCTCAGGCGGGTGACCATTTCGACCTTGCTCAGCGCGCCTTCGGCCATGGGGGGCAATGGCTGGCCGATATTGTCGAAGAAGCTGCGCATATCGAACTGCGCGATGGACAGGCCGCCGCTGATCTGGGGTGTCTTGTCCAGATCACGGGCCCGTAGTTCACCCAGGGCTCGCAACTGGTTGGCGGAAATCTTCAGGCTGTTCCATTCCGCGATATTGGCGGCCAGGTCCACCAGAAGCTGGCCCTGAGCGGCGAAGGTCACGACCTTGCCCTGTAACGGTTCACCAGCGGCATCGCCTGACAGGCGCATGTCCTCGAACTGATAGCGCTTGAGTGCGCGATCCAGACGCAGGTCGCCGACCAGTTCGGTGCGGACCCGTACAACCGGCTGGTTGGTGCTCAGGAAGGCGGTCAGCTTGATTGCAATGTCGGAGGCTTCACGCACCGGGCCGGTGCTCAACTGGATGCTTTCGGCGGTAAAGGTCCGGCCTTTGCGAGCGTCGCTGTACTCAACACGGGCGTTGTTGACGGTCAGGCTGTCGATATCCAGCTTGATGGGCCTGGAGGGTTTGGCCGGCTTTTCTGCTTCCGCCGGGGACGCGGAGGACGGTTGTTCCGGGGCCGCCGCGGTTGCGGGCTTACCGATGTCCTCCCAGTTGCCATGCCCGTTTTCGTCACGGTTGAGGCGCAGGTTCAGGCCTTCTACCCGTATGTCGCTCATCTGGACTTCGCGGCGCAACAGCGGCAGGACCCGAACCGAAAGCCCCAGCATCTGCAGGTCGGCAAAGGGTGTCGTGGGGGCATTCAGGTTGGCGACGCTGGCGTCATGCAGCTCCAGACCCAGCCAGGGGAACAGGCTCCAGCCGATATCGCCATTGAGCGTCAGTTCCACATTGGCCTTGTCGCGTGCCAGTTGTCGAATCTCGTCTTTGTAGTCGTTGGGATCAAACAGATGGGTCAAGGCGAAGCCGAGAGCCACGATGATCAGCAGCAACCCGAGAATAAACAGCCCCAGGATTTTGCCGAACGCTTTCATGGGCGAGTCCTTGTTATCGATCGTTCAAAAAATAGCCCACGAGTATACCGTTCTCAGGCGTGTACCGGGCTTTGGATGCCCTCGGTGCCTGTTGCCGGAGTTTTCAGGTGTCTGTGACGTCCAGCGGCACGTTGAGCTTGGCCGCCAGGGCCAGGACTTCGGGAAGCGCGGCGGCTGTCTGCAAGCGTAGTTCGCAACCTGCTTCCATGGCCGATTTCCGCGCATCAGTCACAAGGCGTTCGGCCACCCCTCGTCGACGAGTGAGGGCGCGCACGCAAAGATGTGACAAGTGCCAGGTCCGGGCGGTTCGATCCAGTCGTGCCGCTCCCAGAAGCCGGTCATTGAAACGGGCGGCCAGCAATGTTCCTTCTTCTTCCATTGTTTTTATTAATTGCGGTGCGTCGATGAACGGTGAGAACAGCGCCTGCGGTGCATCGCGATATATCTTTTGAAGATCTTCCTGATCCTGATAAGTGGGGGAATTAATAATCCCAACTAAGACCGGCATTCTTTACCTCGGCACACAATTGATTGTATCTATTGCTTCATAGATGGCATGGATTGGATAAGTAATTAAATGATGTAACACGATACTTACAGCCTCTAGTAAGTGGTAGTCTCTCGCCATCGCTGGCAGGGTGCGGCTTTTTGCCACGCCCTTGGAAGTTTCACCAATAAAACAATCAGGGCCGTTCGGGCATGGAGATTGTGGGTGGGGCCAGCGAAAAGTCCTGCGAGCATTACACATTTGGGGGTAATAACAATGAGCACAAGCACGGCCTTGGGCGGCTCCACCGCTCAGCCCGCGTTCTTGTCAAAGGAACGCATCATCGCCAAGCCCGGTTTCAACCGTTGGCTGGTTCCGCCAGCAGCGTTGGCCATCCATCTCTGCATCGGCATGGCTTACGGCTTCTCGGTCTTCTGGTTGCCGCTGTCCAAAGCCATCGGCATCTCGGCTCCCGTAGCCTGTACACCTGACATGGGTTTCTTCGCACAGGTCTTCTCGTCGACCTGTGACTGGCAAATCTCCATGCTGGGCTGGATCTACACCCTGTTCTTCATCTTCCTGGGTTGCTCGGCTGCCATCTGGGGTGGCTGGCTTGAACACGCTGGCCCGCGCAAGGCCGGTGTGGTTTCGGCTCTGTGCTGGTGCGGTGGTCTGCTGATTTCCGCGCTCGGTATCTATACCCACCAGATCTGGCTGATGTGGCTTGGTTCCGGTGTGATTGGGGGTATCGGCCTGGGACTGGGTTATATCTCCCCCGTTTCGACCCTGATCAAGTGGTTCCCGGACAAGCGCGGCATGGCGACCGGCATGGCGATCATGGGCTTCGGCGGTGGTGCGATGGTCGGTGCACCTCTGGCCACGGCTCTGATGGGCTACTTTGCCTCCGCTGAAAGCGTTGGCGTATGGCAGAGCTTCGTGGTGATGGCGGTGATCTACTTCATCTTCATGATCGGCGGTGCTCTGGGCTACCGCGTTCCACCGACAGGCTGGAAGCCTGAAGGCTGGACGGCTCCTGCCAAGAAAGCCAGCAATGCAATGATCACCAACCGTCACGTACACGTGAGTGTGGCCTGGAAAACGCCGCAATTCCGTCTGGTATGGCTGGTGCTGTGCCTGAACGTTTCGGCGGGTATCGGTATCCTGGGCATGGCGTCGCCACTGCTGCAGGAAGTGTTCGCCGGTAAACTGCTGGGCAACGACCTGACGTTCAGCCAGCTCAGCGCCGACCAGCTCAAAGCCATCGCAGCCATTGCGGCAGGCTTTACCGGTCTGTTGAGCCTGTTCAACATCGGTGGTCGTTTCTTCTGGGCTTCGTGCTCCGACTACATCGGTCGTAAAGCGACCTACTTCGTGTTCTTTGCGCTGGGCTTCCTGTTGTATGCGTCGGTCCCGACCCTGAGCCACATTGGCAGCGTTGCGCTGTTCGTCGCGGCCTTCTGCGTCGTGCTGTCGATGTACGGCGGCGGTTTCGCAACCGTTCCGGCCTACCTGGCCGACCTGTTCGGTACTCAAATGGTCGGTGCCATTCACGGTCGTCTGCTGACCGCATGGGCCGCGGCCGGTGTACTGGGTCCGGTTCTGGTCAACTACCTGCGTGAATATCAGCTCAGCCACGGCGTTGCCCGTGCTGCAGCGTACGACATCACCCTGTACATCCTGGCTGGTCTGCTGGTCCTGGGCTTCATCTGCAACCTGCTGATTCGTCCGGTTGCCGACAAGTACTTCATGACTGAAGAAGAACTGGCTGCCGAGCAAGCCATCGGTCATGACAAGGGTGCTGCTGCAACCACTTCGCTGGAATGGAAAGCCTCCGAAGGCAGCAAGCCGTTCGTCATTGCCGCCTGGCTGGCTGTCGGTATTCCTCTGGCGTGGGGTGTGTGGGTGACCCTGCAAAAGACGGCCGTACTGTTTAACTAAACCGTAGGGCAACAAAAAAGCGCCTGCACAGCGATGTGCAGGCGCTTTTTCATGGGCGTCGATTACTGGTTTTCGGCAACCAGGTTCTTGGCCAGGATTGCATTGGCCAGCTCCATGTCCGTTGCATTCAGACCTGGATTGTCCTTGCGGACCTGCTGGATGGCCGCTTCCAGGAAGGGGCCGCGAATGCCGCCATCGCTGGCGACGAAACTGCCTGCGTCATCCTGTGCGGCCACAATCAACTTGTGATCCTTGAAGGTCAGGTAGGTCGAACCGGTGGTTGCACCGGAAGAGATCACGTTACGCCAGAAACCGTCGGCCATCGCTGAACCGACCGGAAGTGACAGTAAGGCACATGTGATGACAGCAAGTTTGAGACGCATGGTGAAGTACTCCGACTGTGGTTGTTCTGCTGGGTTTGATTGTCGGAGTACGGCGGTAGTTCAATTGCGTTCGGGGCCAGGGTTTCAATCCGTGACCGCTTCGACTTTCAGGATCACGCCTTCCTGGCCCACGACACGCACCAGACTGCCGACGGGCGAGTCCGGGCCTGCCGCGATCCAGACACTGTCTCCGGCCTTGATCTTGCCCCGTCCATCGACAATCGCGGTCTGGACCGTAAAGGTGCGGCCGATCAGTTCCTGACCGCGCATGTTCAGGCCCGGTTGATCCGAGGGCCGCGTCATGCTGCGTTGCCGATGCCACCAGTACACGGCCGTCAACACGGCCAGCAGGGCAAAAAGCAGGAACTGAAGAGTCCACGGCATTTCGGGTATGAAGAACGTCAGCACGCCGACGGCTGCCGCCGCCATGCCGATCCACAGCAGATAGCCGCCGGCACCGAACACCTCGAAGATCAGCAGCACCGTGCCCAGCCCGAGCCAGTCCCAGGCTGACAGGTTGTGCAGAAAATTCATCGTCAGAACCTCAGGATTTCTGGTTGAAAGTGGATTTGACGATTTCTCCGATACCGCCCACCGCGCCGATCACCTGGCTGGCCTCCAGCGGCATCAGGATCACTTTGCTGTTATTGGCGGATGCCAGTTTGCCGAGGGCGTCGACGTACTTCTGCGCGACAAAGTAGTTGATGGCCTGGACGTTGCCGCTGGCAATCGCTTCGGACACCACCTGGGTGGCCCGGGCTTCTGCTTCGGCCTGACGCTCCCGTGCTTCGGATTCAAGGAAAGCGGCCTGACGACCACCCTCGGCCTCCAGGATCTGTGCCTGTTTCTTGCCTTCAGCCGTGAGAATGGCGGCAGCTCGCAAACCTTCGGCTTCGAGGATTTGCGCCCGCTTGATCCGTTCGGCTTTCATCTGGCCGGACATGGCGGCCATCAAGTCGGCCGGAGGGCTGATGTCCTTGATTTCAATACGCGTGATCTTGATGCCCCACGGCGCGGTCGCTTCATCGACCGTGCGCAGCAGGCGCTCGTTGATGTTGTCGCGCTGGCTGAGCATGGCATCCAGCTCCATGGAGCCGAGCACGGTACGGATATTGGTTTGCAGCAGATTGCGGATGGCATGTTCGAGGTTGTTGACCTCGTAGGCAGCCTGGGCGGTGTTGACCACCTGAAAGAAGCACACGGCATCGATCTGCACGGTGGCGTTGTCGGAAGTAATGACCTCCTGGGGAGGGATATCCAGCACGCTTTCCATGACATTGATCTTGTGCCCGATGCGATCCATGACGGGCATGATGATATTCAGGCCCGGCTTGAGCGTGGTCGTATAACGTCCAAAGCGCTCTACGGTCCATTGATAGCCTTGCGGTACCACCTTGAAGCCCATGAACAAAATTGCGACCGCCAGACCGACGAATAACAGAACCACACTGCCGATTTGCATAACCTTTCCCTGTCTTTTACGAATGTTGAGTCAAATGCCGCTTATTTGGGTGAATACCGGCATGTTGAGGTGTTCTTCAGCGCTGCTCGCTTTGTGGCGTGACCCGCAGCACTTCTTCCAGTGTCGTCAGCCCTGCCGAGACTTTTTGGGCGCCTGACAGACGCAGGCTGCGCATGCCTTCCTTGAAGGCCTGGCGGCGCATGGCAGTCAGGTCCAGGTCGGCGCTGATCAAGGCTTTCACACTGTCGGACATAAGCATGATCTCGTAGACACCTGCTCGTCCACGGTAACCTGTTTCACGGCACTCCACGCAGCCCACGGCCTGGTGCGCGCCAGCAGGCACCGGTGCTTGCCAGGGGCGTGTCAGGGTCTGCCAGTCGGTCTCGTTCAGGTTGATCGGGGCCTTGCAATGCGGGCACAGGGTACGGACCAGTCGCTGTGCCATGACGCCAAGAATCGTGGCCTTGAGCAGGTAATGGGGAACCCCGAGTTCCAGCATCCGACTGATGGCGCTGGGCGCATCGTTGGTGTGCAGGGTCGATAGCACCAGGTGGCCGGTCAAGGCAGCCTGAATGGCCATTTCTGCGGTTTCCAGGTCGCGAATCTCGCCGATCATGATGATATCGGGGTCCTGTCGCATCAAGGCCCGCACGCCGCTGGCGAACGTCAGGTCGATATTGTGTTGAACCTGCATCTGGTTGAAGGCCGGTTCGACCATTTCAATGGGGTCTTCAATGGTGCACAGGTTGACCTCGGAGGTCGCCAGCTTCTTGAGCGTGGTGTAGAGCGTCGTGGTCTTGCCCGAACCGGTCGGGCCGGTGACCAGAATGATGCCGTTGGGCTGGGTGGTCATGCCTTGCCAGCGGCGCAGGTCATCGCTGGAAAAGCCCAGTTGGTCGAATTCCTTGAGCAGCACCTCGGGGTCGAAAATCCGCATCACCATCTTTTCGCCAAACGCGGTGGGCAGGGTCGAGAGGCGCAATTCCACTTCACCCCCGCCGGGAGTGGTGGTCTTGACCCGTCCGTCCTGTGGTTTGCGTTTTTCGGCGACGTTCATCCGTCCAAGGCTCTTCAGGCGGCTGACCACGGCCATGGTGACCTGTGACGGGAATTGATAAACGTTATGCAGCACGCCGTCGATGCGGAAGCGGACAGTGCCCTGTTCCCGGCGCGGCTCGATATGGATATCGCTGGCACGTTGCTGGAAGGCGTACTGAAACAGCCAGTCGACGATATTGACGATGTGAGCGTCGTTGGCATCCGGTTCCTGATCGCTGGCCCCGAGCTTGAGCAACTGCTCGAAGTTGCCCATGTTGCTCATTTTCTGATCGGTGGAGCTGGCTCCGCTCACGGATTTCGCCAGCCTGAAGAATTCCACTGTCATGCGCTGGATATCGACCGGGTTGGCCACCACACGCTTGATCGACAGCTTCAGCACATGGGCCAGGTCGGCCTCCCAGGCGCAGACATAAGGCTGGGCACTGGCGATGGTGACGGTTTCGCGATCGACCGCCACGGCAAGGATCTTGTGGCGTTGGGCAAAGGCGTAAGACATCAGTGGTGTCACGGCGGCCACATTGATCTTCAACGGATCGATGCGCATGTACGGCTGATCGCATTGCTGGGCGAGCCAACTGGTCAGGGTTTCCAGGTCGAGCTTCTTGCCGGTACGCTTGAGGTCGTCGAACTGCAGAGAGGCCAGGAACTCCAGCGGATGGAGTTGGATGTTCGCTGCGCTGCGGCGTTGAGTGAGGGCGGTTTCTGCATCGCTCTGGGCGAGGAAACCTTGAGCGACCAGATCGCGTAACAGATCGTTCAGATCGAGCCAGCGATCCTGTGACGATGGGGCGAGGACTGCCATGCGGGCTCCTTGAGACAATTCATCATCGGACGATGAGCAGAGTAGTCTCCAAGCGTGCCAGTGTTGAGCCCTCTATGCGACCGGGAATTGCGAATCTTTGCCAGACAATTCAGCTGGCGGCCAGTGCCACGGGCTGATGTACGGTGTCTGCGGCATGGATGGGGTCGACCTCGACCGAGCAGACGTCGATCAGATTGCGCATTTTTTCACCAATGACCTGTGCACGGTGCCAGCTCAGCCCGTCGACCTCGACCTCAATGCTCAGCATCTGGTCCTGTCGTTCGACACTGACATGGCGTGGCGTCAGGTATTGCATCGCGAACAGGTTCAGAACCTGGCACAACAAGGCGGGCTCGGCTTCTGCCAGCACCTGATAGCGCGCGCAGCATGAAACATTAATGGGAGACCATGTATCCGGGCGTCCTTGCGGTGCTGCAACGGCTTCAAGAGTGGGCATGCAGGTCTCTCCTGTATTGATGGGAGGGCATTTTTGCACGTTGAAACAGAATTTTCTGGTCTATGATGAGTAGGTTTTGAATTTTTTAGACTTGTTAATGCGGTAATTAAATTAAATAAGGATTGTTTATGTCGATTGAGCTGGATGCTTATGATCGAAAGATTCTGGCGCTGCTTCAGGAAGATGCTTCGCTTTCCAGTGCGCAAGTTGCCGAGCAGGTGGGGTTGTCGCAATCACCCTGTTGGCGGCGTATCCAACGATTGAAAGATGAAGGCGTGATACGGCGTCAGGTGACCTTGCTGGACCGCAAGAAAATCGGCCTCAACACCCAGATATTCGCCGAGGTCAAACTCAACGCCCACGGGCGTTCCAACTTCACCGAGTTCACCGATTCGATTCGTGGCTTTCCGGAAGTCTTGGAGTGTTACGTGTTGATGGGGTCGGTGGACTTTCTGCTGCGTATCGTGACGCCGGATATCGAAGCGTATGAGCGGTTCTTCTTCGAGAAGCTGTCGCTGGTGCCGGGGATTCAGGAAGTGAATTCGACCGTGGCGTTATCCGAGATCAAATCCACGACCAGCCTGCCGATTGTGAAGTAGTGTCTCTTCGCGACTGAAGTCGCTCCTGCGAATGCCGTGGGAGCGAATTCAGTCGCGAACAACGGTCACATACGCAACAGAAGTTTCCAGGCGCGGCTCTGGGAAACGGTCAGCGCCTGATGGGCACGGGCTTCGAGAACTTCATCGCTGATGTCCTGATTGGCCAGTTGCTCCAGCTTGTTCAACTCGCCATACAGACGATCCGGCTCCGGTAGCTCCAGAGTGCCGCGTGCCCGGTGCAGCCAGGCCTGGATGCGTTCGATACGAGGCAGTTGTTCGGCCAGGTCTTCGGGTTGTTGCTGATAGCGACCCAGTTGCAGGGCGGTGGCTTCGTCAGCTAGCAGGCGTGGCAACCAGCTTGCCAGCAGCGCCGCACCCTGGCGATTGCCGCGATTGCTGCGTTCGGCTGTCCAGCTGCGGTCCAGCAGCCAGCGCGAGGTGTTC
Source organism: Pseudomonas sp. NPDC089734 (assembly GCF_044748865.1). Lineage (NCBI taxonomy): Bacteria > Pseudomonadati > Pseudomonadota > Gammaproteobacteria > Pseudomonadales > Pseudomonadaceae > Pseudomonas > Pseudomonas sp. NPDC089734. The sequence continues at coordinate 368,570 of NZ_JBIVGV010000002.1, read as the reverse complement.
AGCGAGAACTCGCCCCAACGGGTGTCCTGAAGCTCTTCGAGGAATTGCTCGTGGGCCGCGTTGCGCACGTCCTCGTCCTCCTGACCCGCCTGAACCAGCGGACGCCAGTCTTCCAGCAGGGCGTCCAGAGAGGTACGCAGTTGGGCTGTCGAAGCGCGAGGTGCGGCCTGACCCAGGCTGCTGGTCAGTGCGCGCAGTTCGGCCAGCAGTTCGACCCACTCTTGCAGCAGGCGCCAGTGGCCGTTGAAGCGGTATTGCTCGGCCAGACGCTGGCTGCTGGCCAGCAAATGCCAGGCGAGCGCCGAGTAGGCGTCGTCCAGTGGCGTTTCGGCGTTCAGTTGCGGCGCAGGCAGGCTCAGGGAGTAGCTGTTGGCATCGAACAGGCGATAGCCGCGCTCCGCCTTGCTGATGTCGCATGGCATCAGAGGCAGGGTAGCGGCCAGTTCGGCGGCCAGCTCCAGCAATGCAGCGGACTCGCCCTCACGCAATTCCAGTTCCAGCTCGCAGATTTCTTCTTTCTGTTTGCCGGCCACTACATGACCCAGGTCCAGTGCGGCTTCGATCACGACCTTGGTCTTGCCGCGACCCCAGGCAATTTCGGCCTTCTCACGGGTGAAATCGGTGCTGAACAGCGGCTTGATGGTTTTCTTGTCCAGGTCGGCCAGTTGCTCGGGCCAGCAGTCGCCTTCGAGCTTTTTCAGGTCCAGTTTGGCCTTTGGCAGGTCCCAGTTGAACTCGTTGCGCTCGGACAGGCCGGCCACGCTTTGCCCGCGAGTCTTCAACGTCTGGATGAGGCGGTCGCCATCGCGACGAATGCGCAGGGCCACCTTGGCCTTGGCCAGATCGCGTTCGGGGGTATCGAAATACTGGTTAGACAGCTCGATACGCTCCCAGCCACTTTTGTTGCGTTTCTTCAGCAACGGGTGCTCGCGCAGGGCGGCGAGGGTCTCGCGGCTGACGCGGAGTTTGATTTCGGTTTCTTTTTGCATGGCCGGAGAGTCCAAACGCTGATACTGATAACGGGGCGCAACCCATGAATCACGGTTGCTGAGGGCGGCAGTGTACAGGACATGGCCTGTAACGGTTTATTCCCGAGGCGCTATAGCCCTATGATGGTCCGTGTTTCGTCCCGATTACAGGAAGCGCCCATGCCCTTGCCGTCCATGAAAGATCAGTTCGCCGCGTTGATTGCCGCGCCTTCGGTGAGTTGCACCCAGCCTTCTCTGGATCAATCCAACCGCGCCGTGATCGATCTGCTGGCGGGCTGGCTGGGCGACCTGGGGTTCGCCTGTGAGATTCAGCAGGTCTCACCGGGCAAGTTCAACCTTCTGGCGACATATGGTTCAGGCCCCGGCGGCCTGGTTCTGGCCGGTCACAGTGACACCGTGCCGTTCGATGAAGCGCTGTGGAAAACCGATCCCCTGAAACTGACCGAGGTCGATGGCCGCTGGGTTGGCCTGGGCAGTTGTGACATGAAAGGTTTTTTCGCGCTTGTTATCGAGGCCGTGCGAGGCGTGCTCGATCAACCCTTCAAGCAGCCGCTGCTGATTCTCGCCACCTGCGACGAGGAAAGCTCGATGGCCGGTGCGCGCGCCCTGGCCGAGGCCGGTCGTCCGCTGGGACGTGCTGCCGTGATTGGCGAGCCGACCGGCCTCAAGCCGATTCGCCTGCACAAGGGCGTGATGATGGAGCGGATCGACATTCTGGGGCGCAGCGGGCACTCATCCGATCCCAGCCTGGGGCACAGCGCGCTGGAGGCCATGCATGATGCGATCGGCGCACTCAAGGGGCTGCGCCAGCAATGGCAGCTCGAATACCGCAACCCGCAGTTCAGCGTGCCGCAGCCGACGATGAATTTTGGCTGCATCCATGGTGGCGACAACCCGAACCGGATCTGTGGGCAATGCTCGCTGGAGTTCGACCTGCGCCCGCTGCCGGGCATGGACCCGGAGGTCCTGCGTGCGGCCATTCGGCAAAAGCTTCAGCCGCTGGCCGAGGCGCATCAGGTGCAGATCGACTACGCCCCGTTGTTTCAGGAGTGCGCCCCTTTCGAGCAACCTGCGGATGCGGAACTGGTGCGGGTGGCCGAGCGTCTTACCGGTCATACGGCAGCGGCAGTAGCATTTGGCACTGAAGCGCCTTATCTTCAGCGTCTTGGCTGCGAAACACTGGTTTTGGGCCCAGGTGACATCGCGTGTGCACATCAGCCGGGCGAATACCTTGAAATGTCACGCCTGGAGCCTACAGTGCGTCTGTTACGTCAGCTGATCGAACATTATTGCCTGAGCCCTCAATAAAACGGGCCAGACAGAACCTGATAAAGAAGGAGATTGCGCGTGTTGCCAAGCCTGTTCCGACGATAACCACCACACCGTTGTGCGTGTTTCTGTCTTTCGTCCATCTTTTTACAGGCTCTTGCGGTTATGCCCGATTACGTTAACTGGCTTCGTCACGCGTCTCCTTACATCAATGCCCACCGCGACTGCACCTTTGTCGTCATGCTGCCCGGCGACGGTGTTGCGCACCCCAATTTCGGCAATATCGTCCACGACCTGGTGCTGCTGCACAGCCTGGGTGTGCGACTGGTGCTGGTTCACGGTTCCCGGCCACAGATTGAAAGCCGCCTGGCCCAGCGCGGCCTGACGCCTCGCTACTATCGCGACCTGCGCATCACCGATGCCGAAACGCTGGAGTGCGTGATCGATGCCGTGGGGCAACTGCGTATTTCCATCGAGGCGCGCCTGTCCATGGACATGGCCGCATCGCCGATGCAGGGCTCGCGGTTGCGGGTCACCAGCGGCAATGTCGTGACGGCACGGCCTATCGGCGTGCTTGAGGGTGTCGATTACCAGCACACCGGCGAAGTGCGCCGGGTTGACCGCAAGGGTATCAACCGCCTGCTGGACGAGCGGCACATCGTGCTTCTGTCGCCATTGGGCTATTCGCCGACCGGCGAGATCTTCAACCTTGCCTGCGAAGATGTGGCCACTCGCGCGGCCATCGACCTGGGTGCCGACAAATTGCTGTTGTTCGGTGCCGAGACCGGTCTGCTGGATGAGCAGGGCCGTCTGGTCCGTGAGCTGCGCCCGCAGCAGGTGCCGGCGCATCTGCTGCGTCTGGGCAACAACTATCAGGCCGAGCTGCTGGATGCCGCCGCCGAAGCTTGCCGTGGCGGTGTAGGCCGCAGTCATATCGTCAGCTATGCCGAAGACGGTGCCTTGCTGAACGAACTGTTCACCCGCGATGGTGGCGGTACGCTGGTTGCCCAGGAACAGTTCGAGCTGGTGCGTGAAGCGGCCATTGAAGACGTGGGTGGTCTGATGGACCTGATCACGCCATTGGAAGAGCAGGGCATTCTGGTACGCCGTTCGCGGGAAGTGCTGGAGCGCGAGATTCAGCAGTTCAGCGTGGTCGAGCGTGAAGGTTTGATCATCGCCTGTGCCGCGCTGTACCCGATTGCGGATTCCGAGGCCGGTGAGCTGGCGTGTCTGGCGGTCAACCCGGAATATCGCCATGGCGGACGCGGGGATGAGCTGCTGGAGCGTATCGAGAGTCGCGCCAGGGCGTTGGGGCTGAAAACCCTGTTCGTGCTCACCACCCGCACCGCGCACTGGTTCCGCGAGCGCGGTTTTGAGCCGAGCAGCGTTGACCGCCTGCCGAGTGCGCGGGCTTCGCTTTATAACTATCAGCGCAACTCGAAGATTTTCGAGAAAGCGCTTTAATCGCGAATGAATTCGCTTCTACCGTACGTGTAGGAGCGAATTCATTCGTGAAGGCTTGTTGTTGATCAATTACTGATCGATAGAATGCTCGCCTGATACGCACCCACGAACGTGTCGAAATCCACGACTTCCTCGGTGGCCTCCAGTTCTGCCTGTTCTGCAATCGACGCTTTCGCCAGTTCCTCGAAATGAGCCTGATCTTCATTGCTCAACGGGTAGTTGCGGAAGTAATCGGCATGCTTCTGGCTTTGACGGAGCGAGAAGGCGGTGAAGCCTTCCTTGTGATCCCGCATGCTGGCCAGGACCTGTGCCGAAGGTGTCAGGGACGCGTCATCGATCTTGGCCTGCTGCGCAGCGAGTGACCGGATGTGTTCGTCGCTGCCGCTGGCCTTGTCCATCAACTGCGCCAATGGTGCGATCTTCTCCAGCAATTCGGTCGCCCAGGCTTTCAGCTCGATGTCTGAATGGTTGCGTTGCAGAGTCAGGCCAGGACGGCGGCCTTCCTTGACCACGGACAGGAAGTTCGAGCCGGCGTTGGCGCACTCGTGGCTGGCCAGTTGCGGGCTTTCCTCAAGGGCGCAGTACAGAATGAAGGCGTCGATGAAACGGGCCTGTTCCAGACTGATACCGGTCGGCAGGAAGGGGTTGATGTCCAGACAGCGGACCTCGACGTACTGCACGCCACGGGCCATCAATGCCTGGATCGGGCGTTCGCCCGAATAGGTCACACGCTTGGGCCGGATATTGGAGTAGTACTCGTTTTCGATCTGCAACACGTTGGTGTTGAGCTGAACCCACTCGCCATTGTGGTCGTGCGTACCGGTTTCCACATACGGCGGGTAGGGCGTAGCCACCGCCTTGCGCAGGCTGTCGGTGTAGCTCACCAGATTGTTGTAGCACGGCGTCAGGTCGGCTTGCGCCTTGCTCTGATAGCCCAGATCGCTCATGCGCAGGCTGGTGGCATACGGCAGATACAGGGTATCGGCGTCGAAATGCTCCAGTTGGTGCGCGCGGCCCCGCAGGAAACCGGCGTCCAGAGCGGGAGAAGCACCGAACAGGTACATCAGCAACCAGCTGTAGCGACGGAAGTTACGGATCAGGGCGATGTAGGAATGCGACTGGTAATCCCGGGCATCACCGGCGAAGTCCTCGGTCTGCTTGAGCAGCGACCAGACGCCTTCGGGCAGCGAGAAGTTGTAATGAATCCCGGCAATGCATTGCATGGTCTTGCCATAACGCAGGGCCAGACCCTTGCGATAGACGTACTTGAGCTTGCCGATATTCGAGGTGCCGTAATAGGCAATCGGAATGTCGTCTTCTGCCGGCAGCGGGCACGGCATGGACGGGCTCCACAGCAGTTCGTCGTTCAACTGGCTGTAGGCAAAACGGTGGATCTTGTCCAGGCTGTCGAGGGTCTGTTCCGGGTCAGCCAGTGCTGGCGTGATGAACTCCAGCAGCGATTCGGAATAGTCGGTCGTGATCATGCCGTTGGTCAGGGCTGATCCCAGAGAAGCCGGGTGGGGCGTCTGTGCCAGTTGTGCCTGATCGGTCACGCGCAGGCATTCACGTTCGATACCGTGCAGGCACTGCTCCAGCAGAGAGAGGTTGTTGCGCTCGCCAAGAAGAGCCAGGCGGCGGTTGAGAAGTTCGCTCAAGGTGGATTCCTTCACGCATCGGTCGCCCCGATATGGGGGTGGACAGAACGGTCTACAAGGGTGAAGAAAGGAACTGGCGTTGTCGCCTGGTTGGGGTCTTTAACGCCTGCTCACGATCACGGCTCTTTGTCGCACTGCCAAAATGGGTTCGACACCACGCTAATGGTGTCGAAATTACCCCAAATCGATTCTATAGAGCTAGCAAGTGATTGCTTTCATCACACATTCATAAAAGTCTAGATGACCGCAAAGGTGCCTTGCGCCTTGGCGACGAGCTTGTCGCCCTGAACCACTTCGGCCTCCACGACCAGCGTGCGACGCCCGGCATGCAGGACCTTGGCGATGCACAGCACTTCACCTTCGGAAACGCCGCGCATGTAGTTGATCTTGCACTCGATGGTGACGCTGCGTTGATCGAAACCGTGGGAACTGGAACAGGCCAGCCCCATGCCGATGTCGACCAGACTGAAGATCGCCCCGCCATGCATCACGTTGCCCCGGTTGCGCAGATGCGCCTCCAGAGGCAGCGCGACTTCAGCGACGCCCTGATCCAGACGCCGCAGCTCGCACCCGAGCATCTTGAAATAAGCGCTGTGGATCAGGTCCTCGGGAATATCCATCAACGTTTCTTCAGCTGCTTGGCGTTGGCGAACAGCGAAGCCATGGCGTTATTGGCCGGAGCCGCTGCCACGGTTTCCTTGCGGGGCGCGCTGCTCTGCTGGCGTGGTGCAGAGCCGGGACGAGGGCCGCGGGCACCGTCGATTTTCTCGCCGGGCGTATCGCTCATGCGCATCGACAGACCGACGCGTTTGCGCGGGATATCGACTTCCATGACCTTGACCTTCACCACGTCGCCGGCCTTGACCGCTTCACGCGGGTCCTTGATGAATTTCTCGGACAGCGCCGAGATATGCACCAGACCGTCCTGATGCACGCCGATATCGACGAAGGCACCGAAGTTGGTGACGTTGGTGACCACGCCTTCGAGGATCATGCCCGGTTGCAGGTCCTTGAGGTCCTCGACGCCTTCCTGGAACTCGGCGGTCTTGAACTCCGGACGCGGGTCGCGGCCCGGCTTTTCCAGTTCTTGCAGAATGTCGGTCACGGTCGGCAGACCGAAGGTTTCGTCGGTGAACTTCTTCGGGTCCAGACGCTTGAGGAAGCTGGCATCGCCGATCAGCGAGCGAATGTCGCGATCGGTTTCAGCCGCGATGCGTTGCACCAGCGGATAGGCTTCCGGGTGGACAGCGGATGAATCCAGCGGGTTTTCGCCATTCATGACGCGCAGGAAGCCGGCAGCCTGTTCGTAGGTCTTTTCACCCAGGCGGCTGACCTTTTTCAGCGCAGCACGTGTCTTGAATGCACCGTTCGCATCGCGGTGAGCGACGATGTTCTGGGCCAGTGTGGTGTTCAGGCCGGAAATACGGGCCAGCAAGGCTACCGAAGCGGTGTTCACGTCCACGCCCACGGCGTTCACGCAGTCTTCCACCACGGCATCCAGGCCACGGGCCAGTTTCAGTTGTGAGACGTCGTGCTGGTATTGGCCTACACCGATGGATTTCGGGTCGATCTTCACCAGTTCGGCCAGCGGGTCCTGCAGGCGACGGGCAATGGACACGGCACCCCGGATCGAAACGTCCAGGTCCGGGAACTCCTTGGCGGCCAGTTCAGAGGCGGAATACACCGATGCCCCGGCTTCGGAGACCATCACCTTGGTCATTTTCATGGCTGGATATTTCTTGATCAGCTCGGCGGCCAGCTTATCCGTTTCGCGGCTGGCGGTACCGTTGCCGATGGCGATCAGGTCCACCGAGTGCTTGGCGCAGAGGGCGGCCAGTACAGCGATGGTCTGGTCCCACTGGTTCTTGGGCACATGCGGATAGACCGTGGCGTGGTCGAGCAGTTTGCCGGTGGCATCGACCACCGCAACCTTGCAACCGGTGCGCAGGCCCGGGTCCAGGCCCAGTGTGGCGCGCTGGCCAGCCGGTGCAGCCAGCAGCAGGTCATGCAGGTTATGGGCGAAAACGTTGATCGCTTCGGTTTCCGCGCTGTCGCGCAGTTCGCCCAGCAGGTCGGTTTCCAGATGGCTGTAGAGCTTGACCTTCCAGGTCCAGCGCACGACTTCGGCCAGCCACTTGTCGGCCGGACGGTTCTGGTTATGCACGCCGAAACGCTCGCCGATCATCAGTTCGCAGGGATGCGTGGTGCCGGGCAGTTCTTCACCGACTTTCAGGGCCGAGCTGAGGAAGCCTTCGTTGCGGCCACGGAAAATCGCCAGGGCGCGGTGGGACGGCATGCTTTTGAGCGGTTCGTCGTGCTCGAAGTAATCGCGGAACTTGGCGCCTTCCTCTTCCTTGCCGGGGACCACGCGGGCGCTGATCACGGCTTCCTGCATGAGGAAGTTACGCAGCTTGTCCAGCAGGGTGGCGTCTTCGGCGAAGCGCTCCATGAGGATGTACTTGGCACCTTCCAGTGCCGCTTTCACGTCGGCCACGCCTTTTTCGGCATCGACGAAGCGCGCTGCTTCGGCTTCCGGGGCCAGGGACGGGTCGTTGAACAGGCCGTCCGCCAGCTCGCCCAGACCCGCTTCGAGTGCGATCTGGCCTTTGGTGCGGCGTTTCTGTTTATAAGGGAGGTACAGGTCTTCGAGGCGGGTCTTAGTGTCGGCCAGCTTGATGTCGCGGGCCAGCTCCGGGGTCAGCTTGCCTTGCTCTTCGATGCTGGCAAGGATGCTGACACGACGCTCGTCGAGTTCGCGCAGATAGCGCAGACGTTCTTCCAGATGGCGCAATTGCGTGTCATCAAGACTGCCAGTCACTTCCTTGCGGTAGCGCGAGATGAAGGGAACGGTCGAGCCTTCATCCAATAGTGCTACGGCCGCTGCGACCTGTTGAGGGCGCACGCCCAGTTCTTCGGCGATGCGGCTGTTGATGCTGTCCATAAGACCACCTGGAGTTGTGAGCAAAAAACTGGATTCTGTACAAAAAACGATCTTGCCTGACCTTTGCTCGACAGCCTTGTATCAGGGCTGGCGAACCGCCATAGTCCGGCATTGCCTGACTTTGAGGGCCGCGCATTATACCCGGCGCAGTCCGATTAGGGGATTGGCCGACAAACGCGAGCTGTTTTGCGCAACGGAATCACGCATTCATGTCGCCCCCAGTAAAATCTGCTAACAATGCACACGGTGCGCATCACCGCAGCTACGCCATAATGCGCCCCGAGATCAAAGGAGCATCCGATGAGCAGCACTGCACAAAATGCTGAAGGCGAAAAAATCCTGATCGTCGATGACGATCCGGGGTTGAGCAGCCTGTTAGAACGTTTTTTCACCAGCAAGGGCTATCGTGCCCGTGCGGTGGCCAATGTCGAACAAATGGACCGTTTACTGTCCCGCGAGGTCTTCAACCTTGTGGTTCTGGACTTGATGCTGCCCGGAGAAGACGGTCTCTCTGCCTGCCGTCGCTTGCGCTCCGCGAACAATCAGGTTCCGATCATCATGCTCACGGCCAAAGGCGACGAGCAAAGCCGTATCAAGGGGCTGGAGCTGGGCGCAGACGACTATCTGGCCAAGCCTTTCAACCCGGACGAACTGATGGCCCGCGTCAAGGCTGTCCTGCGTCGTCAGGCCGCGCCGGTTCCCGGTGCTCCGGGCAGTGAAGACGAGTCGGTCAGCTTCGGTGACTACGTGCTGTCCCTGGCCACCCGGGAGCTCAAGCGCGGTGACGAGGTACATATGCTCACCACCGGTGAGTTTGCCGTACTCAAGGCACTGGTCATGCACGCTCGCGAGCCGTTGACCCGCGACAAGCTGATGAACCTGGCCCGTGGCCGGGAATGGGATGCCCTGGAGCGGTCCATCGACGTACAGATTTCCCGTCTGCGTCGTCTGATCGAGCCGGATCCTTCCAAGCCGCGCTATATCCAGACGGTCTGGGGGGTGGGTTACGTGTTCGTTCCGGATGGAGCCGGGAGTCGTTGACCGGTCGCTTGTAAGCGCAGAGCACCGAAGTCCTTGTCCGTTACGTCGATAGCCTGAACAGGTTATCGACGTTTTGGTTTTTGCGTTTGTACCCCATGGTCCCGTGATCCGCGCACTGGCGAGTCCGGTTCGCCCTGCAAAGTGTATAGCTGCAGTTATGAAGACTCCGCTCTGGTTTCCGCAAAGCTTTTTCTCCCGCACCCTTTGGCTGGTGCTCATCGTCGTGCTGTTTTCCAAGGCGCTGACGCTGGTCTACCTGTTGATGAACGAAGATGTGCTGGTCGACAGGCAATACAGCCACGGTGTCGCCCTGACCTTGCGTGCCTATTGGGCGGCGAATGAAAACGACCGTGAGGCGATTGCCGAAGCGGCCGGCCTGATTCGTGTCGTCGGAGGCGGTGTGCCGGAGGGTGAACAGCACTGGCCGTACAGCGAAATCTATCAGCGGCAGATGCAGGCCGAGCTGGGTGCCGATACCGAGGTTCGTCTGCGCGTTCATGCGCCGCCCGCCCTGTGGGTACGGGCACCGAGCCTCGGGGATGGCTGGCTGAAAGTGCCTCTTTACCCGCACCCGTTGCGCGGTCAGAAGATCTGGAACGTCTTGGGCTGGTTCCTGGCCATTGGTCTGCTGTCCACCGCGTCGGCATGGATCTTCGTGCGGCAGCTCAACCAGCCGTTAAAACGGTTGGTGTTTGCCGCTCGGCAGCTGGGGCAGGGGCGCAGCGTACGTTTGCCGATCAGCGATACGCCCAGCGAAATGACCGAGGTTTATCGCGCCTTCAACCAGATGGCTGAAGACGTCGAACAGGCCGGGCAGGAGCGGGAGCTGATGCTGGCCGGGGTTTCTCACGATTTGCGCACACCCTTGACCCGTCTGCGCCTGTCGCTGGAACTGATGAGCGACGAAAACGAGTTCACCGAAGGCATGGTGCGCGATATCGAGGACATGGATGCGATTCTCGATCAGTTCCTGGCATTCATCCGTGATGGCCGCGACGAAGAAATCGAAGAGGTCGACCTGAGCGATCTGGTGCGTGAAGTGGTCGCGCCGTTCAACAGCGCTGACGAACACATTCGTCTGTGCCTTGAGCCGATTCCACCTTTCCCGCTGCGTCGGGTTTCGATGAAACGGCTGCTGACCAACCTCATCGGCAACGCGATGCACCATGCCGGTAATGGCATTGAAGTTGCGGCTTATGTCTCCGGCGACACCAATGCGCCTTATGTGGTGTTGAGTGTGCTGGACCGCGGCGCGGGTATCGATCCGTCGGAACTGGACATCATCTTCAACCCGTTCATCCGTGGCGACCGTGCCCGCAGTGGCAAGGGCACCGGCCTCGGGCTGGCCATCGTCAAGCGGATCGCGGCCATGCATGGCGGTAATGTCGAGTTGAGAAACCGTTCGGGCGGCGGGCTGGAAGCACGAGTGCGCTTGCCGTTGGGGCTGATGCTGCCCCGGGATGCTGTCTGACGGTTGATTCTGAACTGTAGGAGCGAATTTATTCGCGAGAGGCCCGTGAAGTTGAAGAAAATCTATCGCCTTCAATGACGTCTCGCGGATGAATCCGCTCCTACAGGCGAGCGGGCTTTATCCTTTCCCTTTGGTCCGCGTCATGTGCGGGCCGCTGTTCTTTTCCAGATACTCGATAATCATCCCGGCCACGTCCTTGCTGGTCGTCATTTCAATGCCTTCCAGACCGGGTGAGGAGTTCACTTCCATGACCAGCGGGCCATGGTTGGAGCGCAGGATATCGACCCCCGCAACACTCAATCCCATCACCTTGGCGGCGCGAAGGGCGGTCATGCGCTCCTCCGGGGTGATCTTGATCAGGCTGGCGCTGCCGCCCCGGTGCAGGTTGGAGCGGAACTCCCCCGGACGTGCCTGACGCTTCATCGACGCGATGACCTTGTCGCCTACCACGAAGCAGCGAATATCCGCGCCGCCCGCTTCCTTTATGTACTCCTGCACCATGATGTCCTGCTTGAGGCCCATGAAGGCCTCGATCACCGATTCGGCCGCCGTGGCCGTTTCGCAGAGCACCACACCGATGCCCTGGGTGCCTTCCAGTACCTTGATGACCAGCGGTGCGCCGTTGACCATCTGGATCAGGTCGGGAATGTCGTCCGGAGAGTGGGCAAAGCCGGTAACCGGCAGGCCGATGCCCCGGCGTGACAGCAGTTGCAGCGAGCGCAGCTTGTCCCGGGAGCGGGCAATGGCCACGGATTCGTTGAGCGGAAAGACGCCCATCATTTCAAACTGGCGCAGGACCGCGCAGCCATAGAAGGTGACAGAAGCCCCGATCCGCGGGATCACGGCATCGAAGCCTTCCAGCGGTTTGCCGCGGTAGTGGATCTGTGGCTTGTGGCTGGCGATGTTCATGTAGGCACGCAGGGTGTCGATCACCACCATCTCATGGCCACGCTCTATACCGGCTTCGACCAGACGACGGGTGGAATACAGACGCGGGTTACGCGAAAGCACAGCGATCTTCATGCAGCACCTGAGGAAGTAGAGACCGGGAACACCGGCTTGTCTTGAACGTAAGTAATGCCCGGATTGACCACCAGTTGGCCGTCGATCAAGGCGTTGGAACCCAACAACAGTCGATAGCGCATCGACTTGCGACAGGCCAGCGTGAACTCCACCGGCCATATGCGATCACCCAGGGCCAGTGTGGTGCGAATCACGTAGCGCACCTGTGCCTGACCGTTGGAGCTTTTAATGGTTTTCATGGCAACCAGTTGCGCCTCGCATCGACGGTGTCGCAACTGCACCACCGTGCCCAGGTGCGCATTGAAACGAACCCATTTCTGGCCATCGCGTTCAAACGGTTCGATTTCGGTGGCGTGCAGGCTTGAAGTGCTCGCGCCGGTATCGATTTTTGCCCGCAGGCCCGCGACCCCCAAGTCTGGTAGCGCCACCCACTCGCGCAGGCCGATAACTGTCAGATGATCAAATGTCTTCAAGGCGATTCCATAAGGTTCAAGACTTCTGCCAGACACCAGGATCAACCTGGGCCAGTGCTTTGAACGCAGGCCGGGCGAACCAGTAGCCCTGCATCAGGAAAATTCCGCAGTCAGCGAGAAAGTCACGCTCTTCGGCATGTTCGATGCCTTCGGCGATCACTGTAATCCCCAACTCCACACACATTGTGACAACACTACGAACAATAGCCTGACGTGCACGATCACGATGGATATCCCGAATCAAATCCATGTCGAGTTTTATCAGGTCAGGTTGAAAGTTCGCCAGAAGCGTCAGCCCGGAATAGCCTGCACCGAAATCGTCGATGGCGGTCATGAAACCGAATTCGCGATATTCGCGCAGAATATTGCTCAAGTGGCCATAGTTATCTACATGCTCATGCTCGAGTGTCTCGAAAATCAGGCGCTCCAGCGGGAAGTTATGCTGCCGGGCCGCTTCCAGAGTGCTGCGGATACAAAGTTCGGGACGGTACACGGCATTGGGCAGGAAATTGATCGACAGGCGCTCGCTTATGCCCAGACCGGCGGCTCCGGCGATGGCCTGGGTTCGGCAGCGCTGGTCGAAGCGATAGCGGTTGGCATCCGTAACCTGGCTCAGCACCGAGTATGCGCCCTCGCCATTGGGGCCTCTGACCAGCGCCTCATGAGCGAAAATCGACTGGTCGCGAAGGTCCACGATCGGCTGATAGGCGAACTCGAACGAGAAATCCAGTGCAGGGCTGCCTGTGCATCCCTCACAGCCTTTTTTGGGTGTGGTCAATGAGGTCGGAAATTCAGTCATGTCGCGCTCCGGGGTGATGAGGGGATCAAATCCGCACTGACCTCTTTTGACAAGCATGGAAGGCTTGCCTCATGTTCGAGACGGCATGGGGGGATGTTCGATGACCGGCGATGGTATACGGTCACTTTTTGCAGTGAGCTTACAGGCTCGGACTGCTTCATGAATGAGGAATTCACATGGCGAAAAAGACTGAAGAGGACGACGACAAGGTTCGGCTGGACAAATGGTTGTGGGCCGCACGTTTTTTCAAGACACGTGCCCTGGCCAAGGCAGCCATAGAAAGTGGCAAGGTGCATTGTCGTGGCGAGCGTTGCAAGCCGGGCAAGGAGCCCCATGTCGGTGACGAGATTCTGGTGCGCACAGGCTTCGATGAGCGCACGGTTGTGGTCGAGGCGCTCTCCATCGTGCGACGTGGCGCGCCCGAGGCTCAAACGCTGTACCGCGAAACCCCGGACAGCATTGCCAGGCGCGAGCAGGCAGCAGCCCAGCGCAAGGCGGGCAATCTGGGCGTGACGACCGATGGACGACCGAACAAGAAGCAGCGTCGGCAACTGTTCGAGTTTCGTGGCAGCAATCACAGCGACTGATGATGTATGCCCCGGTGATCGGCCTGAATACCCGTTCGGCTTGGAAGAGAGCCGCATAGCCCATAAAATGCCCGGCAACGGTATGGCAGAGTGCGCCCATGGGCGTATGCGGTCTTTTTTCCGCCGACTGCCATCACATCAATTGTCACCCCTTCAGATACCTTCTTCTTATGCATGATTTCCCGGACATCGACTTCACCCAGCGCTTCATCTTTGACGAAAGCGACGTTCGTGGAGAACTGGTTGCGCTGGAGCGCAGCTACGCCGAAGTGCTCGCCAAACACCCCTACCCGGAACCGGTCGCGCAACTGCTCGGCGAACTGATGGCGGCCGCAGCCCTGCTGGTCGGCACCCTGAAATTCGACGGGCTGTTGATTCTCCAGGCGCGCTCCAGTGGTGCGGTGCCGCTGCTGATGGTCGAGTGCTCCAGCGAGCGCGAATTGCGTGGCATTGCCCGCTACGACGAGTCCTTGATCGCGCCGGGCGCAGGCCTGCAAGACCTGATGCCCGAAGGCTCGCTGACCCTGACGGTCGACCCGCGCCAGGGCAAGCGCTATCAGGGCATCGTGGCGCTGGATGGTGTCGACCTGTCGGAAAGCCTCTCCAGCTACTTTGTGATGTCCGAGCAACTGGGCACCCGTTTCTGGCTCAAGGCCGACGGGCATCGCGCCCGTGGTCTGTTGCTGCAACAGCTTCCTGTCGCACAGATCACCGACCCTGAAGAGCGCGACGCCAGCTGGGAACACGTCATTACCCTGGCCAACACCCTTTCGGCCGAGGAATTGCTGGGCCTGGACAACCCGACCATCCTGCACCGTCTCTATCACGAAGACCCGGTTCGCCTGTTCGATATCCAGCCGATCTGCTTCCGTTGCAGCTGCTCTCGCGAACGTTCCGCCAATGCGCTGGTCAGTCTTGGTCTGGAAGATGCGCAGCAGCTCGTTCAAGAGCACGAGGGTTCGATCGAGATCGACTGTCAGTTCTGCAATGAACGCTATTTGTTCGATGCCGCTGACGTCGCCCAGCTCTTTGCTGGAGGTGGCGTCGATTCGCCATCTGACACGCGCCATTAATCACTGGCGAAACTGTCTCAGAACATCGTGTGGGCGGCCGTAATGCGGTTCTGACAGGAGGGTCCTACCATTTTTGGGCTTTTCTGGCATAATCCCGCCCACTTTTCCGCTGTAGTAGTGGTTGTTTTTTTACTACAAAACCGTTTGAAGCACTCGGCCACTGGCCGACGGGGACCCTGATGACGCAAGCAAACAACGCTGTGTACACCGATCTGAGCATCGACGAACTGGTCAAGGAAGCCCTTGCCCGTGGCGAAGGCGAGCTTTCCGACACCGGCGCGCTGGTTGTGCAAACAGGCCATCGCACTGGTCGTTCGCCTGCCGATCGTTTCATCGTTGAAGAGCCGAGCACTCAGGACGCAATCGCCTGGGGCACGATCAACCGCAAGTTCCCGGCCGACAAGTTCGATGCCCTGTGGGATCGTGTTGCTGCTTACCTGAGCGAGCGCGAGCGTTTCGTTTCCCACGTCCATGTAGGCTCCGATCCGGCTCACTACCTGCCTGTCAAGATGACCACCGAGACGGCATGGCACAACCTGTTTGGCCGTTGCCTGTTCATCAACCCCGAGCAGTTCAACCCGGCTGGCAAGGACGAGTGGCAGATCTTCAACGCCCCTTGGTTCGTCTGCGAGCCAGAGCGTGACGGCACCAACTCCGACGGCACCGTCATCATCAACTTCGCGGCCAAGAAAGTGCTGATCGCGGGCATGCGCTATGCCGGCGAAATGAAGAAAGCCATGTTCTCGGTACAGAACTTCCTGCTGCCAGCTGCCGACGTGCTGCCAATGCACTGCGCGGCCAACATGGGCGAAGAGGGCGACGTGACCCTGTTCTTCGGCCTGTCCGGCACCGGCAAGACCACCCTGTCCGCCGACGAAAGCCGTTACCTGATCGGTGACGACGAGCACGGCTGGGGCGTGGGCGTTGTGTTCAACATCGAAGGCGGTTGCTATGCCAAGTGCATCGACCTGTCCGAGAAGAACGAGCCCGTCATCTGGAAAGCCATCCAGCACGGCGCCGTTCTGGAAAACGTCGTTCTGGACCCGGCCACCAAGAAAGCCGACTACGCCGACGACAGCCTGACTCAGAACAGCCGCGCCGCTTACCCGCGC
This sequence comes from Pseudomonas sp. NPDC089734, assembly GCF_044748865.1. Classification (NCBI taxonomy): domain Bacteria; kingdom Pseudomonadati; phylum Pseudomonadota; class Gammaproteobacteria; order Pseudomonadales; family Pseudomonadaceae; genus Pseudomonas; species Pseudomonas sp. NPDC089734. The sequence continues at coordinate 352,673 of NZ_JBIVGV010000002.1, read as the reverse complement.
GAGCTGATCGAAAAACGCGCACCGCTGAACCTGGGCGGCGAGCCAAACGCTGTGATCTTCCTGACCTGCGACCTGACCGGCGTACTGCCACCAGTGTCGATCCTCAGCGAAGAACAAGCGGCCTACCACTTCCTGTCGGGCTACACCGCACTGGTCGGCTCGACTGAAATGGGTTCGGGCGCTGGCATCAAGTCCACCTTCTCCACCTGCTTCGGCGCACCGTTCTTCCCGCGTCCGGCTGGCGAATACGCAGAGCTGCTGATCAAGCGCATCCGCGGCTTCGGCTCCAAGGTCTACCTGGTCAACACCGGCTGGACCGGCGGTGGCTACGGCGTGGGCAAACGCTTCAACATCCCGACCACCCGTGGCGTGATTGCAGCGATCCAGAGCGGCGCGTTGATCGGTGCTGAAACCGAGCACCTGGACACCATCAACCTCGACGTACCGAAGTCGGTACCGGGCGTTGAAACCGGCCTGCTGAACCCGCGCAACACCTGGGCTGACAAGGCTGCCTACGACGAAGCGGCCAAAGGCCTGGCTAGCCTGTTCATCGAGAACTTCAAGAAGTTCGACGTGAGCGACGCGATCAAGGCTGCGGGTCCGAAGTTGTAATACGGGCTTGCTGTACAAAAACCGCCCTTCGGGGCGGTTTTTTGTTTTTGGCGAAGGCTTTTCGCGAATGAATTCGCTCCTACAGGGGCGGGGTAGGAGCGAATTCATTCGCGAAAGGCCCACAAGAAATGTGACGATTCCGAAAGACCGATCCGTATCTTCTGCACGAAACTTCCCTGACAATCCCACCCCGCTTGTGCCTGCCCGAACATGGAGTAGCCTGCATCCGCCGCTGCAAAATCAGCGGTCGGGTGTGAGAACCTGTTTTGTTTGGGTAATAGCTCGTCGTCATTTGGCGTGTTCTATGGCGGCTGTGTACGGGCAGACTTCGGTCTGGCCGGGTTACCCTGCACCGGTTTCTCACCCTGTACACAGCTGCCACCCTTTGTCGTGTGAGATCGACAAAAGCTGGCTCCCGTTCAATGCAGGGAGAAATCGCAATGCTAAAAATAACCCCCGATCCCCCCATCAAACTCGAAGAAACGCTGTTGCGCGTTTCCGACCTTTTGCGCTGTGCATCGGCTGCAGCCTATGAAACCGGCGACCAGCTCAATGGCCAGAAACGTGATCTGGCCTTCTCAGTCATGTATTTGATCGAGATGGCGCAGGTGTTGGTCGATCGCTCGCTGGAGAATGTAGAAGTCGTGGCATGAGGCTTTTCGCGGATGAATCCGCTCCTGCACTGTAGGAGTGGATTCATCCGCGAAACCTCCTTGCAGACCCACGAGGTTTTATTGTTTCCTTGGGGCACATGACGACGAGGAGCAGTGTCTTGAGCGCGACCGATATCCAGATTCAACGTTTCGAGCCAAACGACCAACAAGGCGTGTTCGATGTGATCGTGCCGATCCAGCGTGAAGAGTTCGGCATTGCAATCACTGCCGAAGATCAGCCTGATCTCAAGGCCATCCCCGAGTTCTACCAGAGCGGTACGGGCGATTTCTGGGTTGCGAGGCAAGGTGAGCAGGTCATTGGCACGATCGGCCTCAAGGACATCGGTTCAGGGCAGGCGGCGTTGCGCAAGATGTTCGTGGCTGCGCCGTTTCGCGGTCGAGAGTTCGGGGTGGCGGCCCGTTTGCTGAGTTGCCTGATCGAAGGGGCGGGGAAGAAAGGCGTCAGTGAAATCTTCCTCGGCACCACGGACAAGTTCCTGGCCGCGCATCGTTTCTACGAGAAGCATGGCTTTACCGAAGTGGCCAAAGAAAGCCTGCCAGCCAGCTTTCCGATCATGGCGGTGGACAGCAAGTTCTATAAGCTGCGCCTTCTACCCTAACGGGTTGAAACCGTTGTCTGCGCTGCAATAGCGTTGCAGCGCAGCCTTGCTGGAGTCGGTCTGGGTCTTCTCCCATTTCTTTCTCCAGCTTTTGCATTGATCCCGGAAATACACCTTCGCGCCTTTGCGGCATTCACGGTACTCGAACGAGCCCTTGTTCCAGTTCGTGCAGACACTGCTGCCTTCGATGCGGTTATCGGTGATGTTCCAGACCGCACGGTAGTGGAGTCGCTTGTCCCATTGCTGCACTGTGGCCCATTCAACGCTTTGTGTCTTGGTGTGTCCTGACCGTGAGGTCTGTTGATCGGACCGGTATTGCGCCATGTACTGATCGGAAACCATGCCCTGAGCATGCGTATTGTGGAACGCCTGCGGGAACTGGCCGAAGCGACAGGTCGCGACAGAGTGGTCGATGAGGTTGTCCGGGCCGATGCAGTTGGCCAGCGGCTTTGGAGGCTGCGCGGTCTGCGGCTCAGAGGCTGGAAGCGAAGCGGTCGCCATGGTCGCCGGTGCCTGACGCTGGGGCTGGACATAGACCGTTTTACCGGTGAACACACGCTCGGTGCCGCTGTAATGAAACACGCCATAAGCCCCCAGGCTCACGGGTATCAGCACGGCCACTATATTGCGGTAGAACGTTGGAAGCCTCGATGGGCGGCGTTGCACATAATGCGCGGCGGCGTCCTCATCGGCACTGAGGTGCTCGTATGAGCTGCGTGAGTTTTGCATGGCATCCGTTCACTGAGTTGCGCGTCCTGCGCTTTAGAGTAAAGAGCGTAAACGGGATAGAGGCTGTTTGCCAGTGGCAGAGAGGCTGTTCGGAAATGTCTGGTCGATTTTTCAGACGGTTTGTTTGATTGTGTCAGTTCACTGCATGGCACTGGCGCACATACGCGATGAGTTCTCGATCGCCGCTCGATACACCGGTTGCAGCGGTTCAGGCCGGTGAGTGATAGTGCGCCTCCAGGTAATCAGGAACTGCCTTGCACATGTTGAAAACACTGGCCGTGGCCAACTATCGCTCGATCAATAATCTGGTGGTGCCGCTGGGACGGCTCAACCTTGTGACGGGTGATAACGGCAGTGGCAAATCCAACCTCTACAAGGCGCTGCGCCTGCTGGCCGAGACGGCTCAAGGGGGCGTGATCGAGGCTCTGGCGCATGAGGGTGGGCTGGACTCGACCTGGTGGGCCGGTCCGGACGTGGTGAGCCGCCGCATGAAAAACGGTGAGGTGCCGGTCGAGGCCGTGCAACGGCGAGAGGCCAAACGCCTGCGTCTCGGGTTTTCGACCGGGGACTTCGGTTTTGCCATTTCACTGGGGTTGCCAGAGCCTTTGCCATACCCCACGGCCTTCATGCTGGACCCCGAGATCAAGCGCGAATGCATCTGGGCAGGCGAGTGGTACAGGCCCGCCTCCTTGTTGATCGACCGTAAGGGCCCGATGATCCGTGCGCGGCAGGGGCGGGAGTGGGAAATCCTCCAGCAATACGGCCAGCCGTTCGACAGCCTGTTCGAGCAACTGGGCATTTCAAGGGATTTTCCTGAAATCGCTGACATGCGGGCGCTGATAAAAGGCTGGCGTTTCTATGACCATTTCCGCATCGACAGAGACGCCCCCGTCCGCCAGCCGCAACTGGGCACCCGCACGCCGGTGCTGAACCACGATGGCCGGAATCTGGCGGCGGCCTTGCAGACCATCATCGAAGTGGGCGAAGTGGAGGACTTGCAGCAGGCACTGACCGATGCGTTTCCGGGAACCCGCCTGGAGATCGACGCCGCCCCGGGCGGACTGTTCAGCTTGCGGCTTCACCAGAGTGGGTTGCTGCGACCGCTGACGGCGGCCGAGCTTTCGGATGGAACCCTGCGCTATCTGTTATTGATGGCGGCACTGCTGACCCCGAGGCCACCGTCGATGATGGTCTTGAACGAGCCGGAAACCAGCCTGCATGTCGATTTGTTACCCGCGCTGGCACGGTTGATCATCCGTGTGTCAGAGCGCTGTCAGGTGTGGGTGGTGTCTCACTCCAGTATCTTGATCCGGGAACTGAGCCGTCATGATGACTGCCAGAAAATCGTCCTGGAAAAGACCCTGGGCCAGACCGAAGTACAAGGCCAGCGACCTCTGGAGGCCCCGGCCTGGCATTGGCCTGATTGAGAAGGACGTTTTCCTGTACATACCGTTTTCGCGGATAAATCCGCTCCCACAGCGGTGGGCGCGGATTTATCCATGAAGACGGTATTAAGTTGCGCAAGATCATCGAATTGACACATTCTCTTACGTGCCTTTTAGTCATCCTATGACTTGGCCGGGCTTTTGCTCGGACAACGGGATAACCAGGGTGCTGTCTGCCTGTCGTTCGGCCCTCTCATAAGGAAGTATTTGATGCCTCCAGCTCCCCGTTTTCTTGAGCATTACCGCAAGGCCGATCGCATTATGCTCGGCCTGATCTGGCTGCTGTTTGTGTACTCGACAGGCTTGGCATTCTGGTACGACACCTTTACCCAGGCCATTGTCGTGGGCGGTGGCACCGCATTGGTGCTGACGGGGTTGTATCGCGCTATCAGCGGTACCCGATTGATGCGTTGCTGTGTGGGTGTCGGGCTGATGATCATGGCCGCCCTGCATATCAACCAGGCCCAGGGACTGGTGGAAATCCACTTCGGTATCTTCGTGTTTCTCGCGGTCTTGACCTTCTACCGGGACTGGCTGCCGATCCTGATTGCCGCTGCCGTCATCGCTGTTCATCACGTGGTGTTCCACGCGCTTCAGCATTCGGGCTTCCCGGTGTATGTCATGCACCATGCCGGGGGGTGGGGCATGGTGATGGTGCATGCCGTGTATGTCGTCGTGGAAACGGTGATCCTGATGTATCTGGCGATCCAGAATCAGGCCGAAGCCGTTGAAAACCAGGACATGCTCGACAAGATGCTCGCCACCGCTTCGCAACTCACGACCGACGCCAGGGCAGAGGAGCGAGCCGCCAGAATGTCGCTGACCCAGCGCTTCGAGAGCTTTCTGTCGCAGATCACCGGGCTGGTCGATGGCGTGGTGCGCGACACTCGTGGCCTGGGCGATCTGGGTCATGATCTGGCCCGCGCGAGCGGTACGCTGGAAACCGGTGCCCAGCATCAATTGAATGAAATCGCCCGCATGACCGACGCCATGCAGCGTATGGGCGATGCCATGAACGATATTTCCGGGCATGTCGCGCAGGCTGTACAGCGTGCCGGTGATGCCAGCGAGCAGGTGGCCCACGGGCGCGAAAGCGTCGATCGGGCGCAAAGTGAGATCACCCGGCTGGCCGAACGTATCAATACCACGGATGAAACCGTGCAGGCTCTGGCCGGGCAGTCTGAACAGATCGGCAAGGTGCTGGATGTCATCGGCAGCATTGCCGAGCAGACCAACCTGCTGGCGCTCAATGCCGCGATCGAGGCCGCCCGTGCCGGTGAGCAAGGGCGCGGCTTTGCCGTCGTGGCCGATGAGGTGCGCAACCTGGCGCAGCGCACGGCATCCTCTACCAAGGAAATCCAGGAAATCATCAACGGCCTGCAGCAAGGCAGCCGCGAAGCCGCTGCCGCCATGCACGACAGCCGAGAGGGCGTCGGGCGTTGCGTCGAGGACAGTCAGCGGGCTTCCGAATCGTTGCGGGCCGTGGGTGACGGCATTGGTCATATCACGCAACTCAACGGCCTGATTGCCGCCACCACTGACGAACAATCGACGGCCAGCCGTGAAATCGCCGATCAACTGCGTTCGGTGCAAAGCATTGCCGAAGACACCGCCGCCAACATCGACGTATTGGCGCAAAGCAGCCAACGCCTGCCACCGCTGGCCATGCGGCTTGAGGCATTGGGGCAGACCTTCCACAAATAGGCTTCACGCGAAGACCAGCCCCGAAGACCGCAGCAACTCTTGTGTATAGGGTTGCTGCGGACTGGCGAAAATCTCCCGTGACGGGCCTTGCTCGACCACTTTGCCTTCCTTGATGACGATCAGGTCATGCGCCAGTGCATGGACCACGGCCAGGTCATGGCTGATGAACAGGTACGTCAGACCATGGCGAATCTGAAGGTCACGCAGCAGGGCGACGATCTGTTTCTGGACCGTGCGGTCCAGCGCCGAGGTGGGCTCGTCCAGCAGAATCAGGTCCGGCTCAAGTACCAGCGCTCGGGCAATGGAGATACGCTGGCGCTGACCGCCGGAAAACTCATGGGGGTAACGATGGCGGGTGGCAGGGTCGAGTCCGACTTCCTGTAAAACCCGGATGACGGTCTGCTCTCGTTCTGCTGGCGTGCCGATCCCGTGAGTGACCAAGCCCTCGGCAATGATCTGTTGCACGGTCATGCGTGGGCTCAGGCTGCCGAACGGGTCTTGAAAGACCACCTGCAACTGACGCCGCAAGGGGCGCATCAGGTGCTGGCTGTGCAGGCTCAGTTCCTTGGTGCCGAAGCGGATGCTGCCTTCGGAGTCCACAAGGCGCAGGATCGCCTGACCCAGTGTCGATTTCCCCGAACCGGATTCGCCGACTATGCCCAGTGTCTTGCCCTTGAGCAGTTCAAAACTTACGCCGTCCACAGCCTTGATGTAGTGAGGGGTGCGCTTGAACCAGCCTTTGTTCAGCGGAAACCAGACTTTCAGGTCCTGCACCGACAGCAGGGTGTGTTGATGAGTCGAAGGCACTGGCTCGCCGTCCGGTTCGGCGTTGATCAACAGACGGCTGTAAGGGTGTTGCGGGTTCTCGAACAGCGTTTGGCAATCCGCCTGCTCGACGATCTGACCCTCACGCATCACACAGACCCGCTGGGCAATCCGGCGGACCAGGTTGAGGTCATGGCTGATGAGCAGCAATGACATGCCCAGACGCTGTTGCAGGGATTTGAGCAGTTCAAGGATCTTCACCTGTACCGTCACGTCCAGCGCAGTGGTGGGTTCATCGGCAATCAGCAGGTCAGGCTCGTTGGCCAGTGCCATGGCGATCATGATGCGCTGACGCTGACCGCCGGAAAGCTGATGGGGATAAGCCGTGAGACGTGAGAGTGGGTCACGGATGCCCACCAGTTCAAGCAGTTCAAGGGTTCGGTCACGGGCGGCCTTGCCCTTGAGGCCCTTGTGGGTGATCAGGATTTCGCCAATCTGTTTCTCCACGGTATGCAACGGGTTCAGCGAACTCATCGGCTCCTGAAAGATCATCGCCACCCGGTTGCCACGCAGGCTGCGCAGTTGCTTGTCACTGGCGCTCACCAGATCCACGCCGTTGTAGCGGATCGTGCCTTGTGTGCTGACGGTTTTCGCCGGTAACAGGCGCAGGATCGAATGGGCCGTGACGGATTTGCCCGAGCCGGATTCACCCACCAGTGCCAGGCATTCGCCACGACGGACATCGAGGCTGACGCCATGCACCACTTCGTTGCCGTTGAAGGCGACACGCAGGTCGCGGATTTCAATCAGGGTTTCTTGCATGTCAGCTCCGAGGATCAAAGGCGTCGCGGCAGGCTTCGCCGATGAACACCAGCAGGGAAAGAATCAACGCCAGGACCACGAAGGCTGTCAGCCCCAGCCAGGGCGCTTGCAGGTTGCGTTTGGCTTCGCCGATCAGTTCGCCCAGCGAGGCGCTGCCGGCGGGCATGCCGAACCCCAGAAAATCCAGTGCGGTCAGGGTGGCGATGGCGCCCGTTACGATGAAGGGCAGGTACGTCAACGTGCTGGTCATGGCGTTGGGCAGGATGTGTCGCCACATCAACGCCGCATCGGTCAGGCCCAGGGCGCGGGCCGCCTTGACGTATTCCAGGCTGCGACCACGCAGGAATTCGGCCCGCACCACATCCACCAGCGCGAGCCAGGAGAACAGCGCCATGATGCCCAGCAACCACCAGAAATTCGGTGAAACGAAGCCGGACAAAATGATCAGCAGATACAGCACTGGCAAACCGGACCAGATTTCCTGAATCCGCTGGCCGATCAGGTCGGTCATTCCCCCGTAGTAGCCCTGAATGGCTCCGGCACAGACGCCGATCAGGGTGCTGATTGCGGTCAGCAACAGGGCGAACAGGATGGAAATCCGTGCGCCGAACAGCACCCGCGCCAGCACATCCCGGGCCTGCTCATCGGTGCCCAGCCAGTTGCGGCTGCTGGGCGGGCTGGGTGAGGGCGCTTCCAGGTCGTAGTTGATGGTGTCGTAGCTGAAGGGGATCGGCGCAAACAGCATCCAGCCGTTTTTGGCGGCGATCAGTTGGCGGACGTAGTCGCTGGAGTAATCCGGCTCAAAGGGCAATTCGCCGCCGAAGTCGGTTTCCATGTAGGTCTGCAAGGCCGGGAAATACAGATTGCCTTCGTAGCTCAGAACCAGCGGCTTGTCGTTGGCGATCAGTTCGCCACACAGGCAGATCAGCATCAGGCCGAGGAAGATCCACAGCGACCACCAGCCCCGTCGGTTGGCCTTGAACAGCGCCATGCGGCGTTTGCTCTGGGGAGAGAACTCGAACATCAGGCACTCCTCGCGGAAAAATCGATGCGGGGATCGACCAGTGTGTAGCACAGGTCGCCCACCAGCTTGATCAACAGGCCGAACAGCGTGAACAGAAACAGCGTGCCGAACACCACGGGATAATCCCGCGACACCGCCGCCTCGTAGCTCATGCGTCCCAGCCCGTCGAGGCCGAAGATGGTTTCGATCAGCAGGGAGCCGGCAAAAAAGACGTCGATCAATGCCTGGGGAATCCCGGCAACCACCAGCAGCATGGCGTTGCGGAACACATGGCCATACAGCACTCGATGTTCCGTGAGGCCCTTGGCCCGTGCCGTGACCACATACTGGCGGCTGATTTCATTGAGGAAGCTGTTCTTGGTGAGGATGGTCAGCGTGGCAAATCCGCCGATCACCAGCGCACTGACTGGCAGCACCAGGTGCCAGAGGTAATCCTTCACCTTGCCCCAGGTGCCGAGGCTGTCGAAGTTGTCCGAGAACAGCCCTTGCGCCGGAAACCAGCTGAGGTAGCTGCCTCCTGCAAAGACCACGATCAGCAGGATCGCGAACAGAAACGCGGGAGTGGCATAACCGATGATGACCAGCGTGCTGCTCCAGACATCGAACGCACTGCCATGCCGCACGGCCTTGCGGATGCCCAGCGGTATGGAGATCAGGTAGGTGATCAGTGTTGCCCACAGGCCAAGCGACAGCGACACGGGCAGTTTCTGGGCAATCAACTCCGTCACTTCGGCACCACGGAAGAAACTGGTGCCGAAATCCAGCTGTGCATAATTTTTGAGCATCAGCCACAGGCGTTCGTGCATGGGTTTGTCGAAGCCGTAATGTTCCTTGATCGCTTCGATCAGGGCCGGGTCCAGCCCGCGTGTACTGCGGCTTGCCGTGCCGGAAGCGGCCACCTCACCGCCTCCGCCGCCGACCCCGTTGGGGCTGAAGCCCTGAATACGGGCGATGGCCTGCTCGACCGGGCCGCCGGGGGCCGCCTGCACGATCAGGAAGTTCACAATCAGAATGGCCAGCAGCGTGGGGATGATCAGCAGCAGGCGTCGAATCACATAAGCCAGCATTTCACGGCTCCTTCGCTGCGGTTGTCTTGCCTTTCAGGGCCGAGGCCTGGGCATTGGTCAGCGGTGTCGGGCTGATCTGCCACCAGGTTTCCAGGCCTGTGTCGTAGATGGGCGCGGTTTCAGGCCGACCGAAACGGTTGGCGAAAACCAGCGGTGTGCCTTTGGAGTAGTAGTTGGGAATCATGTAGTAGCCCCATTGCAGGACCCGATCCAGCGCACGGGCGTAGCGCACCATTTCCTGGCGGCTGTTGGCGGCGACCAGGCCGTCGATCAACGTATCCACAGCCGGATTGCGCAAGACCATGGCGTTGGAACTGCCCACTTCCGTGGCGCTTTGCGAGCCAAACAGGTTGTACAGTTCGCGGCCCGGAGAGATCAGCGGGTTGCCGTTTTTTGGCAGGCTGACCACGATCATGTCGTAGTCCCTTGCGTTGAGCCGGTTGATGTATTGCGCCGAGTCGATGCGCATGAAATTCAGGGTGATGCCGATCTGTGCCAGCGTGCGCTTGAACGGCAGTATCAGCCGGTCGAAGCCGCCCTGGCCGTCGAGAAAGCTGAACGTCATCGGCTCGCCCGCCGCGTTGACCAGCTTGTTGTTCCGGGGATGCCAGCCGGCCTCGGCCAGCAGTTTCAGGGCCTGCAACTGTTTGTCACGGATATAGCCGCTGCCGTCGGTTCTGGGCGGCTGATAGACCTGTGTGAACACTTCATCCGGGATCTGGCCGCGCAGGGGCTCAAGAATCTTCAGTTCGGCAGCGTCCGGCAATTGTGTCGCGGCCATCTCGCTTTTTGGGAAATAGCTCTGCTCGCGCACATAGAAATTGCGCATGACCCGACGGTTCAGCCACTCGAAGTCCCACAGCAGCGATAACGCCTCGCGCACGCGACGGTCCTGAAAGACGGGGTTGTCCAGATTGAAGACAAAGCCCTGGGCCGAAACGGGGCGTTGCTGGGCCAGGATGTGTTTCTGCAGGCGTCCGTCGTCGATGGCCGGGCCGCTGTAGCCGACGGTATAGCCCGCCGAAGAGAACTCCCGGTTGTAGTCGAACGTTCCGGCTTGCAGCAGTTGCCGGGCAATCTCCGTGTCTCCGTAGAAGTTCACGGTCAGGGTGTCGAAGTTATACAGGCCGCGACTGACGGGCAGGTCCTTGGCCCACCAGTCCTTGACCCGTTCAAAGACCACACTGCGGCCGGCGTCGACCTTCGCGACCCGGTAAGGCCCATTACCGAGTGGAGCCTCGAAACCCCCGCCATTGGCAAAGTCCCGGTTCTTCCACCAATGCTCGGGGAGGATGCGCATGCTGGCGATATCCAGTGCCAGCAGGCGATTGAGGTTGTTCTTGAAGTCGAAGCGAATCTGCCGCGGCCCTTCAATGACCACGTCCTTGACGTCTGCATACATGGGCCGGTAGCTGAAGCTGGCCTTGGTGGTCATCAATTCAAAGGTGTAGCGAACGTCCTGGGCGGTGACGGGTTTACCGTCATCGAAGCGGGCCTTGGGGTTGATGAAGAAACGAATCCAGAGGCCATTCGGGTCCATCTCCATTTTTTCCGCGATCAGGCCGTAAACCGTGTAGGGCTCATCGAGCGAACGATAGGCCAGCGGGGAATAGACCCAGGTGTCGAGTTGAATCACGTTGATGCCTTGATCGACGTAAGGGTTCAGGTAGTTGAACTGGCCGATTTCTTCGGCCGCACGGCTCAGTGAGCCGCCCTTGGGCGCGTTCGGGTTGACGTAATCGAAATGCTGGAAACCGGCCGGGTATTTCGGGGCCTCGCCATAGACCGTCAAGGCGTGGGTCGGCGCGGCCAGCAGTGTCTGCCAGCCACTGCACAGAGCAACGCCCAGTAGCAGATGCCGTAGAAAACGGGGGGTACGCAACATGGTGGAGCTGTCCTCGTTTGCGCTGAATACAACATGCACTGCGAAAAAACCTCCGGCCGGGGAAGGTGGATGAGACCTGTAGGGCCGGAGGGGCGAAGCGCAACTCTGGACATGGCTCATGAGCGTGCAGGAGCCACGTCATCACGTCAGAAGTGATAGGTCATGCGGGCGAACAACGTACGGCCCAGCGGGTCGGCATAGCGAGGGTCATAGCCGGACTGGAAGTTGTAGGCCTGATTGGAGAACGGCGGGTCGCGGTCGAACAGGTTACGGACCCCGGCGTCCACATCCAGGACCTTGTCGAAGGTGTGACCGACCGAGAGGTCCCACAGCGCATACGATGCGACCCGGGCGTTGGTGGTGCGGTCATAGTCGTTGTAGCCGCTGGTGAAACGGTTGGTGAGCGACGCACGGGAGTTGCCCAGTGTCCAGGTGCCTGTCAGCACATGTTTCCAGCGGGAGATCACACCGTCTCCCTGGAAATCCCCGACCTTGTCGGTATAAGGGCCGTCGATGATGTTCTGGTAGTCATAACGGGTCACGTAGGTGCCGGTCATGCCCAGGCCGAACTGGCCGTAAGGCGTGTTCGGAAAGCGATAGTCCAGCGTCACGTCGACACCACTGGTCTTGACGATGCCCAGGTTGGCGTTGCCGGTCACGATATTGGCAATCGAACCGTCGGGGTTGCGGATGAAGCGGTCGGCGTAGGTGGTCGGGTCATCGAAGACGGTCGATTCGGGGAACGACTGGATCTGGTTGGAGATGTGAATCCACCAGAAATCCAGGCCCATGGAGAGGGTGCTGACCGGCTGATAGACGAAGCCCAGGGTCACGTTACGAGCTTTTTCAGGAGCCAGGTCGGTATTGCCGCCGCTGTTGTTGAGAAATTGCTGACCGCAATCCCGCCCGGCGTTACCGCCCGGCTGTACAGTGCCACCCGCGCACAGGACCGGGTCGTTGTAGTAGCCCTGAGTGAAGCTCAGGCTTCGCGGTGCATAGAGTTCATACAGAGACGGTGCACGGAAGCCCTCGCTGTACGCGCCTCTGACCACCAGTTGCCTGAACGGCTGGAAGCGGAACGAGTATTTGGGGTTGGTGGTGCTGCCGAAGTCGCTGTATTTGTCGTGACGAATGGCGGCGGTCAATTCAAGGCTGTCGAGCACCGGCACGTTCAATTCGGCGTACTGGGCTTTTACGCTGCGCTCACCCGAAACGCTGCCGGCGGCGTCTGCGCCCAGGCTGCTGACGTCGTTGACGAAGGCTTCGTACTCCTGATGCATTTTCTCCTTGCGGTATTCGCCGCCCAGGGCAAGACCGGCAGGCCCTGCACCAAACCAGTCACCGATTTCCCGGCTGATACGGGCATCGATCCCCGCTACCCGGCCCACGGCACTGGAATATTGGCCGTGGTACTCGTTGGCATCGATCAGTGCCTGGCCTGCGGCTGTCTGCGGGCCGAACGGGTTGATGATGCCGTTGGCCAGTCCGGCGATCATGGCGGCATCGCTGATATAGCCGTTGGTGAGGGAGGAGATGACCTTGTTCTGGTTGTATGAGGCACCGACGTTGTAGTCCCAGCCGCTGACCATGCCGTCGAAGCTCAGCAGGAAGCGCTGGCTGGTGTTCTGATCGCTTGAGCCCCGTGGTCCGGCCGCGGTCTCCCGCCAGGCAGTATCGATGGGTTGGGTCGGGTCGAGCACGAAATCGGTTGGCAAGGGCGTGATGCCGTTACCGGGGTAGAAGGGCGACGATGCGTCCAGCGACAGGCCGGTGAGTGGCGCAGGGCCGATGTCCGTGTGGTTGTTGTTGCGTGCCCAGAAATACTCGAGGTTTATGTTGTGATCGTCCGCCAGCTTGCCGGTGGCCTTGCCGAAGAAGGAAGTCTTTTCTGTCTGCGGGATCAGGTCGATGTATTCGCGGGTGCTGAACCGGCAGATCCCGTTGCTGGCGATCAGGCTGGGTCCGTTGCAGTTACTGCCAGCCAGCGGGTTCGTGCCGTTGTTCCCCTGGTAATAGTTGCCGGGGAAGGCTGTGCCGGACGTCTGGTTGAGGCCGCGTCCCGGTACATAGTCCTGAGCGAATGAGCGGTCGTTGGCGTCCAGGTTCTGCTGCTTGTTGTAGTTGAAGACGCCCATGACATTGAAGCGGTCTTCCTCCAGATCACCGAAGCCCCAGCTGGCGCTCAGGTCCTTGGTGGCTCCGCCGCCACTGTTGGTAGGCGTTTCGCCGCCCAGGCTCAGGGTGCCGTCGGTCATGGATTTTTTGGTGATGAAGTTGATGACCCCGCCGATGGCGTCGGTGCCGTACAGCGCAGAGGCGCCATCACGCAGTACCTCCACCCGGTCGATGGCGGCGAACGGGATCATGTTCAGGTCGATGGCACTGCCGTTGGGGGTGCCGACACCCGACAAGGCGTTGTTCGCCAGACGGCGTCCGTTGAGCAGGACCAGCGTCTTGTTCGCGCCAATCCCGCGCATGTCAGCGTAGGACGCCCCGCCCGTGCCTGCACCGACCGAACCGGCGCTGTTGTTGATCGACTGGCTGCCTGTGATGCGCTGGACCATTTCCTGAGTGGTGGTCACGCCCTGTTTCTTCAGGTCATCGGCCCGCAGGATGGTGATGGGGACGGCTGTCTCGGCATCGACCCTGCGGATCGCCGAGCCTGTGACCTCGACTCGTTGCAACTGAGTCGTGGCGGGAGCAACGACGGCGCTGGAGGATACGGTTTCACTGTTGGTGTCCGCATCGACGGCATCCGCCGCCTGGGCACCACTCATGCCCATGGCCAATGCGCAGAATAAAGCGCGTGGATGGCGCCGAACCGCCAGGGCGATTGGTTTGAGGGTGCAACCGGGAAGATTCATCAGCATGGTAATTTCCGACTTATTCCAGACGTTATTGAAATGGCCTTGTGAGCCCTCTTTTCCCGATGCGGTTGTGCCGACCGGGCGTTCCACTTCTTTTCCAGCAAGCCGCTCCCCTCCACGGGCTTTGCAGCCCACGGACGACCGTGTTCACGGGAGTTGGTCAGAGGGCTTCGCGTGGCGAAGCCCTCATGTCATTTCGAGGTCATGACGGATATCTTCGTAATGCCCGATCGTTCGATCGACGCCATGGCCTTGGCCACCTGGCCGTAATTCACGGCGGTGTCGGCCTGTAACTGGACGCGGATTTCCGGGTCTTTGGCCTTCTCGTCCTGCAGGCTTTTTTCCAGCAGCTCGGGGGCGATTTCAGATTTGGCGAGGTAGAACTTGCCGTCCTGATCGACACTGACCACGACCGGGTCTTTCTTCTCGGCAGGTGCCACCGAGTCGGTCTTGGGCAGGTTGACCTTGATGGCGTTGGTCATCAGCGGCGTGGTGACGATGAACACCACCAGCAGCACGAGCATCACATCCACCAGCGGCGTGACGTTCATTTCGCTGAGCACTTCATCGCTGTCCTGATTGGAGAAGGCCATTAGCTTGCCTCCCGAACGGAGTGGTTGTGTCGGGTCGCGATGGGTTGGCGCGTGACGGCGAAGGCGCTGCGCTGGGCCAGCGAGTCGAAGTCATGGGCGAAATCGTCCATGTCGGCGACGGCCAGCTTCAGGCGGCGAAGGAAGAAGTTGTAGATCAGCACGGCTGGCACCGCGACGGCAATCCCGACCCCGGTGGCAACCAGTGCGTGACCGATCGGACCTGCAACGGCTTCAAGGCTGGCCGAACCGGTGAGGCCGATGCTTTGCAGCGCCTCCATGATGCCCCAGACCGTCCCGAACAGGCCGATGAACGGTGCGGTACTGCCGATACTGGCCAGAATGGCCTGGCCGTTTTCCAGGGCTCGTCGTTCCTTCTGGATCTGTTGGCGCAGGTTGCGTTCCAGGCGGTCGGAGCGGTTGATGGTGTGGGCCAGTTGTTGGGTGGTCCGGGGCGTGTCTTCGACGGCCATCGCCTCAAAGCCGCTGTTGGCGATACGGGCCAGTGCGCCCGGGTATTGGGAGGCATGTTCGGCTGCGGTCAGCAGATCAGGCGCACTCCAGAAGGCCTGGGTGAAGTGTTTGTTCTGGGACTTCTGCCTCACGTACTGCGCTGACTTGATCAGCAGCAATGCCCAGCTCAACACGGAAAACAGAATCAGGGCCCAGAGTACGGCCGGAACAATCATGGAAGAGAGCGATGCATTCATGGTTTACACCTCACCAGCTTGAATAAAGTTGTCGGTTGTCATCCGCCGGATCATTCCGGAAGCTTGAAGTCGATGGTCTGTGTCGCGAAGCCTTCGATCGGCGTGTCACCACGCTTGGCTGGAATGAACTTCCAGTTGCGTACGGCTTCCACGGCGGCTTCGTCCAGTACCGGTTTGCCGCTGGACCTGGTCACCTCGACACTGCCCGCGCGGCCATTGGGCAGAACCTTGATGCGCAGAATCACGCGCCCCTCCCAACTGCGCCGCAATGCCAGCCCCGGATACTCGGGCGGTGGATTGCCAAGGCTGGCGAGCCCTGAAACGGCGGCGCTTTCCTTGACCGGTGCTGCTGGTGCAGCAGGCGCGGGCGAAGGTGTCGGCGGTGCCGGTGTACTCGGGGCGGCGGGCGCGGGTGGCGTCGGTGGAGCAGGCGGCCTCGGTTTTTGCACAGGCTCCGGTTTCTTGACCGGTTTGGGCTTTTCGACTTTCGGCTTTTCCACCGGTTTGGGCGGTGGCTTGACCGCGTCCGGGTCCTCCACCGGCTGTTCGGGCTCGGGTGGCGGAGGAGGCGGCGGAGGTGGAGGTGGCTCCGGTGGTGGTGCTTCCGGTGTTGGCGGTGCAGGGCTGGTCAGCTCAATTGTCATTTCCGGAACTTGGGGTGCAACTTCTGGAAGCTCGGCCTTTGCGGTCTGCATGTACCACCAGACCGCACCATGAATAAGTACCGACGCGGCTATCAATAAGAAAGCCTGCGGTTTATTCAGACTGCCAGGTCGTGAGGTATTGGCTTTAAACGGAATACTTTGCCATGCCGTGGGAACTTCTCCGGGCGATGGATCAGAGACCGCCTTCAGGGTTGCCGCATCATTCATTAACGCTCCCTCGGGTAGTTGAAGGGCAATAAAAGTCCGTTTGAACATAGGGTGAATGTTCAAATGCTGAAGCGCTGCACATTTAACAGGGTGCACGATTCCTGAGGGCGAAAGTTGTGCTAAGGCCCAAGGAGGACAAACGGTTTATCAACTTATGAAGAGGGCATTGATCGTCCTTTTTCTTGTCGCGTGTCCAAACGTATCGATGTGTTTCTGAATGCTTACAAAGCAACCGCTATGCCAGAAAACAGCGCTTTACGGCCTGCCATGGCTGAGCGGGAGCGCATGTCGCATTCCTGTAATTTTTTATCGAATCCAGTAGAAAGTTGACCGTGATCGGTTCTTGGTGAATGAGTAAGACCCGAAACTTAAGGGCGAATGAATACCCTCTGTTTTTTCAGACGAAATCAAAAAGGCCGTCGTTAGAATCCAGAAACTGGATGCACCAAACTTGCATAAGTCGGATCAAGTTGGTGCATTTGAAAATCAAGGGCTCACGTGGGCACTCTCCTCAATGAAATAGGGCATGTTCCTGGGCGTAAATAAAAAGCTGGACGAGTGAGTCCGCCCGCTCTTAGTGAATGGTGGCTATTTGAAACTAGTTTGTAGATTGTCGGACGATGTCCGATTCATTTAGTTGAATAATTATTCTCGTTTAGAACCTGCCAATAAGCCGTGGATAAAAGAAAGATCATGAGTCGAAAAATAGAAAGAGGGCTGTGAATACTCACTTCCCGGAGCGCCAGCGAACTAAAAAGAGAAAGGGGGAGCCTAGGGCGAGAGAACGTCCACGGAAGGACAGGTCCCGCCGCGTGGCAAGAGGAGGGGTAAAAGGGGCAGCGAGTGCTGATGGGACACGAGTGGATCTCCTTATCTGGAGAGACATGCGGCTTTTGGCCGGGCCTCTGCACCGTTTATGGACGCTGTGGCATCCGTTGACTGCAGAGTGGTGCGGGATGAGCACTATCAATGCAGAAAAGCCAGTGGTTTCTGGCACGGGCGTTCCACTAGAAAGAAATGTGCCAACTTGTGTCTATTTGTACCGAATGACTTACGAACTGTTCCAAAAGCGTCAGTGGATTCATTCACGACATGGGATGGAACCCGAACGACCCCGAGGACACTCACCACGACTTAACCGTTCTGGGAGCGCTCTGAAATGTTCAACGGGTTCGCACGTGTGCTGGGCAATATCAGTGTCAGATCGAAATTGACCCTTGGGTTTGTCAGCGTGTTATCGCTGACGACCCTGATTGCGGTCTTTGGCTGGATGGAAATCGACATCCTGCGTGAGCGTGGCCACAAGCTGACGGCGATTGCCGAGCTCAATGAAATGGTGCGAGACATGCGCATCGGCCGACTGAATTACACCCTTGCACCCAGTGCGGAGCGTGCGGCAACCGTGCGCACGATAAACGAGAACCTTGAGGCTCATTACGTCGATATCAGGCCCAGGTTCCACAGCCCGTCGGACTTGACGCTGGTCCACAACGGCATTGAAGCGACCCGGCACTATCGCAGCCATTTCCAGGATTTCGTTCAGGCCACACAGGCCCATGATGACGCGAAGATCAGGTCGGCCCAGGAAGGGCTGGACGCTGAAGTCGCCCATCTTTTCGAGGCCAGCAAACAGTTGCGCATCAGCCAGAACGGCAAGCTCGACAAGGATGTGGCACAGGCGAAAGTCATGCTGGGCAGTGCAACGGCTTTTGCGCTGCTTCTCGGTGCCCTGGCGGCCTGGGGTATCACCCGCCTGATTGTCGTGCCGCTGATGGCGACCCTGCGCTGTGCCGAACGAGTGGCCGCTGGTGATTTGAGTGTCGAGATTCAGGTGGATCGCAAGGATGAACTGGGCCTTCTGCAAGCCAGCATGCAACGCATGACCGCCAGCCTGCGTGACCTGATCGGCGGCATTCGCGACGGTGTGGTTCAGTTGGCCAGCGCCTCCGAGCAGTTGTCGGCTGTCACGGAGCAGACCAGCGCCGGTGTCACCAGTCAGAAGAGCGAAACGGATCAGGTGGCCGTCGCCATGAACGAGATGGCCGCAACGGTGCAGGAAGTGGCCCGCAATGCCGAAGAGGCTTCCAATGCCGCCATCGCGGCTCATGAAGAAACCCGCAAAAGCGATGAGGTCGTGGTTCAGGCCCTTGACCAGATCGGACGCCTGGCCGAAGAGGTCAATCACTCGACTCACGCCATGAGCGAACTGAGCCGTGAAAGCGACAAGATTGGTACCGTGCTGGATGTGATCAAGTCGGTTGCCCAGCAGACCAACCTGCTGGCTCTGAACGCAGCCATCGAAGCGGCCCGTGCAGGCGCAGCCGGTCGTGGTTTTGCCGTGGTGGCCGACGAAGTCCGCAGCCTGGCGCAGCGTACTCAGGCGTCGACAGAAGAAATCGAAGGGCTGGTCAGCAGCCTGCAGAGCGGCACACAGAAAGTGGCTTCGATTCTGGACAGCAGTCGGGCGCTGACTGAAAGCAGCGTGGAATTGACCCGGCGCGCAGGCACTTCACTGATGAGCATCAGCCGCTCGGTGTCCACCGTGGAGCAGATGAACACACAAATCGCCGCTGCCGCTGAACAACAGAGCATCGTCGCCGATGAAATCAATCGTCGTGTCGTGAACGTGCGGGTGATCTCTGAACAGACCTTCGTTGCCAGCGGCGAAACCGCCATGTCCAGCACCGAACTGGCACGGCTGGGTGGCAGTTTGCAGGCGAGTGTGGGGCGGTTCAGGTTCTGAAACGACAACGGATGATAGGGGGCAACGATACCTCAAGCCCCTCTATCATCCGTGACCGTGCCTTCAGCTGCTTCTTCACTGGCTGAAATGAAGCTTGATGAAAGGCAAACCGACTGCGGCAATCACCAGCATCATGGCTACCAGCCAGAGTGGAAACGGTATCTGGCTCTTGAAAGACAACCAGCACCCTCCAGCAAGCGTCATCAGGCAGGTTGAGTAGCACATCAGAAACTTGGGAGAGGTCAGGTCATTGGTGCTGGGCAATGCAACTGAAAGCAGTACGCCAATGATTAGCAGCACCGGCAAGAGGTAGACGTGCATAGGTGCGCTTTGCATTGTCAGGCCCCCGATTGGCTGCTCGAACTGCTTGAGCTGCTGGGTGAACTGAAAGAGTCGTAAATATAAGCACCGGCAAACGCACCTGCTGCGCCACCTGCGATGAACCCGACTGCGGCACCGACCGGACCGGCAAAGGCACCGACTGTCGCGCCAGCCTGAGCCCCGGCCCATGCCCCTACAGCACCACCGGCACCAGCCCCGGCCACAGCACCTGCTACTGCCGCATCGCCACGGTCAGCACCGGTAACGGCATCCATTTCCTGCTCTGTAAGAACTCTCATGACAACTCCCTATTAATCCGATCAACCAATTAATTGCTTCGACAGTGTAGGTAGCGCTTACACCCCATACAACCCTACATCTGTAGGGGGCGTTTCACTTCAACGGCCATTACGCAATGCCCAGTTTGACAAGAAGTGCCAGGCGGCCATCAACTTCCATTTTCTTGAATACCGAACTCAGGTGATCCCTGACGGTATATTCACTGATGCTGATTTTCTGGGCGATCTGCTTGTTGCTCATGCCCTCGGCCAACAGGCTGACCACCAGGGTTTCTCGGTTGGTCAATCGGCTTTTCAACTCAGTCTGTTTGAGCGTCGACATGGCTTCCCCCTTGAGAATACTGAGCCGTTCGGCTGGTAAAAGTCCTTTTCTTGCGGGAAAGCCAGTGTGCAGGCCCGGCCCCCCAAGGCGCTGCTGCCAGTATTTCCCGGGCCGCCAAGGCCCCGTAACCGGGTTTGCAACAGAAGTCCAGAATCCAGATATCCCCCTTTTCGTTCCATTCCGAGGGATGCAGGTTGAACGCTGGATCAGAAACCAGTCGTGCCTGCGTATCGGCTGCCAGCGTGGCCCATGTCATGTAGGCCAATGGCAAACCGTTATTGCTGTACACGAAATAGATCTGACCATGCTGTATTGCGAATTCGGTCCATTGTTGCAGGCACGACACGGGGTAAGTGCTGTAATTCTTGTTATACAACATGCACCTGACCGCCATGCCCAGTTGCTCGTACATGCCATAGTCACGGTCTGGGCAGGGGGTATGTTTGATATAAGGATTCATATCGTCGCCCCTTCAAACAACGCCCGGGCAGAGGCTATCTTGCGAGTCGTCAGATGATGCAGCGCTGCCCGGATATCGATGCCCCTGTCTTCTGTCGACAGGATCGAGCTGATCTCCTGCAACATGTGTCTTTTTTGCAACTCGGTACGCACACCATATTTTCTGTCTATATACGCTTCAATGTGCTCGGTTCGTTCCAGTGGGCTGGCAATGCTGACGGCTCCGCTGCCAAGTGTGGTGCGTAATGCCGCTATGCAGGCGCTTATCTGAGCGTGCAGTTTCTGATCCAGGCCGGGGCCGTGAGCCTGACCGCTGCGTGTCGGGCACAGGATATCGGCCACGAGTGCAGATAAGGTCTGACGCATGAGTTCGCCACCGTCGCGGCCATATCGGGCGTGATAGAACGATATCAAGCGGGCGATCAACATGGCGGTGCGGTACAGGGCATTGAAACCTTCTTCGTTTTTTATGGCCGTCACCGTAATGCCGGCCAGACTCAGTTGCTGCATGGCGCAGCAGACATTGAGTTCCTGGTTGAACACCTGTGTCACATGGCGTTTCAAGTCCTCCGAAAAGCTCCGGTCGAACAGATGCTTGCCCAGATACAGGCAGAGATCCTGCAATCCCTGCAGCAGTGTTTCAGGCTCGCTGATCAGGCTGTTGAATTTCACCTTGAACTCAAAATCGTAAGGATCGTCTGTCGGCGACAGGCAAAAGACCCCGTTGAAGTCGAGCAACCGACCGTCAAGTGCAACATTGGAGGGCGATGTCGTAAGCATGATCATGCGGGTTCGGCAGAAAGCCATTTGTCGGGCCTGGCGTCTGGCCAGCTCGATCAACCCTTCCGCGCATTTTTTTTCCAGCCCGTGATAATTCAGGCCGACACATGGCTCGCTCGGTTCGGGAAGCATGTAGGGCAGCTTCCCGATGGCAATGCCAACGCGCTCATGGTCGTGGTGAATATGATCGATGAGTTGCGGTTGTGGCTTGAAGTAGGGCGCACGCTCGAAATGCGCGGGACGGATCACCGGTTCCCTGACCAGCAATGCCTTGCGTACACGTCGGCTGTTGCGTTCAAAATCGATGTTGATGTATTGGTCTGTGCGCAAGACAGCCAGAGAGTGGACAGCCCCGTAAGGGAGCAGGACGGCCAGGATTTCACCCCAGATGGATTCATAGATGGCGTAGTCCTCGGCCAGGGCGCCATTGGAGTGATGCCGATCGGTTCCGACACCGACCAGAGGGTTGGCCCCTATGCCTTTGACCTGATAGCGACCATCGAACCCACAGCGTGCACCCCCGCCGTTCTGGACGATTCCGCTCCCGCCATAGCGTTCGGCGAAGAACGTTTTCGACTCGACCTCGGGTGCTGTCGAGTCGATGGCGTAGGAGCAGGCCGACGACAAGTCGACCTCATCTTTCAAGGTTGCACCGGCCCAGATCAGTTGAGTGTCGATAGGGCGTGCCTGGAAAGGGACGAGATTTTCCGGAAGGTCGCTCAATGACCATTGTGTCTGCATCTGTGATTATCCTTCGACCAACGTGCCAGGTTGCGGTGTCGTGGCCTTGTCGGCGGCCGGCCTGGTTTTGCCCAGAATGCTGTCCAGGTGTCCGGCGATAGCTTTGAGTGCTTCCGTTCTCGCCATGCCCGGATGATCCGAATCGATGTTCAGGTTGGTTATTCGGCCGTTTACGTAAGGCCGCCATGCTTCCAGCGTCAGCCAGTCTTCCGCCCGTGGACGGGCAGCCGTGAAGAACAGCATGTTTCCGTTGAAGACGTTGTGTTGCGAACCGCCAACCAGGCGCCGACTGTTGATGACGACGTCAATCAGCCGATCCAGTGTTGCATCGTCCAGGCTGGCCAGAGCGTTGCCCTGGCATCGAAGCATTGCGATCACCTGGGCGCGCTCAAGAAACTCGCCACGGGGAATCGTCAGCGATGGCAGTCCGCGATCAAAGGGCAGGGGAATACCGGCAATGAACAACAAGGCCGCCAGCGCCATGCTTTCTTCTTCACGTGGCGATTGTTCGGTGAATGCGAAGCGACGCCACAGGTCACTGGGATAGGCATCCATCAGTGCCAACAGCTCGACATGCCGCCCCTGCCTTTCAAGACGGGCTGCCACGTCATGCGCGATCATGCCGCCCACCGACCAGCCAATGATCCAGTAGGGACCGTCGGGTTGATAGGCGCAGATCCTGTCGACGTAATCACGGGCCATGGCGTCCATGGACGTTGCAATGGACGAACCGGGGGCCAGGCCATCGGCCTGTATGCCTACGATTCGGCAAGGCGTCTTGAGGAACCGGGCGATACCGCTGTAGCACCAGGAGATGCCACCTGCCGGGTGAATACAGAACAGGGTCGGCAGCCCTGCCTGTTCATTCGGCGCTGGCCGTAACAACAAGGCTGACGCAAGCATGTCCAGTTCCCCGCCATCGCCGTGTGCGGCAAGCGCTCGCGGAGTCGGGTGGGCAAAGAGGGTCGCGATCGAGATTTTCCAGCCTAGCCCTGCGTTGATTCGTGCTGCCATATCGACAGCGGTCAGTGAATGCCCGCCCAGCTCGAAGAAGTTGTGTTCGGGGCCGATGCCCGGGCGCTCAAGCACATCAGTGAAATATTCACATATCCGCTGTTCCACCAGACCCACCGGCACTCCCTGTTCGATCCGGTCATCGGAGGGGAGTGGCAGGCGGCCTCGATCAAGCTTGCCATTACCGGTCGTGGGCAATTCATCGAGCAGGACTATGCGCTGGGGCACCATGTAGTCGGGAAGGTATTCACGTGCATGCTCGCGCAGCATGGTTTCGCTGCACTGACCGGAAGCGACCGCATAGGCCACCAGCCGGTCGCCATGCACGGCCGCACATGCGGAGGCAATGTTTTCGTGCCTGAGCAGGACGCTTGCAATTTCGTCGAGCTCGATGCGCACGCCACGAATCTTTACCTGATGATCGATACGGCCCAGGAACTCGATCTCACCGTTCGCGCACCAACGCGCAAGGTCCCCGGTGCGATACAGGCGCTGTCCGGCATTGTCGATGAACTTCTCGGCGGTCAGTGCTGGTTGCCCGATATAACCGTCAGCCAGACAAATACCTTCGATGAACAGTTCGCCGATCGCCCCGACCGGCATGGCTTCTGCCTCTTCGCCAAGAATATGGATACGGGTGTTCCAGATCGGGCGACCGATTGGCACTGTGCGCTCAGTGTGTTGCTCGTCGACGGGATGATGGGTGACATCGATGGCCGCTTCGGTGGGGCCATACAGGTTGAACAGCGAGGCCTTCAGTAAACGCCGGAAGCGTTCGGCCAGTTCCCGAGGCAATGCTTCTCCGCTGGCGAACACCCTGCTCAGGTTCGATGAGCCCTGGCGACGTTCTTGAGCATCGACGAACAGTGCCAGCATCGAGGGCACGAAATGCAAGGTCGTGATGCCATGGCGCTCGATGCAATCGAGCAGGTAATCGGGGTCGGTATGTCCCTGTTCACGAGCCATAACCAATGTGGCACCGCTGATCATTGGCCAGAAGAACTCCCAGATCGACACATCGAAGGTCACAGGGGTCTTTTGCAATACGCGATCATGACCTTCCAGTCCGTACTGTGCCTGCATCCATTGCAGCCGGTTGGCCAGGGCCAGATGATTGACCTGCACACCCTTGGGCTCACCGCTGGAACCCGAAGTGAACAGAATATAGGCCGCCTCGGTGCCGGTGATCCGGGGGAGCGGCTCTTGGATGGCGTTGTGCAGTTGTTCTATCGGCAGCCTGAGGATGTGTCCGGGAACGTTATCGTGATCCCTGGTCGAAGCAATCACCAGGCTCGCCTGTGCTTGCTCCAGCATGTGCGACAGACGTTTCATCGGTGTCTGTGACGAGAGCGGCAGGAGCACAGCCCCTGCCCGAAGTACAGCCAGCATCGCCACTTGCAGCTCGACGCTGCGATCAAGCATCACCGCGACGACCTTGCCTCTCGCATCACCGAGGGCTTTCTGCAGCCCGTGCGCGACGCCTTGCGTCTGCTCATCAAGTTCGCGATAGGTCAGGTGCCGGGATTCATCGAGCACGGCAATTCGTTGCGGATGGGTGCTGGCCTGTTTTTCGAACAGGTCGAGAATATTATCGGACGCGAGCAGGTGATCGGTCGCATTCCAGGTTTCGATCAGGTCCCGCTCCCTTGCACATGCAAACGGCAGATGGGCCATGGGGACGGCCGGTGCGGCAAGTAACTGCCCGAGCCAGTGCTGCATGCGCTCAAGATGCAGATTCAGGTCAGTGAGCGTATGGCGTTCGCCATTGGCAATGAGCTTGACGGTATGTATCTGGAGATCGCTACCGACTTCCACATGCAGGTTAAGGTCGCGGACCGGTCCTGTTGCGACATGCTCGAGGGATGAACTCAGTCCGGTAAAGCCCGGTAAGGGCAGGCACGGGAGGATATTGAGTTCTATTCCATAAAGCGGCAAGGCATCGCCGATGCGTCCCAGTTCTCGACTGATCCATTCGGAGCGATAGCGCTGATGGGCAATCACGTCCTTGCGGCTTTTGCCGACCACGGTGCAGGCATCGATAAAACTGGCGACTCCGGGAAGCTCGAAATCCAGTGGCAGGATATTGCTGCGGGTGATTGCAGCCTGGGCGCTGCTGGCATCCAGACGCCCCATCAGCGGCAGCCCGAACAGCATCTGTTGTCTATTGTTGAACCGTGAAAAGTAGCTGCCGAACAGCGCAATCAACGCATCGGCGAGCGGTATTCTGGAGCGCTGGTGAAAATTCTTCAGGGCTACGGCGAGTGACCGGGGAATATGGCATTGGGCCTGAATGCGCATGCCGGACAGCTCATACGGGGCGGCACCGGAAAAGGTGGGGGCGACGAAACGCTTGCCTCGTTCAAGCCAGAAGTGCCGATCGAGAATGTACTGCATGCTTGACCGATAGGCGCTGTCTTCGGCACGCAAGGCATCCAGGTGGAGGTAGGTGCATGATTTTACGGGGGTTGCGTTCATCAGCGCGTGATAGTGCTCTGCGGCCCGCCTGTGAAGGAGGTGGTAGGCATAGGAGTCAAAAGCAATGTGATGAATGCGGGAAAGCCAGATAACCTCGTGATCGCTCACGTGGTAAAGGCAATGCCCGTGCAGTTCGTTGCTGCCCAGGTCGCCAGTGGACTTCAGGCTTTCGGCGATCATTGCCTGTGCGGCTTGTCCGGGATCAGGTTTCCCGCGCAGGTCGCATACTTCAAGCAACGGGGCCTGTGATCGTTTCTCCAGTACGGGTCTGCCCTGCACGCTGATATAGCGGATGCTCAGGACCTCGCAATCCACCAGGGCACAGGATATCGCGCGGTGTAATCGTTCCATATCAAGGTCGCCATGCAGTCGCAGTGCTTGCGCTGTCATGTAAAGCGCCGATGACTGTGCGGCCTGAGAGGCGTACCAGATACCGGCCTGGGCATCGAGTAATGAGTCGTCGGCCGGATTGACAAAGTCCATGTCTTGTTTCACCTGATGACAAGAATCCAATAGCGAACTAGCAGCCCAGCGTTGCACCGCCATCCACCGTGAGGTCATGCAAGGTGATGTGGCTGGCACGTTCGGAAGCCAGAAACAGAATCGTCTGCGCCACTTCCCGGGGGCTGGCGATCTTGCCGAGCGGGATGCCGACACGGAAGGTTTCCGGTACGCCTTTCAGGGTTTTTTCCACGGCGCTGCTGTCACTTAACAGCTGCGCCAGCATCGGGGTGTCGGTTGAGCCTGGCGAGACACTGTTGCAGCGTATGCCATAAGGCGCGACCTCCAGAGCGACGCAACGGCTCAGGCTGAGGAGTGCGGCCTTGGAAGCGCAGTAAGCGGCCATGTTCGACCTGGGCACACTGGCAGCGTTTGAAGCAACATTGACGATTGCTCCCTGACGTCGCTCCTTGAAGACCGGAATCAGCAGCCTGAGCAGGTGAAAGGCACCGCTGACGTTGACGTCGAAGCAGCGCTGCCAATCCGTTAGCGATAGTTGCGAACAGTCACCCTGCACCAGAATACCGGCGGCGTTGATCAGCACATCCGGTACCAGGTCTTGCGCCAACAACCTTGCACAGGTCTCTGCCACCTGTTGCGTGTCAGTAATATCCAGGTGCATGCATTCAAAAGGGTATTCGGCTTCGGTAAAGGCCACATCCAGACCGATAACGCGAGCCCCGTCGTCTTGAAGGGCCGTAGCGGTCGCCAGGCCAATGCCTTGTCCCGCACCTGTGACCCAGGCAACTTTTCCGTGGAATTCCCCTGTCTTCATGGTGTGACCTCGGCCAGGACGCAGGAAGCATTACGTGCTCTGGACAGCGTGTCCCACCAGCCGTTGAAGGTCGGCTTTTGCAGGATGTCTTCGAGTCGGACCCTGATACCGGCTTCGTTCCATACCGAGATCAGGTTCATCACTTGCAGGGAGTCCAGCCCGTAATCCATCAGGTTGGCATCGAGGTCCAGCGTCTGGCCGGTCGATGCGGTCAGGATGTTCAAATGACGTAACAGTCCTTCGCGTGACAGCAAATCGTTGCCAGCGTTGAGGACCTGTTCAAGAGACACCACGGTTCCACAACAGTCTGCGACCTGACTCAAGGCCTGATGATGGGAGCGTTCGGAGAAGTCGGCCATGCAGTCTCCCGCCACGAAGGCCTGGATATCCAGCATGAAGGCATCGAGTGCCGTGGCCATACAGCCGATATGGGCATAGACGCCGCAGATCAGTAATTGATCCCGGTGCTGTTCACGCATGATGTTTTCAAGGTTGGAGTGGCGAAAGGCGCTGTAACGCCATTTCTGGATGACGATATCGTCCGGGCCTGGCGACAGTTCAAAAGCGATGAATTGCTGCTCGGTATTGGCTGCCGTAATGCCGGGTCCCCACATCGGGGTCAGCAGCCCTCGACGTTCGGCGGGTTGCACCTGCGGCTGGGCGCTGTAGACCACCGGTACGCCGTTGTCTCTGGCCCATTGGCACAGTCGGGCGCAGTGAGCCTTGAGCCTGGCCAGCAGATCACCGTCCTGCTCGAAAAATGCCAGGAAGTACTCCTGCATGTCATGCACCAGCAACATGCAGCGCTCGGGGTCGACTTTCCAGTCCACTCGGTTGGCGGGGAAGTCAGATACGGTCGGCATCGGATAATCGGCGATTCTTGCGATGGTCATGGCGGGCTCTGCTTGAAAGTTTGCCGGAGGAATACTTTGTTGATTTTCCCGACTGGGGTGAGTGGCATGTGCTCGATGTATTCGAGGCGGTCGGGCAGCTTGTAATCGGCGATGCCGCGATCCCTGAGAAAACCACGCACCTGTGGTAGCGAAAGCGATTCTTCGCTGACCAGGAAGGCGCAGCTTTTTTCACCCATCAGCGGGTCGGCATAAGCCACCAGTGCGGCCTGATGGATCGAGGGGTGCGATAACAGCAGTCGTTCGACTTCTTCCGCGGCAATCTTCTCTGCGCCACGATTGATCTGGTCCTTGACGCGTCCCACCACTTTCAATCGGCCATCGACGCTTCGCTTGACCAGGTCGCCAGTGTGGTAGAAACCCTCTGAGTCGAAGACCGTCGCATTGTGTTCGGGGCTGAGGTAGTAACCACGAACCGTATAAGGACCACGCGTGGCCAGCATGCCGACCTCGCCAGCCGCTACAGGATGACCTTCGGCATCCAGCACGCGCACCTCGTCATCTTCACTCATGGGGCGTCCCTGAGAGGCGAACAGCGCTTCGCCATCATCCTCCAGGTCGGTGTAGGCCACCATGCCCTCTGCCATTCCGAAGACTTGCTGCAAGCGACAACCGAATGTTTGGGGAACCTGTCTTGCCAGGTGCTCGGAAAAACTGGCTCCACCCACCTGAATCAGCTTGAGCGAGCCGAGTCCGGGTGATGATCTCTGTGCAGCCTGAACCCAGAGGGCGACGGCGGGAGGCACCAGTGCGACGTGGGTGACGGCATGTTGTTCGATAACCCGGAAACACTCGTAAGGCTCTGGCGTCGCTGTCATGACGACGCAGGCACCTGCATCGAAAAAACCCAGTGCGCCGGGCGAACTCAACGGATAGTTGTGGGCGGCCGGAAGGGCGCACAGGAAACGGTCCTGCGGTAGCAGCCGGCAAACCTGCACGCTGCGTCGCACGCTATAGAAGTAATCGTTATGGGTTCTGGGAATGAGCTTGGGTGTTCCCGTACTGCCGCCGGACAATTGGAAAAAGGCCACTTGCCCTGCATCGAGGGAGGGCAGTCTGACTGGCGTGGCAGGCTCGTGGTCGAGCAGGGACTCAAGGCGCCCGGCATGCTCCGGGTCCTGCGAACTCAATACCACTTCAAGTCCAGGGTGAGCGGCACGAAGCTGATCGATGAACGCCATGCCGGAAAACAACGGGTGATCCTGCTCGGCGATCAGCAGCCTGGGTTTGATCTGAGTCGCGTAGTTTGCAAGCTCCAGGCTCCGGTGACTGTACAGTGCGTTGACAGGTGCCACGCCGATACTCAGCAGGGCAAAGAACACGATGTAGAAGTCGGCCCGGTTGCTCAGCTGGACCAGCGCAGTGTCCCCCTGCACGATACCCAGTGCTTGAAAATGACCGGCCAGACGCTGGGTCAGCAATTTGAAATGGCGATAATCGAGCTGTCGCTCGCCATCGATGATTGCAAGGGCGTCAGGGCGCTGTTGAGCATGCCGGTCAAGCATTTCCGTCAGCGGCAGGTCTTGCCAGTAGCCCTTGTCGCGATAGCGCTGTGCCAATTCAGCCGGCCATGGCGTGAATGCAATCGTCATGTACACACCTCTTCGGTGACGCCCAATGCCTGTAACAGGGTCGAGAGTTTGGTGTTGGTTTCCTGCCATTCGGCCGTCGGTGAGGAGTCTGCGACGATCCCCGCCCCTGCGAAAAGGCGCAAAGTCCCGGCCAGATACTGGGCGCAGCGGATTGTGACTGCCCATTCACCATTGCCTTGAGCATCGGTCCAGCCGACCATTCCGGCATAGAGACCTCTGGCATGAGGCTCCAGGCGGTCTATCAGCTCCCATGCCGTCTGAGTCGGGTAGCCGCAGACGGCTGGCGTGGGATGCAGTCGGGCAGCCAGTTCCATTGCACTGGGGTAAGGTGTTTTCAATGTTGCGCTGATCGGGGTGCCCAAATGCCATAACGGCCCTGCCGGTACCAGAGAAGGACTGTTCGGGACCTCTACCTGCTCGCAGACCGGTGCCAGAATGTGTGCGATTTCATCGACGACGAACTGGTGTTCGCTCCGGTCCTTGTGCGAAGCCAGCAGTGCATGTGCTGCTTCTCTGTCCTGCTCGGCATGCCGATGCCTGGCCGTTGATCCGGCCAGTGGGAATGATTCGACACATGCCTCCTTGCGTCGCAGCAATAATTCAGGGCTGGCCCCTAACCAATAGTGATCTTCGCCCAGGGGCAGGTAGAAGTTATAAGCGCTCGGATAGAGTTCCAGAAGCCGGTCGACAATTGCATTTCCAGCGCCTTGCAAGTCGGCCCGGAGTTCCAGTGTGCGTGACAACACGGCCTTGTCCAGTTTTTTGTCAGCAATCTGTTTCAACACTTCGTCGACGGCAGAGACAAACTTGTGGTCCTGAAAGTGAGAATTATTGTTAGTCACTGGAATAATTTTTCGAGTGCGCTCAGTGCCCCGCTTCACCTTGTCGCGGTTATAGGCAATTGGCACAAAAATCTCGGGCGAGGCGCTCTTTGAAAACGGGATGGCGCCAACTATGACGGGGTTTTCGATCCCCGCTGCCTCCGCATCTTTCAGCAGGGCGCGTGCCCGATTCCATAGTTCAGCCGCGCTATCTCCTGTTCCGGAAGTCGAAGGGCGCATTCTTTGATGGACGCCAGTCGTTACCAAGTCTCCCGTAGGGGAGTGGTATCGAAAAGATATTTCAAGTCCTTGATCAGAAAGACAGTCTCTGATTGGTTGAGTAACTGAATCTTCCATTTTCAGTGCCGTGTGATTCCCTTAATTTACACTTCCATGATTCCAAGGTTTTCGTCAAGTGCCGCCTGGTTAAATACAGTACGCATTAATATGCTTATACATTGATGCAGGTCATGATCGTGTCGAGTAGTCCGGGTGTGTTGATTTTTTATAAGTGCGAAGGTACCTTACTCGCGATATTGAAATTATTTCCTATGTGCTATCAATGGATGATGAAACAGCACTCATGCAATGGACTGTCCGTAAGCCATACCAACTAACGCTCTCCCGTTTTGTGACGGCTCTGTGACATGGAGGCGCACGAACCCCTGTTTCGGAGTGAAGTGTTAGCGCACCAGAAAAGAGACGCGCTAGGTGAGATAATCCTCATTCCGCCGACATCGTTTTCATTTCTGGCATTGGGCGCATTTTGCCTGGCGGCCATCGTCATCGGCTTCATGTACTGGGGCAGTTATACGAAGCGCAGTACGGTCAGCGGCCAATTGATACCGGCCACCGGGCAGGTAAAAGTGTACGTGCCTCAGTCGGGAATCGTTCTGGAGAAGTGGGTTCACGAAGGGCAGACCGTGCAGCGTGGCGACCCTCTCGTGCGGCTGAGCAGCGAACGTTATGGCAACGATGCCGGACCTGTTCAGGCCACGATCAGTCAGCAACTCACCGTCCGGCGTGACTCACTGAGGGGAGAGCTGGAAAAGGTTCGCCGCCTGCAGGCGCATGACCGTGAAACACTCGACAGCAAGATCGCCAGCCTGCAACGGGAGTTGACCACGCTGGCAGGCCAGACTGAAAGCCAGCATCGGTTGGTGGCTCTGGCCACCGATGCTGCCCGCCGCTATCAGGGGCTGATGGACAAGGGGTATATCTCGATGGACCAGCTTCAGCAGCGCCAGGCTGAACTGCTGGGACAGCATCAGACTCTCCAGGGATTGCAGCGTGATCGCACCACACTCGAACAGGCATTGACCGAAAAACGCAACGAGCGGGCAGGGCTTTCCGAGCGTCAGGACAATCAATTGGCCGATATACAGCGCCAGGTTTCTACTGTGGAACAGGAGCTTTCCGAGAGCGAGGCACGGCGCGTATTGCTGGTCACAGCGCCTGAAGCCGGAGTTGTCACGGCAGCACTGGCAGAGGTCGGTCAGACCGTCGATACCTCCAGACCCTTGCTCAGCATCGTTCCGCTCGATACGCCTCTGGAGGCCGAGCTGTATGCGCCGAGTAAGTCCATCGGTTTTATCAAGCCTGGCGACGCCGTGCTGGTCAGATACCAGGCGTACCCCTACCAGAAGTTCGGCAAGTATCAGGGGGCGGTGCATTCGATCTCGCGCACCAGTATTTCATTCAATGAGCTGGCCAGCATGGTGGGCAGTGTGCCGAATGTCGGTCTCGACGGTGAACAATTCTATCGATTGCGTGTGCGCCTGGATGACCAGAACGTCATGGCGTATGGGCAGCCAAGAGCACTGCAAAGCGGCATGCTGCTCGAAGCGGACATCATTCAAGACCGGCGACGCCTTTATGAGTGGGTGCTCGAACCGTTGTACAGCCTGACCGGCAAACTATAAGGAGCCTCGTCATGTCTGTATTCGATACGCTCGCCCTGCGCCTGGGCAGAACGGTTCCCGTGATACTGCAGACCGAGGCCACCGAGTGCGGTCTGGCCTGCCTGGCGATGGTGGCGGGTTACCATGGCTATCATTGCGATCTGTTGAGTCTGCGCAGCCGCTTCAATGTGTCGCTCAAGGGAACGTCGCTCAAGCATCTGACCCAGCACGCCCACAAACTCGGTTTCGGCACGCGAGCCGTCAGGCTGGAACCGGAGGAGTTGGACAAGCTCAAGTTGCCTTGCATCCTGCACTGGAATCTCAACCATTTCGTGGTTCTGAAGAGCATCGATTCCCGTGGTATCACCCTTCATGATCCTTCCCACGGTATTCGCTTTATTCCCTACAAGGAAGTTTCCCAAAGCTTTACCGGCGTGGCCGTGGAGCTGTGGCCGGAAAGCCGTTTTGAAACTCAACAGGCCCCTGAGCGCATACGACTGACCCGGATGCTGGGTAAGGTTTTCGGTCTCTATCGGTCTCTGGTCCAGATTCTCATCCTGGCCGGTGCGCTCGAAATCTTTTCCCTGATCAGCCCCTTCTTCCTGCAGTGGACGCTGGATAATGTCATCGTCAGCAATGACCATGATTTGCTCACCACCCTTGCCATCGGTTTCGGCTTGCTCTTGCTCATGCAGCAGGCTGTCAGTGGCGTGCGTACCTGGGTCATGATGCATATGGGCACGCTGCTCAACGTGCAATGGCGATCCAACGTATTCGGGCATTTGCTACGTTTGCCGACTCAGTACTTTGAGAAGCGTCATCTGGGTGATGTGGTTTCGCGCTTCGGTTCGGTCGACACTATTCAGCAGACCCTCACGACGGCTTTTCTCTCGGCGATTCTGGATGGGCTCATGGCCATTGCCACATTGGCGATGATGCTCATATACAGCCCTTTGCTGGCCGCGGTCGCTGTCACGGCGATGGTGCTGTATGCGTTGGGGCGCTGGGCCTGGTATGGACCGCTGCGCAGGGCAACCGAGGAACAGATCGTTCACGCGGCCCGTCAGCAATCACATTTTCTGGAAACGATCCGGGGCATTCGCCCATTGAAGATGTTCCAGCGTCAGGATGAGCGCCGTTCGGTGTGGTTGAGCCTTCTGGTGCAGCAGATCAATGCCGGCTTGCGTACCCAGAAACTTCACTTGTTCTACCAGCAGATGAACGGCCTGCTCTTCGGTGTGCAAAATATTCTGGTGATCTGGCTGGGAGCCAGAATGGTCATGGACGGTCAGTTTACGGTAGGTATTCTGATTGCGTTCAATGCCTACAAGATGCAGTTCGACAATCGGGTCGGAAACCTGATCGACCGCTTTTTCGAGTTGAGGATGTTGCAACTGCAGGGCGAGCGTCTGGCCGATATCGTTTTGCATGATGCAGAACCCGACAGTGAAGGCATTGATCAGGACAGCCTTGCCAAACGCCAGGCCAGCATTGAGTTGCAGGGCGTACGCTTTCGGTATTCGGAGCAGGACCCGTGGGTGCTGGATGGTTTGGATTTGAACGTGCGGGCTGGAGAGTCCGTCGCGATCGTCGGGCCTTCGGGCTGCGGCAAGAGCACGCTGCTGAATATTCTGTTGGGCAATCTCCCGGTCACTGAAGGCCAGGTTCGGATCGCCGGTCTGGAGTTGCGTCAGTTGGGGCTGGAGGGGCTGCGCAATCTGATTGGGCCTGTGCTTCAGGATGATGTGTTATTTGCAGGATCCATTGCCGAGAACATCAGCTTCTTCGCCGCAGACGTGGATATGGGCTGGGTTGTGCAGTGCGCTCGCATGGCGGCCATTCATGACGATATCCGGGTGATGCCGATGGGCTACAACACGCTGGTGGGCGATATGGGCACTGTGCTGTCCGGTGGCCAGAAGCAACGTATCGTTCTGGCCCGGGCGTTGTACAAGAAACCCCGGTTCCTGCTGCTGGACGAGGCCACCAGTCATCTCGATGTGCATTGCGAACAACGCGTCAATGCTTCCATTCGGGAGCTGCGTATTACGCGCATCATCGTGGCCCATCGGCCAGAAACCATCCAGTCTGCCGACCGTGTGGTTGTGCTCGATCAGGGTAAGGTGGCATTGGACGAAAGTACGGCGAACCTTGCCGCGCGGCAAAGCGCCATGGCATCGGTGGAATAGGCCCAATGCGTGTGTTGATTCCCCTGACCCTGTGGTTGGCAGCGGTTTCGCCACTGGCAATGGCTTACCAGCCCGATGTATTCGGCACCGGAAAAGAAGTGGCTTCGCTACCGGGGCAGGCAGCAGGCGCTGCTTGTGGACTCCCTCCCATCGGTACGGGACTCACACTGGAAAATGCCATCGAGCATGTGCTGTGCAACGACCCTCAGGTGCGTCTTGCCTGGGCCAATGCCAAGTCTCAGGCCGCACAGATCGGCATTGCCCGTTCCGCCTGGCTGCCCAGACTCGATGGCTCCTTGAGCAGCAGTCGAGGCCATCAGGCGTTCGATTACGACGATGCTCCCCGGTTGTCCGACAGCGGTCGGTACCGCAGCAACAGCCAAGGGCTTGCGCTGAGCTGGGTACTGTTTGATTTCGGACGACGCAGCGCAACGCTGAACAGAACCCAACAATTGCTGGCGGCTGCCAATGCCAGTCAGGATGCAGCCCTGCAGAACTCATTCGTGGTTGCCAGCCAGGCCTACTATGAGACCCTGGCGGCACAAAGAACCCTGGCTGCGGCCCGTCAGGTGGAAAAGCTGGCCGCGCAGAACTTTGAAGCCGCCGATGCAAAATACAAGGCCGGGGCAGCCGCATTGTCCGATCGCCTTCAGGCCCAGACGGCATTGTCTCAGGCCCGGTTACGGGTCATTCGCGACGAGGGCACCTACACCAACAGCAGTGGTGTTCTGGCGTTGCGCATGGGGCTTTCACCTCGACTTCAGCTGAATCTGACAGGCGATCTGGACACCGTTCCCGACTCGAGCTTTGCCAACTCCATCGATGATCTGCTGGCCGAAGCTCGTCGTAACAACCCGGCCCTGATTGCTGCTTCTGCCCAGATGAAGGCTTCGCAGGCGGCCATCGATGAGAGTCGGGCGGCCGGGCGGCCCACGTTGTCGCTGGTCGGTAACCTGACAGATAGCCACAACACCCAGCCAGCCACTGCCAATGGCGATCTGCGCCAGCGTGATCGGGGTATTGGTATTCAGCTCAATATTCCGCTGTTTGAAGGCTTCGAGCGCAGTTACCAGATTCGCGATGCCATGGCGCGGCATGAAGCCAGCCAGGCACAGGTGGCGGATACCGAGCAACGTGTGGCGCTCGAAACATGGGGTTACTACCAGACCCTCAGCATCGAGACCCGCAGCCTGCAACGCACTCAGGAGTTGGTCGAGCAGTCCAGGCAAAGTCTGGAAGTGGTTCAGGGCCGTTACCAGGCCGGTGTCGGTAGCATGATTGAGTTGCTCAATGCCCTGACGGCGTATGCCAACTCTGAACAGGAGCATATCCAGTCATTGAGCTCCTGGCAGACCGCGCGCCTGAGTCTGGCTGCGAGCCTGGGCAGGCTCAACCTCTCCATGTTGCAGTAAAGGGAGGCCATTTCCGGTCCCGGAAGGCTTTTCACGCCAAAACTGATGAATGCCGTTGAGAGGCAGGTGTTTGAATCAGGGGCGATTTTTTGGGAAGGACGCGACCCGGGAACCGGATCGACAGGATTCGGGAGTCAAGGCATCCAGAATCGGTAAAGAAATGGCGCACTCGGCGGGATTCGAACCCACGACCCCTGCCTTCGGAGGGCAGTACTCTATCCAGCTGAGCTACGAGTGCGTTGCGGAGCGCAATCATACGCATCCGGAAGGCGGGCGTCCACCGCCACCAACGGCTTGGCTGCCCGCATGTGTAACGGCATTGCCGACGCCGTTATCAGGGCTGAGTCGGATGCTCCGGCCGTGACCATATCCACAGGGCGCCCATGCTCATGCCGATGGCGGCGAACAGCACGGAGGGCAGGTGGTCGACGGTCAGCAGCATGATCGACAGAGCGACGGTCATGCTCAGGCTGGCCGCCCATTTTGTACGCCGGGCGATCACCCCTCCGCGTTGCCAGTCGCGCAGCAATGGGCCAAACAATCGATGATTTTCCAGCCAGGCGGACAACCGTGGCGAACTTCGCGACGCCGCCCAGGCGGCCAGAAGGACGAACTCGGTGGTCGGCAGGCCGGGCACTACCACGCCAATCGCGGCAAGGCCGATGCTCAGGTAGGCGAGCGCCAGCCATAACCAGCGCAGGCGGCCGGTTGCCACCACTTCAGGCAAAGCAGCGCTCCAGGTGAACGACAAATCGCTCGAAGGCCGCGATGGCGGCGGCTTCGGCCTGACGCTCCTGTTCGGCATCCAGCACCACGCCATCCAGTGCCGCGACGAAGTGTTTCCAGCCTTGGGCGCGACCGCCTTCCGGCTCGCCCAGATGACGTGCGCCGAAGGTTTCGCTCAGCCCCAGAGCCGGCATCCGCTTGAGCAGGAAGGCCGCGCCCAGCTTTGACCCTTCCGATACGAACAGCCAGGCCAGCGCTGCGCCGGTGCTCAGGGATTGTTCTCGAATCGTTTCATCGCCCTGTGGCAGTGGATGCTCCAGATCGGCCAGATCCAGGCGCGCCTGTTTGACACGGCAGCGGGCAGGCAGATCAGGCACGAGTTCGATCAGTGCGGGGGTGTTGTAAAGCTTTTCCAGGTCGTACTGGAACAGGTACTGGGCGGCGACGAAACGGGCAAAGCGTTCCCGGCTGCTGAACGGATCATGGCTCTTCACCAGAGAGTCGAGACGGCTATGCGGTTCGTGGGTGATCTGGTTCAGGCGCTGTGAGCGCAGGGCATGGGAAAGCTGCGATTGAGAGGCGGTCATGGTGAGGCTCGCGATGAAAAGGGTTCTTAATAAAGACGAAGCAGAGAGTAAAACTCAGTAATTTTTGCCCTGTACATCGCCGAAATAGCGATCAATCACGTTCAGATCGCCGTCGTTCAGCACACCAGCCAGATACTTGAGCGTCAGCCAGGCTCGCAGGTAGTCGTAGCGGGCCTGAGCCAGGTCGCGTCGGGCACCATAGAGCTGTTGCTCTGCGTTGAGGACGTCGAGGTTGACCCGCTCGCCGCCGATGATGCTTTTGCGCGTCGCGTCGATCAGTGTGCTGGCCGAAGACACCGCCATTTCATAAGCCCGGATTTTGGTGGTGGCACTGTTACAGAGGTTGAACTGGCGACGTACCTGATTGAGTACCTCGTTGCGCTGGGCATCCAGCTCAAAGCTGGCCTGTTCATAGGAGGCCGAGGCCTTGCGGCGTCCGGCCGATACGCCCCCTCCGGCGAAGAGCGGAACGCTGAGCTGGATGCCGATGCTGTCGGTGTCGTATTGCTGGTTGTAGGTGCTTTCCGAATCCGATTCCGTCTTGCGTGTACTGGCGTAAATGCTGAGGGTGGGCAGATGGCCTGCGCGCTGGCGTTCGACTTCCTGCCTGGCCACTTCCAGACCGTGACGCTGGCTGGCCAGTTCGGCGTTGTTGGCCACAGCCAGGTCGCGCCAGTTCTCGTAGCGTGCCGGTTGCAGCGGGGTGGACGTGAAGGTGTTGTTCAGCGGCGATAACTGATCGAGTTCGACGGGTTCGCCGAGCAGCGCTTGCAACTCGCGCAGGGCGGCATCGAGTTCGTCGCCCGCTTCTATTTCCTGAGCACGGGCCAGGTCATGCCGGGCCGCGGTTTCCAGCAGATCGGTTCGGGTGCCTTCTCCGCGCTCGAACGTGTGCTGGTTGGACTTCAGCTGTTCGCCATAGGCTCTTCGCTGTGCCTTCGCCAGTTCGATCTGCTCACCGGCCAGCAGTGCTTTGCTGTAGGCCTCGAACAGGCGCACGGCCAACTCCTGGCTGCGCCCGCGAAAGTGTTCGTCGGCCAGGGCGGACTTGGCCACGCCCTGTTTGTATTCGGCCCAGGCGGCGTAGTCGAACAGTGGCTGTCTCAGGGTCAGGCTGGAGGAGTAGCTGCTGTAGTCCCGATCTACCGAGGTGTCGCCCGAGGTCACTTCTGACTGGTTGCGCGCCTTGCTGTAGTTGTAGGACAGCGACGGCAGCAGACCCGCCCGGCCGATGGCAAGGTTTTCCCGGCCTGCCTGGTGTTCCTTGATCGCCGCCTGGAAGGTCGGGTCGTTGCGCAGCGCCAGGGCATAGGCATCCATCACGCCCAGGGCAAGGGCCTGACCACTCAGGCTCAGCAACAGGGCCGCGCTATACAGACAGGTAGACAGACGCATCATTGTTCCACCAATGCCATGTGAGTACGGTCGGCCAATGGCTTGAACAGGTAGTTGAGCAATGAACGTTCGCCGGTACGGACGAAGGCTTCGACCGGCATGCCGGGCCGGATCTGCAAACCGCCCAATTGGTGCATGCCGTCTTCGGTGACCCGTGTGCGAACCTTGTAGTACGGATTGCCGGTCTTCTCGTCGATCAGGCGGTCGGCCGAGACCAGAGTGACTTCACCCCGTACGCGAGGCGTAGTGCTCTGGTCGAAGGCCGCGAACATCAATTCCACCTCCAGGCCGGGGTGCAGCTTGTCGACCAGCTCCACGGGAACCTGGGCATCGACCAGCAATGGCACGTCCCGGGGAACGATTTCCATCAATTGCTGGCCGGCACCGGCCACGCCGCCATTGGTGAACACGTTCAGACCGACCACCGTGCCAGACGCCGGTGCGCGCACGCGGGTACTGGCCAGCTCAAACTCGGCACCTTTCAGACGGCTTTCCAGTTCACGGGCATTCAGGCGACTGTCCGCCAATTGCTGCTGCACTTCCTTGCGGTATTCCTTCTGACGCTGGTCGCGGCGCAGACCGAGCTCCAGAACCTGCCGTTGGGTGCGGCCGATGTCGCCCAGGTCGCGAGAAATTTCCCCATTGATCTGTGCGTACAGGCGTTCTGATTCCAGCAAGCGGTTACGCGGGATGTAGCCCTCGCGTGCCAGCTCGCGCAGGCTGCCCAGTTGCTCCTGCATCGAGCTGCGTTGTTCTTCCTTGTGTGTCTTCGAGTCGCGTAATCCGCGCAGCGTTGCCTCGGTGCCAGCGATGCTTTCGTTCAAGCCGGCCAGTTCGCTGTCCAGAGCCTGGCGGCGGCTGGACAGCAATTGTCGCTGCAGCTCCAGTGCGTCTCGTACCCACGGCTCGTTCTGGTGTTCAAGCAGGTCGGCAGTGAATGGAATGCTGGTCAGCCCGTCACGCTCGGCCTGCCAGCGTGCTTCACTGGCGCGGGCATTGATGTATTGGGCACGCAAGGAGTCCCGCAACGAGCGCGCCTGGGTTTCGTCCAGTTGCAGCAGAACCTGCCCGGCCTCTACCTGATCGCCATCGCGAACCAGTACCCGCTCGACCAGACCTCCGGTCACATGCTGGACCGCCTGCCGATTACCGGCGACCACTACACTGCCGGAAACTGCCACGCCTCTGTCCAGCGGTGCCAGGGCTGCCCACAGCAGGAAACCACCGAAACCGATGAGCACCAGCCAGCGCCCCAGGCGTGAGTAGCGGTGTTCGTCGAGTTGCAGCACCTGCGCTGATGCGGGGCTTTCCTGTTGCAGACTGTTTTGCATGACGTGTATCGATCCTGAAAGGCTGTGAGTTCGTTCGCGCCCTGGCATCGGAGCGTGATCGGGTTAAAGGCTCAATTCGTTGGCCGGGTGCCGTAGCTCATGTTGAGGTTGGGGGCCACTTTCAGCGTGGGTGTCGTCTGGGGGCGGGCGGCGGCCTGCAAGTCCTGCATCACCTGTGCGGTCGGCCCGAACGCCTGAATGTGCCCGGCTCGCAGGATCAGCAACTTGTCGGCCCCGGCCAGCAAGGCCGGTTTATGGGTGATCAGCACCAGCGTGCGTTTGTGCTGTTTGACCAGCCGGATTGCTTCAAGCAGGGCTTTTTCACCGGATTCGTCGAGGTTGGAATTGGGTTCGTCCAGCACGATCAGCGCTGGCAGTCCATAGAGTGCCCGGGCCAGGCCGACCCGCTGACGCTGCCCACCGGACAATCCGGCACCGCCTTCGCCAAGCAGGGTGTCGTAGCCCTGGGGCAATTGCAGCACCAGTTCATGCACACCGGCCATGCGTGCTGCCGCCACGACCTGATCGGCGTCGACATCACCGAAGCGGGCAATGTTTTCGGCGAGGGTTCCGGCAAAAAGCTGCACATCCTGTGGCAGATAACCGATGTGCGGGCCGAGTGTCTGCTTGTCCCACTGATGCAGGTCGGCCCCATCGAGGCGCACCTTGCCCGACAACGCAGGCTGTGCGGCCACCAGCAGGCGGGCCAGGCTGGACTTTCCGGAACCCGATGGCCCAAGAACGCCCAGCACATCGCCGGCTTCCAGGGCGAAGCCGATATTGTTCAGCACCGGGTTGCGGGTGCCTGGCGCGCAGGTGGTGATGCGCTCAAGTTGCAAGGCCCCAGTGGGAGATGGCAAGGCCATGGCCTGTTCGCGTTGCGGGTTGCTTTGCAGCAACAGGACGAGACGCTGGTAGGCCAGGCGTGCGGAGGTCCATTGACGCGAAACGGCAATCAACTGGTCCAGCGGGCTGAGTACCCGACCGACCAGGATGGAACCGGCGATCATCATGCCGGGCGTGATTTCACCCGAGACCGCCAGCAAAGCTCCCAGGCCCAGCATCAGGGATTGCAAGGCAAGGCGTACGTTTCTTGACCAGGCGCTGACCATCGCACTCTTTTCGCTGGCCAGATTCTGTTGATAGAGAAACGCCTGATGCTCGCCCAGCCAGCGTTTGCGCAGGTTCGCCAGCATGCCCATGGCTTCGATGACCTCGGCGTTGCGCAGGTTGGCGCTGGCCTGCTGGTTGGCGCGGATGGAAATGCGCCCGGCCTCGGCCAGTGGTGCGCTGGACAGGCGCTGGTTGAGCCATGCCAATAACGTCAGCAAGACGGCACCCGCCAGTGCCAGGGCTCCCAGCCAGGGGTGAAAGAAGAAAATCACCAGCAGATAGACCGGGAACCAGGGCGCGTCGAAGAAGGCAAACAGCGAGTTACCGGTGGCGAACTGACGCAGGCTGGTCAGGTCGTTGAGTGTCTGGCCGGCCGCCAGGTTGCCGCTTTTGAGATTGGCCTCGAAGGCCGCGTTGTAGACACGCTGGTTCAGGCGCATGTCCATCTGGGTGCCGAGACGGATCACCACCTGGCTGCGGACCCACTCCAGCACACCCATGAAGGCGAAGAGCCCGAGCATGATGAGCGTCAGCATGGCCAGGGTCATTTGGTTGCCCGAGGCCAGGACACGGTCATAGACCTGCAGCATGTACAGCGCAGGGGCCAGCATCAACAGGTTGATGACGGCGGAAAAGAGTCCAACGCTCCAGAACGCGCTTTTGTAAACACGTAGGGCATGGATGATTTCATTGCCCTTATTGTTCGACGGGATGCTCATGATTGACTCGATATCGAAGGGCGCAGGAGAATTTGCGGTCCACGCAACCGTTCTCGGCAAAAAGGTCGGTTGCGTGGTTTTCCGGGCGGATAAAAGAGCGATCTTTTATCCGCTTTTTACTGCGTGACGATCAGGCCGCCAGAGCCAGATCGGACTCGCTGGCTTCTGCAACGCCGACCAGAGAGCTGCTGGCGGTGAGGGTGCCGCCGCTGGCATCGAGGCTTGCGTTCAGGTCGAAGTAGTCGTCGAGTACCGCGGCCAGTGCATCGGTTTCGCCATTGAGCAGGCCCCAGACGATGTTGTGCACATCATTGTCGCTGGTGTAGGTGCTGTTGCCGGCGATCACGGTGCCGTCTGCATTCTGGCCATTGTTGATGATTTCGCTGAGGCCGGTGATGTCCAGAAGGGTGCTGCCCAGGCTCCACTGGCTGCTGACATTGCTCAGGTCCGAACCGAAGCTGAGGCTGTCCAGCTCGCCGTAAAGGGTGTGGGTCGGCGCAGTGAAGAAGGAGTAGTAGAGGTTCTCACCTGCGCTCGCTTCGGCCACGAATGCCGAGGTATAGCCAGTGGCTTCCGTTTCATTGGCGTACTGGGTGCCATACATCTGGAAGTCCGGGGTGAAGCTGGTGCTGTTGAAGCCGCCGGAGCTGGCATGGTCTTCCACGGAGAAGGTGTATTCGTAGTAGTCCAGGTAGCCTTGCAGCGTGGTGGCATAACCAGCCGATTGCAGGGTGGTGTAGAGGCTGGAGGTGTAGCTGATTTCA
This sequence comes from Pseudomonas sp. NPDC089734, assembly GCF_044748865.1. NCBI lineage: Bacteria > Pseudomonadati > Pseudomonadota > Gammaproteobacteria > Pseudomonadales > Pseudomonadaceae > Pseudomonas > Pseudomonas sp. NPDC089734. The sequence continues at coordinate 310,417 of NZ_JBIVGV010000002.1, read as the reverse complement.
ACGCTCATGTTTATCTCCATTAACAACCGGACGATCCGGTTTGAGGTTGTGGTCGGAAAGGCCCGACCGTTTTGTTGCGGCTCCCCGGAAGGGAAGCTGCCGACACTTCAGAATTTCAGTTCAAAGGAGCCGATCACGGTGCGTCCCGGACCTTCGGTGCGCGCCAGCAGGTCGCCCATGGGCACCAGGTAGCGTCGGTCACGCACGTTTTCCACCGACAGTCGCAATGTCAGGTTGTCCGTTGCACGCAGGCTGCCGAACAGATCGACCACGCTGTACGCGAGGGACCCTTGAGTGATGCTGTTGGATTCGTTTTCCGAGGCGTAGCGCAGGCGCGAGCCCAGCTCCAGGCGTCGATCGAAGAACCGTAATCCGCCGGTCAGGCTGGCGGTGTCCCGTGGCGGGAACATGCTGTAGAAGGGATAGCCCTGGCCGCTGCCGTCGGAGGAGATGAAGTTGTTCCAGTAGTCGGCTGTCGCGCCTTGGGCTCCGCCCAGGTAGAACAGGCGATAGCTGTTTTGCCCTGTGTGGTAATCGACGCGGGTGGCGTTGCCTTTGAGGTACCAGGCTCCTGCATCGTATTCGGCCTCCAGCTCGAAGCCGCGCAGACGTACCGGGTCCAGCATATTGACCGGCGCGAAATGGGAGATCGAATGGAAGGCCGCGCCTGGCCTGCCCACGTTGGCCAGGCGGATGTAGTTCTCGATCTTGGTGTTGAAGTACGCCAGCTTGGCGCGGAAGCTGTCTCCGCTGGAAATCAGGTTGTCGAACTTCAGGTTGACCCCGGTTTCCCAGGTCTTTGATTCTTCGGCCTTCAGATAGGGGTTGGGCAACATGATGGTGCCATCGTTGGCGCCCCCCAGGTGCTGGCCTGAAATCAGCGATTCGGTGATCGCCGGTGGTCGCCAGCCCTCGCCATAGTTGGCATAGAGCTGAACGCCTTCGACCGGGGTGATTGCCACGGCAAAGGTGGGCGACAGATGGCCTTGCTGGTCATCGACCGAGTATTCGACGGGGACACGTGTGTTGGCGACGCCCGTGATTTCGCCTCGGGAGTCCAGCGTGGTAAATCCGGTGTCGCCCCACAGCCGGTAGCGGTCATAACGCAGACCGGCGTCCAGCCGCAGCCAGTCGTCATGTTGCAAGGTCAGGTTACTGAAGAAGCTCGTCAGCCAGCGTTGGCCGGGAGGCGTGGTGCCGGCTGTTTCGTTGCCGTAGGTGTCGACGTTCTCGACGCCCTGAGTCTTGGGGACGGTCTTGTCGTAGCTCAACTCGCTGCCGTAATTCCAGCTGGCCTCGAACAGCGGCAGGTTGAAGTGCGCGGTGTTCTGCAGGTTCAGGCCCCAGGTACGGGTTTCGGTGATCAGAGTGTAGGCATCGCTGCCTTGCGGACAGATGCTGCTGGACGGGTTGGACCTGCAAAATGTGGCGACCGGGGTAATCAGGCTCGAGTAATCCGGAGCGACGGCGTCGGCCGCCTGATGATTGCGTGTACGGGTGAAATACAGCTTCGCGGCCAGATCGATCCAGGGATCGCCCTCGTTCCAGGCATAGTCCAGCGATGTGGTCTTTGAGGTCACTTCGTTGCGGGTGACGGCCTCCCAACCGTCTGCGTTACGTACGGCGTCATACGTGCCGCCGGATGTGTAATCCACCTCCGTGGCCAGATGCGTGAACTTGAGTTCATGCCCGTCTGCCATGTGCCAGTAGACCTTGAACAATTGTGAGTCCATGTCCTGATTGGTCAGGCTGACGACATCCTGATAGCGCTCGTCGGCGTTGTAGGTGCTGGCACCGGGAAACGAATCCCCCCGGCTGCCCGGGGAATATTCACCCATGCGCTTGCGGCTGAACGCGGCCAACAGGTCGATCTGCTTGCTGGCACGAAGGCCTGCGGCGAAGCTGCCTGCAAAGTGATTACCGTTGGCGTAGCCACCCAGTCCGGTGCTGCCACGCAGGCGTCCACCTTCGGTGCGATCCGCATCGACAATGTCGTTGATATCCAGCGTGCGGAAGTTCGCGGTGCCACCGATGACACCGGCCCCGCCCATGCCTGAGTTCGGACCTTTGCTGATGTCGATGCCGCCCAGCAGTTCGGGATCGACGAAGACTTCCCCGTTGCGCTGCTGGTGACCGCTTTGCTGAAAGTTCTGCCGCGCACCGTCAATGCTCATGTTGACGCGGCCGTAATCCTGAACACCGCGGATGTTCACCGACAGGCCGGGTTCCTGATAACTGGTCGAGGTGTACACACCGGCGGTGTCCTGCAGCATGTCGGCGGCATGGCGGGGTGGATGGCGGTCGATCTGTTCACGGCTGATCACGCTGATCGAGCGTGGGGTTTCATAGATCCAGTCGTCCTTGCGCTCGCCTTTGATGTGGGTTGCACCCAGCTCAATCGCGCTGGAGCCGATGGCGAGCCGTTCCAGGCTGACGCGCTTGTCATTCACGAAAATGTAACCGACTGGCAGGTTACCGAGCAGCAGCGGGAGGGCTTGACGGGGTGAGTAGCGGCCCTTGAGCGCACTGCTTTGCAGACCTGACAGTTTGCTGCTGTCGAAGAACACTTCGATGCCGGCCTGTTCAGCGAAGACGATCACGGCACTGCCCAGCGGCTGGGCCGGAATGTTGAATTCGACCGATGCACTCTGGCTGTCGCGACTCTGCGCCGTTTTCGGGGGCGTCGGCTGTTGTGCCCAAGAGGGCGTGCTGAAGGTGATTGCCGTACCGATCATCAAGCTGCTCGCCAGGCTTGCCCTGATCACTTGATGACGCATTCCTTTGTTCCCCATTGTTCTGCTCTTCGTCGCTTTAATAGTAATAAAAATCATTATCAGTAAAGGAGACGATGCAGCCTGGAAAACTCAGTAAAGATTTATGAAAAAAGTTTTAAAAAACGAAAAGGCCCCTGCGGAGGCCTTTCAGTAGATCAGACTGACGCCCGGCAACTCGACGTGCCGAGCATGCAATTCAGTGCTGAGGCGTGGCACTGCGCTGTCCAGTGACTCCAGACGAAAAACACCGCTGACCTTGCGTTGGGCCAGTTGGCGATCGGTGATCATGATGTGCCCGTTGCGGTAGCGGTTGAGCTGGTCCACCACTTGCGCCAGAGGGACCTGATCAAAGATCAGCAATCCGCGCTGCCAGCTGGTTGCCCGTTGCACATCCTGCCCAGAGAGGCGGGTGATGCCATGGATAGCGTCGTAGCGGGCGCTCTGACCTTCTTCCAGTACATCGCGAAGGATGCCGTTGTCTGGCCGGTCAAGCATGGCCAGTTCGACGCTGTGCTCCAGCACGCCGACCCAGGCACTGTCGGCGGACTCGCTGACTACAAAGCGTGTACCCAGGGCTCGAGTGGTGCCGCCGGCGCTTTCGACAATGAAGGGGCGCGTCTCCTGACCTGTCATCGGGGCCACGTTGAATACGGCCTCGCCCTGGCGCAGACGAATGCGGCGTTCGTGTTCATCGTAGGCCAGATCGATGGCGCTGTCGGTGTCCAGCACCACGCTGCTGCCATCCGGTAATGAGATATGGCGCACCTCGCCCGTGTGGCTGGCGTAGTCAGCTGTCAGGGGGATGAGCAGGCCCGGACCGACATTGATCCCGAACCAGACCAGCGCGGCCACTGCCGCTGCGCGGGTGACGCGTCGCCAGACTGGCCGCCGTCGCCCGCGTAACGGACGCGCGGCAGGTGGCAGAGGGACTGCCGAAGCCATTGGCGCGGAGGTGCCCAGTTGACCCAGGTCTGCCCAGGTGCTCAGGGCGAAATCCAGGGCCGGGGTATGGCGTGGATCGCAAGCGCACCATTCCTGCAGGGCAAGAGCCTGCTCGGGGGTGATGTCATCTGCGGCAAGGCGTATCGCCCATTCTGCGGCTTGCTCGCGAATCGCTTGCTCTCGCAGGTCGTGGCTGGTCACGGAGGTCTCTCGATTTCTGGTTATATCCATGGTGACGTCTGACGGCTGCATATTCAGTAAACCGTCCGTCATTGCGCTTCCTGCAGGCGTTGCATCACATGCGCCAAGGCTTTTGCCAAATGCTTTTGCACGGAGCTGTCGGAGATGTCCAGTCGGCGCGCAACCTCTGCATGAGTCAGGCCTTCCAGGCGGTTGAGGCGGAAGACCTCCTGAGTACGCTCCGGCAGTTCGGCGATGGCATCACGCAGGCGGCGTTTGTGCTGCTCGGTGGCGGCCTCTTCGTCCAGGCCCGGTTGTTCGTCGATGACGTCTTCCAGAGCTTCATGGGGCACATTGTCGGTCTTGCGCCGCATCTGTTGGCGCACATGGTCGATCAACAGATTGTGGGCGGTGCGATAGAGATAGGCCGAGGAGTTGTCGATGCGTTCCTTGTCCTGAAGTTCGGCCAGGCGCAGGAAACTCTCCTGGACCAGATCGGCGGCCAGTTGCGGGTCACGACTTTTGCGCAGAAGGAGGTTCTGTAGCGCCTTGGCGTGTTTCTGGAACAGGCCTTTGATATCCGAATCAGGCACGCACGAAGCTCAGGGAGGAAAAAAGAGACGCTATCTTATTTTTAGTGAGAATGGTTTTCAATTAAAAGATGGCGTGTTGCCTTTCAAGCGACAGGGCGAGTCACGGGTGTCGCCGATTCTGAACGTTAGAGGCTCTGCGAAGGGTGTCGATCAGAAAAATCGCCGATTTTCACGGAAGGCGTTCTTTTTTTTGAACGGCCTATTGTCCTTTACCCCAGCAGTCCCTAGGATTCGTTTGAGATTTCAAACGCTCTTGTTCGGTCTTCCCGTTTTCAGGCGATGTGCATCGCTGAGGCCGATGGAATGTTTTCCAGGCGATGGCTTCCAAATGGGGTGCATCGATATTCAATAGTTCGCTCCGCCCTTGCGCGGTGCTGTTTAGGAGGCCGACATGCAGCTCAAAGATTCCAGACTGTTCCGCCAGCAAGCCTACATCAACGGCCAGTGGCTGGATGCGGACGGTGGCCAGACCATCAAGGTCAACAACCCGGCGACCAATGAAATCCTGGGTACGGTCCCTAAAATGGGGGCCGCCGAAACCCGTCGCGCCATCGAGGCTGCCGACAAGGCGCTGCCCGCCTGGCGTGCCCTGACCGCCAAGGAGCGTGGCAGCAAGCTGCGCCGCTGGTTCGAGCTGATGCTGGAAAACCAGGATGACCTGGGCCGCCTGATGACGCTGGAACAAGGCAAGCCGCTGGCCGAGGCCAAGGGCGAGATCGCCTATGCCGCGTCCTTTATCGAATGGTTCGCCGAAGAGGCCAAGCGCGTCTACGGTGACGTGATTCCGGGCCATCAGCCGGACAAGCGCCTGATCGTGCTCAAGCAGCCGATCGGTGTCACTGCCGCAATCACGCCGTGGAACTTCCCGGCCGCGATGATCACCCGTAAAGCCGGGCCTGCACTGGCGGTCGGTTGCACCATGGTGCTCAAGCCTGCCTCTCAGACCCCTTACTCTGCCTTGGCACTGGCCGAACTGGCCGAGCGTGCGGGCATCCCGGCGGGTGTCTTCAGTGTGGTGACGGGCAGTGCGGGCGACATCGGCAGTGAGCTGACCGGCAACCCGATCGTACGCAAGCTGTCCTTCACCGGCTCGACCGAAATCGGTCGCCAGTTGATGGCTGAATGCGCGCAGGACATCAAGAAGGTGTCGCTGGAGCTGGGCGGCAACGCGCCCTTCATCGTGTTCGACGACGCCGATCTGGACAAGGCCGTCGAAGGCGCGATCATCTCCAAGTACCGCAATAACGGCCAGACCTGTGTCTGCGCCAACCGTATCTATGTGCAGGACGCGGTTTACGATGCGTTCGCCGAGAAGCTTCAGGCCGCAGTGGCCAGACTCAAGATCGGCAACGGTCTGGAAGAAGGCACCACCACCGGCCCGCTGATCGACGATAAAGCGGTGGCCAAGGTCAAGGAACACATCGCCGATGCTGTCGGCAAGGGCGCGAAAGTACTGTTCGGTGGTAACAGCCTGGAAGGCACTTTCTTCGAGCCGACCATTCTGGTCAACGTGCCCAAGGATGCCGCCGTGGCGAAAGAAGAGACTTTCGGCCCGCTGGCACCGCTGTTCCGTTTCAAGGACGAGGCTGAAGTGATCGCGATGGCCAACGACACCGAGTTCGGTCTGGCGTCGTACTTCTATGCTCAGAACATGAGCCGCGTGTTCCGTGTGGCCGAGGCGCTGGAGTACGGCATGGTAGGTATCAATACCGGCCTGATTTCCAATGAACTGGCACCGTTCGGCGGCATCAAGTCTTCGGGCCTGGGGCGTGAAGGCTCCAAGTACGGCATCGAAGACTACCTTGAAATCAAATACCTGTGCCTGAGCGTTTAATGCCACGCACCTGATTTTGTAATACCCACCCGGTAGCCGGGCGTTGCAGCAGTCGATCATCGTATGCTGCTGCAACCCACCCCGGCTGCTTAATCCTTGAACTACGCCGACCGATGAGCGGCGAATGAGGAATACATGAGCAAGACAAACGAATCCTTGATGCAACGCCGCCAGAACGCTGTGCCACGTGGCGTTGGTCAGATCCACCCGATCTTTGCCGCTTCGGCCAAGAACGCCACCGTGACGGACGTCGAAGGCCGTGAGTTCATCGACTTCGCGGGCGGCATCGCGGTGCTGAACACCGGTCACCTGCACCCGAAAATCATCGCCGCGGTGCAAGAGCAGTTGAACAAACTGACTCACACCTGCTTTCAGGTGCTGGCCTATGAGCCGTATGTGGAACTGTGCGAAAAAATCAACGCCCGGGTACCGGGTGACTTCGCCAAGAAAACCCTGTTGGTGACCACCGGTTCCGAAGCCGTTGAAAACGCCGTCAAGGTAGCCCGTGCAGCCACTGGCCGTGCCGGCGTGATTGCCTTCACTGGTGCTTACCATGGCCGCACCATGATGACCCTGGGTCTGACCGGTAAAGTCGTGCCTTACTCGGCGGGCATGGGCCTGATGCCGGGCGGTATCTTCCGTGCCCTTTACCCGTGCGAACTGCATGGCGTGAGCGTGGACGATTCCATCGCCAGCATCGAGCGCATCTTCAAGAACGACGCAGAGCCTAAAGATATTGCCGCGATCATCATCGAGCCTGTGCAGGGCGAGGGTGGTTTCTATGTGGCACCGAAGGCCTTCATGCTGCGTCTGCGCGAACTGTGCGACAAGCACGGCATCCTGTTGATCGCCGACGAAGTGCAGACCGGCGCGGGCCGTACCGGTACGTTCTTCGCCATGGAGCAGATGGGTGTTGCTGCCGATCTGACCACCTTTGCCAAGTCCATCGCAGGCGGTTTCCCGCTGGCAGGCGTATGCGGCAAGGCCGAATACATGGATGCCATCGCGCCAGGCGGCCTGGGCGGCACCTATGCTGGCAGCCCGGTAGCCTGTGCCGCAGCGCTGGCGGTTCTGGACGTGTTTGAAGAAGAAAACCTGCTGGAACGCTGCAAGTCCGTTGGCGAAAAACTGGTTTCCGGCCTGAAAGCCATTCAGGCCAAGCATCCGGTTATCGGCGAAGTTCGTGCCTTGGGCGCGATGATCGCGGTAGAACTGTTTGAAGACGGCGATGCTCACAAGCCAAACGCTGCTGCCGTGGCTCAGGTCGTGGCCAAGGCGCGTGACAAGGGGTTGATCCTCCTGTCGTGCGGTACGTATGGCAACGTCCTGCGCGTTCTGGTGCCGTTGACCGCTGATGACGCCTTGCTGAACAAAGGCCTGGCGATCCTGGAAGAGTGCTTTGCCGAGATCGCTTGAGAATGTTTGGTTACAGATTGATTGATTTGTGACCAGACAGATAGAAAAAACCCTGCCTCGGCAGGGTTTTTTCGTCTTGAGAACAGGTTTTCTCGCTTATGACTCTATATCCGGACGAAGGCTTTGGCTAAGGTGAGCGAATCGATGTCGGAGAGTTCTGATGACTGCTGTAGATTTGCCCGCGATACCTCGTGTATTGGTTGCCGAATCTGATCCGTGGGTTCGCGAAACACTCAGTGATCTGATTCTGGGTGTGCGTGCTGATATCGAGGTGGAGATGTGCAGCGACGGCAAGCAAGCTGTCGAATGGATGAAAAAAAACGTGCCCAATCTGGTTATCGCGGCCAGAGAGTTGCCTGTTATCGATGGCCTGAGCCTGCTGCGCGGTATTCGCACATTGCGCCGCCAGCCTCCGATTCCCTTCATCTTGATCAGCAACCGCAACGACAGTGCCAGTGTGCGTGAAGTCCTTCCCCTGGCTCCCACGGCTTATCTGACCAAACCCTTGAACACTGACGGCCTGCGCCAGCGCCTTGAAAGCCTGTTGCTGGAGCGTCGGGCGCCTGTGCCCGGAGAAATGCCCGCACTCACGCCCGGCCTGACCTTGACCAAGTTTCTCGACAAGCGCCGTGATGTGGCAGACGGCGCGCCGCTGTTTATCGATGTCGCCACGGCTCTCAGGCTCAGTCAGGGCGCAGCAGGCATCGATGCCGCCTTGCTTGAGCAGGAACTGCGCAACGACCCCCATATCACGGCCGCGCTGATCGCGGCGGCCAACAGTGCCGCCCAACACCTGGGCAAACCCGTCCAGACGCTGGGTGGGGCGATTGCCGTGTTGGGTGGGACACAGAGCGCCAATATCGTGACCGGCCTGTCGAAAAAGCGCATGGCGGTGCTGACCGACGATGCGTTGTTGGCCCAGGCCAGTCAGCTCTGGGCCATGTCGCAACGCACGGCGGATTACGCGCGCATCCTGGGGCGCATGCTGGAGCTGGATATCGAGCGTTGTTTCTGTGCCGGCCTGCTGCAATCGCTGGGGGATCTGGCCGTGCTGGGGTGCCTGCAAGAGTGGTTGCTGGCGGGCGGTCAATTGACCGAAGACGTGATCAAGAAAGCGCTGGAAGAGTATTCAGCCGCCTACGGCTCGGCCTTGCGCACCCGCTGGCGCTTGCCGCTTGAGCTTCGCGAACTGATTGCGGCGGTTTACCAGTACAACACGGGCATCTACACCCGCGAAGTATTGGCCATGAACCTGGCAGGGCAGATGGCGCGTCTGGGCGAGCATGAAACGGTTACGACACTGGTCAAGACCAAGTCCGCCAAGCTTCTGAAGCTGAGCGTCGGAGACTTGCAGCGTCTGCGCAAGAAACTGACCGGTATCACCGATCCAAGCCTGTTGGCACCGGTGGTGGCTGAAGCGCCAGAGCCTGAAACGCCGGTTGAAGACCAAGGGGAGACGGATCTGCTGGATATCACCGCAGAGCCTGTCGATCCGGGCATTGCGAGCGCCGAAGATCCGGCTGTCGGGGTTCAGGACTTACCCAAGACATAAGGGTTTTTCGCGAATGAACTCGCTCCAGCAAACTGCAGGAGCGAATTTATTCGCGAGACGGCATTGAAGGCGATAGATTTTCTTCAGCTTCACGGGCTTTCGCGAATGAATTCGCTCCTACCTGAGTGTTTGTAACTCATGATGTTAGGAGTGGATTGTGAAAACAGCACTCACACCAACACAATCTGATTCTTGCCCTGGCGCTTGGCCTGATACATGGCCGCATCGGCCCGGGCATACAAGGCTTCAAGGTTCTGGTCGTCAGGACCGAGATTGGTCAGACCCTGGCTGGCAGTGATGCTGAATGTCTTGTTGTTGCATTGAAAATTCTGCCGCTGAATCTCGCGTTGCAGGCGCTCGGCAATCTGCATGGCCATTTCAGGTGCGCAGCCGGGGAAGACTGCTGCGAACTCTTCACCCCCGATACGCCCGAACAGATCACCGCGTCTTAACGTCGAGCGACCGCTTTCGGCGATGCGTTGCAGCACCAGATCGCCCTCCTGATGGCCATAGGTGTCGTTGACCAGTTTGAAGTCATCGACATCCAGCAGCAGAAAGGCCATGGGCGTGCCGTTCAGACGTGCCAGCTCGAATTCGCGCTGGGCGCATTCAAAGAAGTGGCGACGGTTGCTGCTCTGGGTCAGCACGTCGGTGGTCGCCAGACGTTGCAGCTCGTCCTCAAGCTGTTTTTTCTCGGTGATGTCTTCGGCAATGCCGACCACGATCAAACGCTGGCTGGCATCGGTCCGGTGGCTGACGAAGCATTTGTCGCTCAGCCAGCGGATTTCACCGTCGGCCCGGATGATCCGGTATTCGCGATCCTCGATGGAGCCTTTTTCGATGACATCGCTCAGGCTGCGCTCGGCGTAGTTCAGGTCGTCCGGGTAGATGCTGTCACGCCATTCGGCGAAGTCCGCCAGCAGCAGGCCGGCCGTACGTCCGAATACCTTTTCATAGGCGGGGCTGACATAAATCATGCGCTGGGTTTCCCAGTCGAACGCCCAGAGCACAGCATTGACGCTGACCAGCAGCGAACTGAAGAGCTGTTCACGTTCGCTCAGGCGGGCGACTTCCGCCTGGGCATGTATCAACGCCAGCAGAGTCTCTGCGGCGGCGGGCATGCCACTGATGTGTGTGGCAGGCAGGGCGATTGCGGACTGTTTATCCATAGGGCTGCATCTCAAAGGACGTGCAGCCAGGGCCGCAGCATCCACCCGAACGATGGGGGAAAGCTGTTGAGATTGATTTGAGGGAGGGAAGTTCCGGCATCGGAGCGCCCTCGGGAGGGCACTCCGATCAACGGTGTCAGGCCTGGACCGGACGCAGGGAATAGGTCTTCAGTTGATCTGCAAAATCGCGCAGGGACTGGATGCCGCTGGCTTCGGCTTCGTGTACCCAGTCCTTGATGGCGGCCAGCATGTCGTGGCCATTGCTGCTGGTCTTGAGCCAGATCTGTTGCAGGGCCAGACGCTTCTCATAGATCACCTTCAAGGCGTGGCTGTGTTCAAGCATGGCCTGGATACGCGCATGGTGTTTCTCGTCCAGCAGGCTGGTTTCACGGGACAGCAGGCGCTTGGCGCGATGGAAAAGATGACGAACCGAAGCGTCGGCCTTGGCCAGTTCCTGGGCCACCAGCGGCCCGATGACCAGCTTGCGGTACTGCGCCATGATCTGGAAACGGTTGTTGAGGATCGCCATGGCGGTGTCCATGTCCATATGACCCTTGCCTTCGACCCGATGGGCAATCGGTGCGACACGCTGGACTTTCGCCAGGCGCAGGGCACTGAAGACCTTGATCCAGGCCCAGCCCATGTCGAATTCCCATGGCTTGACCGACAGCTTGGCCGAGTTGGGATAGGTGTGATGGTTGTTGTGCAGCTCTTCACCGCCAATCACGATGCCCCAGGGCACCAGATTGGTCGCTGCATCCCGGCACTCGAAGTTGCGATACCCCACGGCATGGCCCAGGCCGTTGACCACACCGGCGGCCCAGAACGGAATCCACATCATCTGGATGGCCCAGACCGTGATGCCGATTGCGCCGAACAAGAGCAGGTCGATAGCGCCCATCAGTGCTATACCCAACAGCTTGTAACGTGAATATAGATTGCGCTCGATCCAGTCTTCAGGGCAGTTCTTGCCGTAGATTCGCAAGGTGTCCTGGTTCTGTGCTTCGGCGCGGTACAGTTCTGCGCCTTTGCGCATTACCGTGGACAGGCCTTTGATGACCGGGCTGTGCGGATCATCGACGGTTTCGCACTTGGCGTGATGTTTGCGGTGGATGGCTGTCCACTCACGGGTGTTCTGCGCCGTGGTCAGCCACAGCCAGAAACGGAAGAAATGCTTGAGCCCGGCGTTGAGCTCCAGGGAGCGGTGGGCCGAGTAGCGGTGCAGGTAAACCGTAACACTGATGATGGTTACATGGGTCATGACCAATGTGACCGCTATCACCTGCCAGATGGAAAGGTCGAGCAGACCGTTGTACCACATAGGCTGTTTTGCCCTCGAAAAAGACACGTATGAAGAAAAAAGTCACAGAACGCATTATCACTGAGCACTTACAGAAAACCAGTCACGCTTTTAGATAAGAGTCTCAGGATGTTTCTTGCTTTATAATCCGGCCAATTTGTAAGGTTTTATGCATTCTTATGACCAATTCCTCCTGTGACCCCCTGCGGGCGGCCCTTTTGTATGGCCTTTTGTCTCTTTTGTGGTTTGTGGCGTGCGACTACCTGCTGCCTCATTTGATCGAAGAACCGGCTCGACTGGCCATTTTCCAGCAAGCGGGCGGTTATCTCTGGGTGGTGATCAGTGCGGTCATGATCTTCATTTCCAGAGGGCGGCTGCGCCTGTTCATGGGGGCCGATGCGCAGTTGCGTCGTCAGCAGGAGGAGGATCAGGACCGCCTGCGGCTGGCGTCAGCAGTGTTCGACAGCACGCGGGAAGGGGTTCTGGTCACGGATGATAAGGGGCGGATCGTTCATGTGAACCGCGCTTTCATGGAAATCACCGGCTATCAGGCCGACGAGGTCATGGGGTTCAACCCGAGCAAGTTCAAATCCGGTCGCCATGGCCCGGAGTTCTATCGGCAGATGTACCGGTCCATTCTCAGTGCCGGGCAATGGAGCGGGGAGATCTGGAATCGCCGCAAAAGCGGTGACATCTATCCCCAGTGGCAGAGCATTCGTGGCATCAAGGGGGCGGACGGCCAGCTCAAGCATTTCGTGGCGGTGTTTTCGGATATCACGGTCATCAAGCGCTCCGAGCAGGAATTGACCCAGCTGGCTCATTACGATGCCCTGACGCAGTTGCCCAACCGGCTGCTGTTCACTGACCGCGCCACTCAGGCGCTGGCGCATGCGCGTTCCAGCAAGCGCGGTTGTGCATTGCTGCTGATCGACCTCGATCACTTCAAGAACATCAATGACAGCCTGGGGCACAATGTCGGCGACCAGCTCCTCAAGGCTGTGGCCGAGCGTCTCAAGGGGTTGTTCGACAACGAGCTGACCCTGGCCCGACTGGGGGGAGACGAGTTCGCCCTGTTGGTGAAGAACTGTCAGCAGGTGGTGCAGGCGGCAGCCCTGGCGCAACAGATCATCGACAGTTTCAAGAAGCCTTTTCTGCTCGATGACCAGCCACTGTTCATTACGGCCAGTATCGGTATCAGCCTGTTTCCCGGCGATGCGCTGACGGTCGCGCAATTGATGCGCAATGCCGACTCGGCCCTGTTCAAGGCCAAGAAAGACGGTCGCGAAGGCTATGCCTTGTATACCGAGGAGCTGACCGCGCACGCTCAGCAAAGGGTCGAACTGGCCAGTGAGCTGCATCGGGCTATCGAGCAGCAGGAACTGCGGGTGTTCTACCAGCCGATTCATGACCTGGAAACCAGTCATATCAAAGGTGTCGAAGCACTGGTGCGCTGGGAGCATCCAGCGCGAGGAATGGTTTCGCCTGCCGAATTCATTCCGATTGCCGAGCAGAGTGGGCTGATCGCCGATATCGATGCCTGGGTATTGAGTACCGCCTGCCGGCAGATGCGCTGCTGGCTGGGATCGGGTGTGAACCTTTCGTTTGTTGCGGTGAATATCTCCAGCCGGTTGTTTGGCAGCGGCGATATGGACCGGCAAGTGGCTCAGGTTCTGCGCGAAACAGGGTTGGACCCTTCTTTTCTGGAGCTGGAAGTCACTGAAAGTGCGGTGATGGACGACCCCGAGCAGGCCATCGAGCAATTGCATCGCCTGCGCGAACTGGGCCTGAGCCTGGCCATCGATGATTTCGGCACCGGTTATTCATCGCTTTTGCGCCTCAAGAGCATGCCGGTCCAGAAGCTGAAGATCGACCAGGGCTTTGTGGCCGGCCTGCCGAGCGATGATGACGATATTGCCATCGTGCGGATCATCATTGCCTTGGCCAAGAGCATGGGCATGCGGGTACTGGCCGAAGGTATCGAGCACGCCGATCAGGCGGGTTTCCTGCTCGATAATGGATGCCAGCTCGGCCAGGGCTACTGGTTTGCCCGTCCAATGCCTGCAGAACAGATCGATTGGTTGAGAGCACCCGACTTTCGCCAGCCTGTCATCTGAATCGCCTGTACCGCTTGAATCAAGGCCTGCCGGGGTGTGCAACGTGCTCCGGTCGTCTGTTCTGTCTCTTAATTTCTTTTGGTTATATCTGCATTCTTAAATAGTCTTTTTAAGAATATCTCGGCGTATCTACTATTACTCCAACGCCACAAGCCATCGCCCCCAGTCGCGACAGGCAGGCCTCTCTAATTTCAAGGAATACGATTATGAGCGCATCTCTACGTAGTGTTGACGGTCAGGACGAAGCAGCAATTCTGCGTGAAATTCAGAGTGCGTTGCGTGACCTGCGTTTTGGGGCCGTCGAAATCACGGTGCATAACGCGCAAGTGGTTCAGATAGAGCGTAAGGAAAAGTTTCGTCTGCAGAACTCCGGCGCCAAGCCGAACTGATTCCGCACCCGACTGGTTAACCGGAGGGCTTCACTTTGACTCCTGATACACCCGTGAACAGCAGCGCACCATTCCGAATGCGGACGTGATGCGCCAAGAAGAAATCAAAAAAGCCAACACTCAGAATTTCCAGGAGCTTCACCTTATGTCCATTCGCCGTTTTGCCCTGGCCGCTATCGCCAGTGCCGTTTTTGCCGGTTCCGCTGTTGCCAAGGATTATGAGTTGCTCAACGTGTCCTATGACCCGACACGCGAGCTGTATCAGGAGTACAACGCCGAGTTTGCCAGCCACTGGAAGAAGGCCCATCCAGCCGACACCGTGACCATCAAGCAATCCCATGGTGGTTCGGGCAAGCAGGGCCGTGCGGTCATCGACGGTCTGCGTGCCGACGTCGTGACTCTGGCACTGGCGGGTGATATCGATGAAATCGCCAAACTGGGCAAGACCCTGCCCGAGGACTGGCAGAAGCGCCTGCCGGATGCGAGCACGCCTTATACCTCTACCATCGTGTTCCTGGTGCGCAAGGGCAACCCCAAGGGCATCAAGGACTGGGGCGATCTGATCAAGCCGGATGTTTCGGTCATCACGCCTAACCCGAAAACCAGTGGCGGTGCCCGCTGGAACTTCCTGGCCGCCTGGGCCTACGGCCTGAAGGCCGGTGGCAGCGAAGCCAAGGCCAAGGAATATGTACAGACCCTGTTCAAGCACGTTCCGATTCTGGACACCGGTGCTCGCGGTTCGACCATCACCTTCGTCAACAACGGTCAGGGTGACGTCCTGCTGGCCTGGGAAAACGAAGCCTTCCTGGCCTTGAAGGAAGACGGTGGCAACGACAAGTTCGACATCGTCGTACCTTCGCTGTCGATCCTGGCCGAGCCTCCAGTGGCGGTCGTCGACAAGAACGCCGAGAAGAAGGGCAACACCGAAATTGCGACCGAATACCTCAAGCATCTGTACAGCAAGGCCGGTCAGGAAATCGCTGCCAAGAACTTCTACCGTCCGCGTGACGCCGAAGTGGCCGCCAAGTACGAGAAGCAATTCCCGAAACTGGAGCTGGTGACTATCGACAAAGACTTTGGTGGCTGGAAAACTGCGCAGCCGAAGTTTTTCAATGACGGCGGTGTGTTCGACCAGATCTACCAGGCGCAGTAATAACCTGTGCAACCCGGTGGCATTGTCCGATAAGGCAGCGCCACCAGGACACGTTCATTAGCCCGGATTTGACTCCGGGCTTTGTGCAAGCGTAACCAAGGACTTTTATGTCGCGTCGTATCTCCCCCGTCATACCCGGCTTCGGGCTGACGCTGGGTTACACCTTGGTGTACCTCAGTCTGATTGTGCTTATACCGCTGGCGGCCATGTTCATTCATGCCGCGCAGCTCACCTGGGATCAGTTCTGGAACATCATCACCGCCCCGCGCGTGATCGCTGCCCTGAAACTGAGTTTCGGAACCGCGTTCTACGCAGCCCTGATCAACGGCGTCATCGGTACGCTGCTGGCCTGGGTGCTGGTGCGTTATACCTTCCCGGGTCGCAAGATCATCGATGCGATGATCGACCTGCCGTTCGCCCTGCCAACCGCCGTGGCCGGTATTGCGCTCACCGCGCTCTATGCGCCCAACGGTCTGGTCGGGCAGTTCGCGACGGATCTGGGTTTCAAGATCGCCTACACCCCGCTGGGTATCACCCTGGCGCTGACCTTCGTGACCATGCCGTTTGTGGTGCGCACCGTCCAGCCCGTGCTGGCCGATATCCCGCGAGAGGTCGAAGAGGCGGCGGCCTGTCTGGGCGCTCGCCCGCTGCAGGTGTTCCGTTACATTCTGATGCCTGCCTTGCTGCCCGCCTGGCTGACCGGTTTTGCCCTGGCCTTTGCCCGTGGTGTCGGTGAGTACGGCTCGGTCATCTTCATCGCCGGTAACATGCCGATGAAAACCGAGATCCTGCCACTGCTGATCATGGTCAAGCTGGACCAGTACGACTACACCGGTGCGACGGCTATCGGCGTGATGATGCTGGTGGTTTCCTTCATTCTGCTGCTGCTGATCAACTTGTTGCAGCGGCGCATCGAAACCCCATCCTGAGGAGGCGCGCATGTCTTATTCATCTGTTTCTGCCGCCGCCGATGCCAACGCTGCACGCCGTGGCAACTCGGTTGCCCGCCGGGTCCTGATCGGCCTTGGCTGGCTGATCTTTGCCCTGTTCCTGGGGTTGCCGTTGTTCATTGTGGTGTCCCAGGGGCTGAAAAACGGTCTGGGCGCGTTCTTCACCGCGATTCTGGAGCCCGATGCGCTGTCGGCACTCAAGCTGACGGTGATTGCGGTGCTGATCTCGGTGCCGCTCAATCTGGTGTTCGGCGTCAGCGCCGCGTGGTGCGTGAGCAAATACTCGTTCCGGGGCAAGAGCATTCTGGTGACGTTGATCGACCTGCCGTTTTCGGTGTCGCCGGTCATCGCCGGTCTGGTCTACGTGTTGATGTTCGGCGCCCAGGGCTTTTTCGGGCCCTGGCTGCAGGACCACGACATCCAGATCGTCTTTGCCTTGCCGGGCATCGTGCTGGCGACCATTTTCGTGACCGTGCCTTTCGTGGCGCGTGAACTGATCCCGCTGATGCAGGAGCAGGGCACGCAGGAAGAAGAAGCTGCACGTCTGCTGGGGGCCAACGGCTGGCAGATGTTCTGGCACGTCACGGTGCCGAATATCAAATGGGGTCTGATCTACGGCGTGGTGCTCTGTACCGCACGGGCCATGGGGGAGTTCGGCGCGGTGTCGGTGGTTTCCGGCCACATCCGCGGCGTCACCAATACCCTGCCACTGCACGTCGAAATCCTCTACAACGAGTACAACCACGTTGCAGCCTTTGCCGTGGCAAGCCTGTTGCTGATCCTGGCGCTGTTCATCCTGCTGCTCAAGCAGTGGAGCGAATCCCGCATTAACCGTCTGCGCCAAAGCGCGGCGGAGGAATAAATCATGTCGATCGAAGTCCGTAACGTCAGTAAGAACTTCAACGCCTTCAAGGCCCTGAACAACATCAATCTGGACATCCAGAGTGGCGAACTGGTTGCCTTGCTCGGCCCGTCAGGCTGCGGCAAGACCACCTTGCTGCGCATCATTGCCGGCCTGGAAACCCCGGATGACGGCAGCATCGTGTTCCACGGCGAAGATGTCTCCGGGCACGATGTCCGCGATCGCAATGTCGGGTTCGTGTTCCAGCACTACGCGCTGTTCCGCCACATGACGGTGTTCGACAACGTTGCGTTCGGCCTGCGCATGAAGCCCAAGAGCCAGCGCCCGAACGAAACCCAGATTGCCTCCAAGGTCCATGAGCTGCTGAACATGGTGCAACTGGACTGGCTGGCCGACCGTTATCCGGAGCAGCTTTCCGGTGGCCAGCGCCAGCGTATCGCTCTGGCGCGTGCTCTGGCGGTCGAACCCAAGGTGCTGTTGCTTGACGAGCCGTTTGGCGCACTGGATGCCAAGGTGCGCAAGGAACTGCGTCGCTGGCTGGCACGCCTGCACGAAGACATCAACCTGACGTCGGTCTTCGTGACCCACGACCAGGAAGAGGCCATGGAAGTGGCTGATCGCATCGTGGTGATGAACAAGGGCGTGATCGAGCAGATCGGTTCGCCGGGCGAGGTCTACGAGGCTCCTTCCAACGACTTCGTCTATCACTTCCTGGGTGACTCGAACCGTTTGAGCCTGGGCGACGGGCACGTGCTGTTCCGTCCGCATGAAGTCTCGTTGTCGCGTCAGGAGCTGGAAGATCACCATGCTGCCGAGGTCCGTGACATCCGCCCACTGGGCGCCACGACTCGGGTGACCCTGAAGGTCGAAGGTCAGAGCGATCTGATCGAAGCCGAAGTGGTGAAGGACCACGACAGCCTCGTGGGTCTGGCGCGGGGCGAGACGCTGTTCTTCAAGCCCAAGGTCTGGCAGAAGATTTCAGGCGTCTAACCCGCCCGTAGGAGCGAATTCATTCGCGATAGGCCCGTTGAAGCTGAAGAAAATCCATAGCCTTCAATGACGTCTCGCGAATGAATTCGCTCCCACAGTTTCTTCTACACTGCGGCTTTGGGGGTGTTGCGCCTCACAGGCCCGACACGCTCTTCAATGTCGTGCTGCAAGGGTTTGCGCATCCCCATCAGGAACGCCAGTTCCGCCACCACGAACAACGGCCCGATGATCAGGCCCATCACATCGTCGATGAATGCCGGTTTGCGGCCTTCGTAATAGTGCCCGATGAACTGGATGATCCAGCCGATCACAAACAGCCCGACGCCTGCACTCAGCCAGACCATGGTTGCCTGCTGCGCCAGGTTTGCGCCTGCCCAGATGCAAAGTCCGAGCATGATCGCCATCACCAGCCCCAGGACCCGATCGAGCTTGAGATAGAACACGGTCGACGCCAGCGCGACCAGCGCCGCAGGTGATAGCCAGAGCCCCG
Source organism: Pseudomonas sp. NPDC089734 (assembly GCF_044748865.1). Lineage (NCBI taxonomy): Bacteria > Pseudomonadati > Pseudomonadota > Gammaproteobacteria > Pseudomonadales > Pseudomonadaceae > Pseudomonas > Pseudomonas sp. NPDC089734. The sequence continues at coordinate 291,709 of NZ_JBIVGV010000002.1, read as the reverse complement.
CCACATCCCAGCCCGGTCGCGAGAGCAGTATCGCCACTGCCAGCACGATCAGCGGAATTCCTACGAAATGCGTCACGATATTGCGCGAATCACGGTGATACGCAGCATATTGGCTGAGATGATCGACAAGGTTTTTCATTATTATTCCTGCCTGAGACGATGATCGGGTTGCTTTACCGTAGTCGTTTTTTGGCATCGGTGCCTGTGGAAAAAGGGAGCAAACATGACAAATGGAGAGGGATGGCGGTCACGGTTACTGTCCGATTACTGGTTTAGCTATTTACCGGCCGATTTGCAGGACAGCCTGATCGACGCCGCGCAGCAGCGGCGCAAGACACCGGGGAAGTTGTTGTTTGAAAAAGGCGCTCCGGCGTGCGGACTTTACGTCCTGCTCGAAGGCACTGTACGGATGGGCGGGGTTCATGAGCAGCGCCTGGCACCTCGACAGGAAGAGATCCGCCCTCCGTACTGGTTTGGCGAGGTTTCATTGTTCGATGGCATGCCCCGCATGCTGGATGCCTATTCCGTGGACCAGACAATCTTCCTGCACATTCCCCAGGAAACCCTGGTCCGGCTGCTGGAGGAGAACCCACAGCACTGGCGTCCGTTTGCAGCACTTCTGAGCCGTAAACTGGGCCTTTTCTGGCCGGGGCACGACAAGATCCAACAGCTCCCGGCCCGCGCCCGAGTGGCCTGGCGCTTGCTGCTGTTGTGCGAAGGGTATGGCTACTTGAGCCACGCACGACGCTTGATCGCACTGGACGATATTCAGGCTCCATCCGTCCTGTCGATGACCTCATCCGAATTGCTCGAAGTGCTCGAGGAGCTACATCAGCGCAAGATCATTCGTCTGGGAGACGGGCAACTGGAAGTCTTCGACGTGATTCGCCTGCGTAAAGTGGCCAATTTTTCACGGGCCAAGGCTCTGGGGTGATTCATGCCGGAATCTAAAACGGTTTTGCCTGAATCGCTGTCAGGGCCAGTTGCTCTTTCATCATCCAGGCAGCGGATATCTGGCATCGGGCCTCGATCAGGGAATGCATTTTTGATAGCTCATCAGCCAGGTTGCGTCTGAAGATTGGCTCATGGTGGGCAATCCGGTTGCGCAGCAGGCGAATCGTCTCCAAGTCTGTTGCCAATCTCATCCTATGAGCCGAAACCGTCTTTGCCGGGTCCAGATTCGGGAACAGAGAAAAGAGGTGAGTGTTCCAGATCCTCTGATCATGGCGGCTCGTAAACATTTTTTCCCAGAACACGAATTTGAGTTCGACAACAATACGGTCTGTCGTACGAAAACGGGTTCGGGCGTTGATCAGATCCTGTCGTTGCTGATAGCCATGTCCTTTGGAGACAGGAAGGCTGTTTTCAAAGTTTTTATCCCAGGGCCAATGCTTTCCATAAACGGCTGTCAGGGCATCCGATACGGCATTGCGTACAGAGTGACTGCATCTTCGGGAGAGAGCCCTGCTGCGGCCGCAGCGGTTTCGTAGGTTGCAAATCTTGCCGGTGACAATGCGAGACGAATCGCAGGTGCGAGGGGAGGAGCCAGCGTTGACGACAACTGCGAATATCCTTATATTTTCTTCACCAGCCGAGGGAAACGAGGGCGAAAGCCTCCACCCGCGGACATACGCAAGTGATTTACGAAAAACCCACCTCATGGTGGGTTTTTTCGTATGCGCCGCCGAATTTATCAGCAAACCGTCCTTGCCTTCACGGTCACTATCGAGAGTTCATCGCTCCGATATGTTGCAATTCATCTCATCAACCCATTCCGATACTGATCCGGTGTCTGCCCTGTCCAGCGTTTGAAGGCGCGATTCAAGCTGTCTGTGTCGGCAAAGCCCAGTAGCTGAGCGATTTCGCTCAATGAGGTGTGTGGATCGCTCATGTGGAGCAAGGCCAGATTCTGGCGGCATTGTTTGAGCAGCAGGTCGTAACGGCAACCTTCGTCGGCCAGGTGGCGTTGCAGGCTGCGAGGGCTGATGTGCAAGGCTTCTGCGATGCTTTCGGGCGAGGGTTCGCCCTCGGGCAGCAGGGTTTCGATGGCCGAACAGACACGTGGCTCCCATATGAGGGAGTGCAGAGGTTTGTCGTTGTGACCGGATTCGTCCGAGGGCGAAGGACTGTCGTCCAGGTGGCTGTCAAAATCGGTGCAGGCGAACGTCAGTCTGTTCTGGGGAGCCGAGAAGTGCAGGGGCGCGCGAAACAGATCGTGCCAGGGTTGCGGATTTTCAGGTGCGGGACGCTGAAGGTCGACGGACAGGGGCGAGTACCCCCGGCCCAGGCGGTTGCGGCAAGTGCGCACATAAATGGCCGCGAAGGCATCCAGCACTTCATCGGCATGGGGCGAGGCACCCGGCTGGGTGTTGAAGCGAAGCTCATAGCATTCACCGACCCGTTTGAAATCCAGAACCAGTGCGCTTTCTGTGACCGAGTGATAGCGCACGATGCGCTCGAATACTTCACGCAATGAGTGGCTGGCAACCAGGGTGTAGCCCAGTGCATGAAAGGATGTAGGGCTGACGAAGCGTGATACCCGTAAGCCCAATGCCGGATCGTTGCTGGCCTGGACCGCCAGTTGCCAGAGGCGTGTGGCTGCGCTCTGGGACGGTCGGGCGTCAGCGGCGTCCATGTGCAGGGGATCAAGACCGGCAGCCTTGCACAGTTCGAGGCTGTCGAGGTTCAAGGCGTCGAGCTGCTTGCGCAGGGCGCGGGTCCAACTGGCAAGGCTGTTTGACTCGGGCATGTGAACGACCCTTCCTGTCATTGATGCGTACTCAAGGCCGGGCCGGGCCGACAAGGTATCCCTGGCAAATCCGTTGCCAGCTATCCAGGCAGAGCATGTAAGAAATTATGACAATTGTGCAAGCATTCCCGGACTGACTGCAGGGCCGACTCCTGTTCGGGACAGAGGCGTTCACCCTTTCGAGGGCTTTTTCATCTGCTGTAGCCTCACTGTCATCCGGGGGCGTTATCTTCCAGTGCGAAAGCGATTTTTCAGGGGCCGTTTCTTAGACAGGGGAACGGCCCTTTTTTTGATCAGTAATATTCTTTTTGGATATTAATAAATAGCTACTTATTCCTTATCGGATATATATTTCCTCCCTATACTCGCCTCATGAATGCCCACATGCAGGAGGCGAACCCATGCACAACGAGTCGATCCGTTACCTGATCGTGCCAGGCTGGCAAGGGTCGCCTGAAGATCATTGGCAAACCCACTGGCAGAACAGCCTGCCTAACAGTGCCCGGGTGGAGCAGTTCGACTGGCTCAAGCCGCGTCGGGAAGACTGGGTGGGTGAGCTGCAACGCATGATCTGCGCACAAGACACTCCGGTGATTCTTATTGCCCACAGCCTTGGCTGCATCACGGTTGCGCATTGGGCGCAATTGGCTCCGCTGGAGTCACTGCGTCAGGTGCATGGCGCTTTGCTGGTGGCACCGGCCGATGTCGAGCGTCCGAACTGCCCTCCGGCATTACGCAATTTCGCTCCGATTCCTCAGGATCTGCTGCCGTTTCCCACACAGATCGTCAGCTCTGATAACGATCCGGCTGTCAGTTCTCTGCGTGCCATGGAAATGGCCCGCCACTGGGGGGCCGAAGTCGGCTTTCTGAGTCAGGCAGGACACATCAACGTCAAGTCTGGCCATCAACGCTGGGAGCAGGGTTTTGCTTACCTGTATCGCCTGCAAAACCGTCTGGAGCAAGGCGCACGTCGTCGGGCATGAGCCGACCCATCACGTTTTCGTCAGGTCATCCGGGCCTGCCTGTTTTTAACGCTTGAGCCTGACAAGGGCTCGGGCGGGAGTTTGTCATGAGTCTTGAAGTTTCCAGTCAGCCGTTGCTGACCTTCCCCGATGCTGAAAAAAGCCCCCTGAGCATTCGCGCCAAGGCGCTGGTCTTTATCGACCCGCGTGCGCGTCAATTGCGCGAAGAGATGGAGCAACTGGCACCGCGTTCGTTGCCGGTGCTGATTCGTGGTGAGTCCGGTACGGGCAAAGAGCTGCTGGCCCGTCATATTCACCGTGGCAGTGATCGCGCCGGGCTGTTCGTCTCGGTCAATTGCGGTGCCATCAGCCCGACTTACGCCGATGCCGAGCTGTTTGGCCATGCTGCCGGTACTCACAACGTTTCCGGCAGCAGTCGGGCCGGATGGTTCGGTTCTGCCAATGGCGGCACCTTGTATCTGGACGAAATCGGCGATTTGCCGCTGCCCATTCAGGTCAAGCTGCTGGCCGCCCTGGAAAACCATGAGGTCACCCGTGTGGGCGCGCAGCAGCCCAGCCCGGTGGACGTGCGTCTGGTGGCCGCGACCAGCATCGATCTGGCACAGGCCGTGGTGGCGGGAAAATTCAATGAGCGGCTTTATCACTACTTGAGCGAGGGGCGACTCGATCTGCCGGCGCTGCGTGAGCAACCGGGCAACATCCTGCCGTTGGCAGAGTACTTTGTGGGGATCTACAGCCAGCGCCTGAACCTGCCTGTCCAGCTGATCAGTGATGAGGCGCAGCATGTGCTGCAATCCCACAGTTGGCCGGGCAACACCCGTGAACTGGAAAACGTCATTCACTTTGCCCTGCTGGTCAGCAGCGGCGACGAGATTCTTCCCGAGCACATCAATTTGCCTGTTAGCCCGGACCCGCTGGCAGAGATTGAACGACAGGCACAGCACTTGATCGCCAATGACAGGCCTGAACAGCTTCTGGCACTGAAACAATTGCTGGAAAGCGTAACGGCGCGTCTTGGGAAGGTAGCGACATAGCCATCGCTGAATAACGGTTATAAGTGACCGTTAAAAAATTATTTTCTCGTAATAAAAAATCCCGGTAAGGTCCGTTTCACACCGCAGCCCGCCATGTGGTTGCGGTAACTCTCTGATATGGCGTCACTTTTTGACGCTTTGCATGTTAGCCAAGGATATTGCATGAAGAAGACCTTGTTGATGACCGCTCTGGCGGCAGCGTTTTCCATTGGCCTGGCTCAGGCTGGCGAAAAACTGGTGGTGGGGGCGACGCCTGTCCCGCATGCTGAAATTCTGGAACTGATCAAGCCAACCCTGGCCAAGGAAGGCGTGGACCTGGAAATCAAGGTCTTTACCGATTACGTGCAGCCTAACGTCCAGCTCAACGAGAAGCGTCTGGACGCCAACTACTTCCAGACCAAGCCTTATCTGGACGGCTTCAACAAAGGCAAGGGTGCCAAGCTGGTAACCGGCGTGGGCGTGCACGTCGAGCCGTTCGGCGGTTACTCGAAGAAGCACAAGAGCCTGGCCGAACTGCCTGAAGGCGCAACCGTTGCGATTCCCAACGAAGGCAGTAACGCGGGCCGTGCCCTGCTGTTGCTGCAAAAGGGTGGTCTGATTACTCTCAAGGACCCGACCAATGCCCTGGCGACGCCTAAAGACATCGCCACCAACCCGAAAAAACTGAAATTCCGCGAGCTGGAATCGGCCGTGCTGCCGCGCGTACTGGATCAGGTTGACCTTGACCTGATCAACACCAACTACGCCCTGGAAGCCAAGCTCAACCCGCGCAAGGATGCACTGATCATCGAAGGCGCCGATTCGCCTTACGTGAACTTCCTCGTGACCCGGGAAGACAACGCCAACACCGACGCTATCCAGAAGCTGTCCAAGGCGCTGACCAGCCCTGAAGTCAAAGCCTTCATCGAGAAGAAGTACGACGGCGCGGTATTGCCTGCGTTCTGATTGATTTCAGGTATGTAAAGGGTGGGGGCGGCTTCAGCCGCTTCAAACCCTTTCGCGAATGAATTCGCTCCTGCACGGCCTGTAGGAGCGAATTCATTCGCGAAGACCAAACGCAGAAAACCCCTAGCTCGTTCAGCACTATTCATATTCCATAACGGTATTTAAATTTAATTTCTTATAGCTATAAAGTTCCTTCTCTCAGTCATCTACATGTCCTGGAGTCGGAGTTCTCATGCCCGCATCAGCCCTCGCTTCATCGTCTACTCAAGCCGCCGAGCAACAGTTCGATGTGCGTCCATTTGCCGGTAAGGTGGGCGCGGAAATCGTCGGGCTGGATCTGTCCAAAGCGCTCAATGATGCCGACTTCGCCCGTGTGCATCAGGCGCATCTCGACTACCACCTCATCGTTTTCCGCGATCAGCACATTACCCCGCAGCAGCAGATCGATTTCAGCCGCCGCTTCGGTGTGTTGCAGATCCACGTGCTCAAACAGTTTGCCCTGGCCAACCACCCGGAAATCCTGATCGTCTCCAACATTGTGGAAAACGGTCAGCCCATCGGTCTGGGTGATGCAGGCAAATACTGGCACTCGGACCTGTCCTACAAGGAGCTGCCAAGCCTGGGCTCGATGCTGCACGCTCAGGAACTGCCCAGCGAAGGCGGTGACACGTTGTTCGCCGACATGCACCTGGCCTGGGAAACCTTGCCGCAACACCTGCGTGACGCAGTCGAAGGACGTTCTGCCATCCACAGCTACACCTCCCGTTACCTGGACGGTGACAACGCTGCCAGCTGGCGTCCGGCCCTGACCCCGGAGCAACTGGCTCAGGTGGCGGAAGTGACTCATCCGATCGTTCGTACTCACCCGGAAAACGGTCGCAAGGCCTTGTTCGTCAGCGAGAACTTCACCACCCGTATCGTCGGACTGCCGGAAGACGAAAGCCGTCGCATCCTGGCCGAGATCTATGCCCACTGCACACGCCCCGAGCATGTGTACCGTCACAAATGGCAACCCCACGACATGGTGTTCTGGGACAACCGTTCCCTGATCCATCTGGCAGCCGGCTGCCCGACCCATCTGCGACGCAAGCTGTATCGCACCACTATCCAAGGCGATGCGCCGTTCTGATTCCGGGGATCTGTTCATGAATGTTGCAGTGCAAAGCCATACGGCTAGCGAAGGCACGACCCTCCAACAGGCTGCTCAGCATGCCACTGAAGCCTTGTTGCAAGTTCAGGGCGTAAGCCTTGAGTACCGCACGCCCGAGCGTGTCGTGCGGGCGACCCATCAGGTCAGTTTTGAAATCGATCCGGCCGACCGCTTCGTGTTGCTCGGCCCGTCCGGTTGCGGCAAGTCCACCTTGCTCAAGGCGGTGGCCGGGTTCATTCAACCCACGGAAGGTCAGATCCGTCTGGCCGGTGCACAGGTCAAGGAGCCCGGTCCGGATCGTATCGTGGTGTTTCAGGAGTTCGATCAACTGCCGCCCTGGAAGACCGTGATCGAAAACGTGATGTTCCCGTTGCTGGCTTCACGCACGCTCAAGCGTCCCGAAGCTCTGGAACGTGCTCGTCACTACCTGGAAAAGGTTGGCCTCAGTGCCTTTGCCGACGCTTATCCACACACCCTGTCCGGCGGCATGAAGGCCCGTGTGGCCATTGCCCGTGCCTTGGCGATGCAACCGAAAATCCTGCTGATGGATGAGCCTTTCGCGGCCCTCGATGCCCTGACTCGCCGCAAGATGCAGGAAGAGTTGCTGGAACTGTGGGACGAAGTGCGCTTCACGCTGCTGTTCGTCACTCACTCCATCGAAGAAGCGTTGGTGGTGGGCAACCGCATCCTGTTGTTGTCGCCTCATCCGGGGCGTGTGCGTGCGGAAATCAACAGCCATCAGTACGACCTGAAAAGCCTCGGAGGGGTCGGTTTTCAGCAAACGGCGCAGCGTATCCACCGCTTGCTGTTCAATGAAAACGAAACCGGCCAGCCCGAGTCCGAGCTGAATTTCCAGGACATCCGCATCGCCTATTGAGACGCAGCTGTAGGAGCGGATTCATCCGCGAACGGCCTGCTTCACGCGCCTCGACATGACCACAGAGACCCCGACATGAGCCTTTCACCCCCTGTTCGTGAAGAATACGAAGTCACGCTGGAGCCCTTCACCCAGAAGGATCTGGCGCGTGACATTCCTTTGGCCCAGCGCATCTGGCAACTGAGCTGGGTGCGCAAAAGCGTGATCATGGTTTTGCTGGCCGTGGTCTGGGAAGTGGCTGCGCGCATTCAGAACAACGACCTTCTGTTGCCCGGCTTTCTGCAAACCGCTACCGCGTTCTATGACGGCATCATCACCGGTGAGCTGCCGGGCAAGGTCTGGATTTCCCTGACTGTGCTGATTCAGGGCTATCTGATCGGCATTGTCCTGGCGTTCGGCCTGACGACCCTGGCGGTTTCGACCCAACTGGGCCGCGATCTTCTCAGCACCCTGACGGCGATGTTCAACCCGTTGCCCGCCATTGCCCTGTTGCCCCTGGCATTGCTCTGGTTCGGTCTGGGGCAGAACAGCCTGATTTTCGTGCTGGTGCATTCGGTGTTGTGGGCGCTGGCGCTCAACACCTATGCCGGGTTCCTGGGCGTTTCGGAAACCCAGCGCATGGCCGGTCGCAACTACGGCCTCAAAGGCTTGCGTTTTGTCTGGCACATCCTGATTCCGGCGGCCCTGCCATCGATTCTGGCAGGCCTGAAAATCGGCTGGGCCTTTGCCTGGCGCACATTGATTGCGGCCGAGCTGGTGTTCGGTGCCTCTTCGGGCAAGGGCGGCCTGGGCTGGTACATCTTCCAGAACCGTAACGAGCTGTATACCGACAAGGTATTTGCCGGGCTGGCGGCGGTGATTCTCATCGGTCTGCTGGTGGAAAACCTGCTGTTCGCCAACATCGAGCGCCTGACGGTCAAGCGCTGGGGCATGCAGCGCTAAGTGCGGGCTTTTTCTCTTCTTGAATTTTCGTGAGGGTTCCATGGTGACTTCTTTCAAACGTCCTGCACTGACCGCACTGGCGGCTGCATTGGGCCTGGCGGGTACTCTTCTCAGCGGCGGCGCGCACGCCGAAGGCAAGATCAGCATTGCCCAGCAATTCGGTATCGGTTACCTGATTCTGGACGTGGTGCGCGATCAGAAACTGATCGAGAAACATGGCAAGGAGCAAGGCCTGGATATCCAGGTGGACTGGAACAGTATCTCCGGCGCCACGGCCATGAACGAAGCACTGCTGGCTGGTGCTCTGGACGTGGTTTCTGCAGGCGTACCGCCCATGCTGACCATCTGGGACCGGACCAAGGGCAAGCAGAACGTCAAGGCCATCGCTTCGCTGGGCTCGATGCCCAACTACCTGCTGACCAACAACCCGAACGTCAAAACCCTGAAAGACTTCACCGACAAGGACCGTATCGCGGTGCCTGCGGCGGGCGTGGGTTTCCAGTCCCGTACCTTGCAGATCGAAACGGCCAAGGAGTTCGGGAATGCGAATTTCAAGAAATTCGACAACATCTCTGTCAGCCTGGCGCACCCCGATGCCACTTCGGCGCTGATTGCCGGTGGTTCGGAAATCAACTCGCACTTCTCCAGCCCGCCCTTTCAGTATCAGGCGCTGGAAAACCCCAACGTTCATAAAGTGTTGAGCAGCTACGACGTGCTGGGCGGTCAGGCCACGTTCAACGTGCTCTACACCACCGAGAAATTCCACGACGAGAACCCCAAGACTTACAAGGCGTTCTACGACGCGCTGGCGGAAGCCGAGAAGATCATCAAGGCCGACAAGCCGGCAGCCGCGCAGACTTATATCCGCGTCGAACAGTCGAAATTGCCGTTGCCGCTGGTAGAAAAAATCGTTTCTGACCCGGAAATCGATTTCACCGTGACGCCACAACGCACCTTCATCTATGCCGAAAAGCTGCATGAACTGGGCGTGCTGAAGAACAAGGCCGCGAGCTGGAAGGATTACTTCTTTGAAGAGGCCCACGGCGGGTCGGGTAGCTGACACTGCTGTCGCGAATGAATCCGCTCCAGTGCAGGGGCGAATTCATTCGCGAACAGGCCAATAAATACCGCAACGCTCACCTATCAAGGAACCCTGTCGCCAGCGTACAGTCGCATGTTCACGCTCTTCTCGCGTGATATCACATTTCCATCTGGCAGCTGTAAAAGGAGTCTGCATGCCTGCTCGTTCCTCGGCGTTGATTAGGTTCGGTCTGGCGGCTGCCATGGTGTTATTGACCGGTTGCGGCCAGGAAAAACCGGCTGCTCCCGAGCTGCCGCGGGTTTATGTACAGACGGTAAAAACCGCTGACTTTGCCGCCAGTGTTGCGCTGACTGGCGATATTCAGGCGCGGGTGCAGACCCGGCTTTCCTTTCGGGTCAATGGCAAGATCATCCAGCGCAATGTGGATGTCGGTGACCGGGTGACTGCCAATCAGGTACTGGCCCGGCTCGATCCCAAGGATTTGCAGATCAATGTCGATTCGGCGCAGGCCTCGGTGGCGGCCGAGCAGGCGCGAGTCATTCAGGCGCGTGCCGCTTTCGGGCGTCAGGAAAAACTGCTGCCCAAGGGGTACACCAGTCGCAGCGAATACGACTCCGCCCAGGCCGCCTTGCGCGGAAGCGAGAGCGCGCTCAAGGCGGCGCAGGCGCAACTGGCCAATGCCCGTGAGCAACTGAGTTACACCGCACTGGTTGCCGATACGCCGGGCGTGATCACGGCCCGCCAGGCTGAGGTCGGGCAAGTGGTGCAGGCCACCGTGCCGATCTTCGATCTGGCTCGCGATGGCGAGCGCGATGCGGTGTTCAATGTGTTCGAGTCGCTGTTCGTCCAGCCGCCCACCGATCAGCCGGTGCAAGTGACCCTGCTCGATAATCCGGCCATCAAGGTCAGCGGCAAGGTGCGTGAAGTGACCCCTGCCGTTTCGGCCGAAACCGGGACCTTGCAGGTCAAGGTGGCACTCGACCCTTTGCCCGAAGGCATGGACCTGGGCTCGGTGGTCAGCGTGGCCCTGAGTGCTCCGGCCAATGCCAGCGTGGAGTTGCCGTGGTCGGCGTTGACCAAGGACCTGGGCGAACATTTGGGCAAACCCGCCGTGTGGGTGGTGGATGAACAGGGCAAGGCCAATCTGCGCAGGGTTCAGGTGGCCCGTTACCTGACATCCCGGGTCATCATCGGTGACGGGCTCAAGAGCGGGGAGAGAGTCGTGGTGGCGGGCGGACAGTTGTTGCATCCGGACATGCAAGTGGAGATCGCGGATCAACCCCGGAATCACAATGCTCAGGTGCAACCATGAAGCGACTGTCCTGCCTGTTGTTGAGTGGTCTTGTCTTGAGCGGTTGTGGTCATGATGAAGCGCCCCCCGAGCCGGTACGTCCGGTTGTCTTTGTCGAGGCCCGGCCCGATTCGCTGCTGGAATTCGGGCGTTTCGCCGGCAATATCCAGGCGCGTTACCAGAGTGTGCTGGGCTTTCGGGTGCCGGGCCGTATCGCGGCTCGCCATGTGGACGTGGGCAGTGAAGTCCGGAAGGGCGATCTGCTTGCGACGCTCGATCCGACCGATCAGCAGAACAACGTGCGTGCACGCGAGGGCGATCTGGCGCGTATCGAAGCTCAGTGGATCAACGCCCAGGCCAATGCCCGTCGCCAGCAGGAGTTGTTCGACCGTGGCGTCGGTGCGCAGGCACAACTGGATATTGCCCTGACCGATCTGAAAACCACGCGCTCGTCACTGGATCAGGCCAGGGCCGCAGCCCGGCAGGCCAGTGACCAGTTGAGTTACAGCGAGCTGCGCAGCGACGATGATGCGGTGGTCACCGAGTGGCGGGCCGAGGCCGGGCAAGTGGTTACGGCCGGGCAGGAAGTCGTTACCCTGGCACGGCCCGATATCAAGGAAGCGGTCATCGACCTGCCCGCGTCACTGGCCGATCAATTGCCTGCCGATGTGGTGTTCACCGTGGCGAGTCAGCTTGATCCGGATGTGAACACCACCGCCACGCTACGAGAAATCGAACCCCAGCCCGATCGCTCGACCCGCACCCGCCGTGCCCGGTTGTCCCTGACACAGACACCGACAGCGCTGCGCCTGGGCACGGCGATCAGTGTGACCCTCAGCTCGGCCATTGCGCCGCGCATGCGTCTGCCGGTCAGTGCGCTGCAGGAGGCCGATGGCCAAAGCCGGATCTGGGTCATCGACCCGCAAAGCCAGACCGTGAACCCCAGAGAGGTGAAGATTGTCAGCCGCGAAGGTGACAGTTTCCTGCTGGCCAGTGGCGTCAATGCCGGTGAAAAGGTGGTCAGTGCAGGCGTCAACAGCCTCAAGCCGGGGCAGAAAGTCAAAGTCGATGAGGAAAGCCCACGATGAAAGGAAGTTTCAATCTCTCCGAGTGGGCCATCAAGCATCAGTCGTTCGTCTGGTACCTGATGTTCGTCGCCCTGTTGATGGGCGTGTTTTCCTACATGAAGTTGGGGCGTGAAGAAGACCCGTCCTTCACGATCAAGACCATGGTCATCCAGACACGCTGGCCGGGCGCGACGGTGGATGAAACCCTGAAACAGGTGACTGACCGGATCGAGAAAAAGCTCGAAGAGCTGGATTCGCTGGACTACGTGAAAAGCTACACCCGGCCGGGCGAGTCCACGGTTTTCGTATTCCTGCGTGACACCACCAGTGCCAGGGACATACCGCAGATCTGGTATCAGGTGCGCAAGAAGATCGATGACATTCGCGGCCAGTTTCCCCAGGGCCTGCAAGGGCCGTCGTTCAACGACGAATTCGGCGATGTGTTCGGCTCGATCTATGCCTTTACCGCCGACGGCTTTTCGATGCGCCAGTTGCGCGATCATGTCGAGAAGGTACGCGCTGACATCCGCGACGTGCCTGGCCTTGGCAAGGTGCAGATGATTGGCCAGCAGGATGAAGTGATCTACCTGAATTTCTCCACCCGCAAGCTGGCAGCCCTGGGGCTGGATCAGCGGCAGGTGGTGCAGAGCCTGCAATCGCAGAACGCAGTGACGCCAGCGGGGGTGATCGAGGCAGGTCCCGAACGGATTTCCGTGCGGACCTCCGGGCAGTTCGCTTCGGAAAAGGATCTGGCGTCCGTCAACCTGCGGCTCAATGACCGTTTCTACCGCTTGAGCGATATCGCCGAGATCACCCGAGGCTACACCGACCCCTCCACGCCAATGTTCCGTTATAACGGCAAACCGGCCATCGGTCTGGCCATTGCGATGGAGAAGGGCGGCAATATTCAGGCCTTCGGCAAGGCATTGCATGACCGTATGGACGCTTCCACCGCCGAATTGCCGGTGGGTATCGGCGTACACAAGGTGTCGGACCAAGCCGAAGTGGTGGACAAGGCGGTGGGCGGCTTCACCAGTGCGCTGTTCGAGGCGGTCATCATCGTGATGGTGGTCAGCTTTGTCAGCCTTGGGGTGCGCGCCGGTCTGGTGGTGGCGTGTTCCATTCCGCTGGTGCTGGCGATGGTCTTCGTGTTCATGGAATACAGCGGCATCACCATGCAGCGGATTTCCCTCGGCGCGCTGATCATCGCCCTGGGCCTGCTGGTGGACGATGCGATGATTACCGTGGAAATGATGGTCACGCGGCTGGAAATGGGGGAGACCAAGGAGCAGGCCGCGACCTATGCCTACACCTCGACAGCCTTCCCGATGCTGACCGGTACGCTGGTGACGGTGGCCGGTTTCGTGCCCATTGGCCTGAACGCCAGTTCGGCGGGGGAATACACCTTCACACTGTTTGCCGTGATCGCGGTGGCGATGCTGGTGTCGTGGATCGTGGCCGTGTTGTTTGCACCGGTGATCGGCGTCCATATCCTGAGCAGCAACATCAAGCCCAAGTCTGAAGAGCCGGGACGCATCGGGCGTGCGTTCAACAGCAGCATGCTGTGGGCCATGCGTCATCGCTGGCTGGCGATCGGCATGACGATCCTGCTGTTCGCCGCGTCGCTGTTCTCCATGCAGTTCGTGCAGAACCAGTTCTTCCCGTCCTCGGACCGCCCTGAAATCCTGGTCGACCTGAACCTGCCGCAAAGTGCTTCGATCAACGAGACACGCCGGGTCGTGGACCGTTTCGAGGCCAGCCTCAAGGACGATCCCGATATCGAGCGCTGGAGCACCTACATTGGCCAGGGTGCCGTGCGTTTCTACCTGCCGCTGGATCAGCAACTGGAAAACCCGTTCTATGCCCAGTTGGTGATTGTCAGCAAAGGGCTGGAAGAGCGTGGAGCCTTGACTGCTCGTTTGCAAAAACGCCTGCGCGACGAGTATGTCGGCATTGGCGCCTATGTGCAGCCGCTGGAGATGGGGCCGCCGGTGGGGCGTCCGTTGCAGTACCGCGTCAGCGGCGAGAACATCGACAAGGTGCGTCAGCACGCCATTGAACTGGCCACGCTGCTGGGCAAGAACCCTCATGTCGGTGAAGTGATCTATGACTGGAACGAGCCGGGCAAGGTGCTGCGTGTCGATATCAATCAGGACAAGGCGCGGCAGTTGGGGCTGTCTTCCGAAGATGTTGCCCAGTTGATGAACAGTGTGGTCAGTGGCTCGTCGGTGACGCAGGTGCGTGACGACATCTACCTGATCAACGTGGTCGGTCGTGCCGAGGACGCCGAGCGTGGCACACCGGAAACCTTGCAGAACCTGCAGATCGTGACCCCGGCGGGGACCTCGATTCCGCTGTTGGCCTTTGCCACGGTCGGTTATGAGCTGGAGCAGCCATTGGTCTGGCGTCGTGATCGCAAACCGACCATCACTGTGAAAGGTGCCGTGCGCGATGCCATTCAGCCGACGGATCTGGTTAACCAGTTGAAGCCGGACGTCGACAAGTTTGCTGCCGGTTTGCCAGTGGGCTACAAGGTGGCGACCGGCGGAACCGTGGAAGAGAGCAGCAAGGCGCAGGGGCCGATTGCCAGTGTCGTGCCGTTGATGCTGTTCCTGATGGCCACCTTCCTGATGATCCAGCTGCACAGCGTGCAGAAGATGTTCCTGGTGGCCAGTGTCGCGCCGCTGGGCCTGATCGGTGTGGTGCTGGCGCTCATTCCGACCGGAACGCCATTGGGGTTCGTGGCGATTCTCGGCGTGTTGGCGCTGATCGGCATCATCATCCGCAACTCGGTGATTCTGGTGACCCAGATCGATGCCTACGAGAAGAGCGGCTATTCGCCATGGGACGCCGTGGTCGAGGCCACGGAACATCGCCGCCGCCCGATCCTGCTCACCGCGGCGGCGGCCAGCCTGGGCATGATCCCCATCGCACGTGAAGTGTTCTGGGGACCGATGGCCTACGCGATGATCGGCGGCATCATCATCGCCACGCTGCTGACCCTGTTGTTCCTGCCCGCCCTGTATGTGGCCTGGTACAAGATCAAGGAACCCAAGTCGGCGTAGGAGCGAATTTATTCGCGAAGCTTTTCGCGGATGAATCCGCTCCTACAGGCTCAAGGCTACGCCACGTGGCTCAAGTTCAAGGAGCCCAAATCGGTGTAGGAGCGAATTTATTCGCGAAGCTTTTTCGCGGATGAATCCGCTCCTACATGTTCAGGCTACGCCAGACACTTGCCAGCCAGGGTTGTTGCTCACGCGGCAGTCCGGTGGGCCGGTAGTAATGCTCCAGTTCGACAAAACCTGCTTCGGTCAGCAACTCGCGCCATGATTCCAGGTCGTGATACGAGCCATAACGCTCGCCTTTCCAGCCTTCTTGGTTCTCGCCTCTGGGATTGGAGCTGAACAGTACGCCACCCGGTTTGAGTGTGGCGTGTAACTGTTGCAGGACTCTGGGCAGTTCCTGTTTCGGAATATGGAACAACACGGCATTGGCAAAGATGCCGTCGAAGCGTGCGGCGGGCAGATCCAGTTCCAGAAAATTCTGTTGCAGCACTTCACAGCCGCTGTCGGCGCGAGCCATTCGGGCGAATTGTTCGCTGCCATCCAGGCCGACCGCGACATGACCCATGGCGCTGAAGGTTTTCAGGTCCCGCCCCGGTCCGCAGCCGAAATCCAGAATATGCCAGGGCGTCGAGCCTTCGATATGGCGCAGCAGCGCGGCAATGTTCTGGCTGACGTCGTGGTCGCGAGTGCCTTCACGAAAGTCTTCGGCCACCTGGTTGTAATGGCCGACGGTGATGGCGGTGATCTGGGCGAGGTCTTGGGCGTCGAGCTTCATGGCAAGCGGTTGTCCGGGCAGAAGAGGCCGTCAATATACCCCCGGCCCGGACTGAAGCAATGGCTCAGCGCTTGTTCAGAACTCGCGCCAGACGGTCTCCGCCAAGCTGGATGACGGCCACCAGTACCACCAGCAGCACGATCACGGTCAGCATGATCTGGGTGTCGAAGCGTTGATAACCGTAGCGGTAGGCGATATCACCCAGACCGCCAGCGCCGATGGCCCCGGCCATGGCGGAAGAGTTGATCATCGTGACCAGCGTAATGGTAAACCCGCCCACGATGCCCGGCAGCGCCTCAGGCAACAGCACATGCCAGACGATATGCCAGCGGCGGCAGCCCATGGCCTGTGCGGCTTCGATCAGGCCATGATCGACTTCGCGCAGGCTGACTTCGGCAATACGAGCAAAGAACGGCGTGGCCGCAATGGTCAGCGGCACCACCGCCGCCCACACGCCATAGCTGGTGCCCACGATCAGGCGGGTGAAGGGGATCAGCGCAACCATCAGGATCAGAAACGGAATCGAGCGGAACAGGTTAACGAAAGCGCCCAGTACCCGATTCAGTGCCGGAGCTTCGTAAATCCCGCCTTTGGAGCTGATGACCAGAATCACCGCCATCGGAATGCCCAACAGCAAGGCAATGAGTGACGAGACACCGACCATCGCAAGGGTATCGAGTGCGCCTTGCAGCAAACGATCAAACCACATAACCCAATACCTCCGCCTGGGGCGCGTGCTGTCGGGCACGGGCCAGCAATTCGTCTCGATTGTGGGGAGAGCGGGCAATCGACAGGATCAGATGCCCCACGGCACGCTCCTGAATGCGCTCCACGCTACCTTGCAACAGCTTCACCTGACCTCCGAGGGCTGAAAACAGAACCACCAGGTCCGGTTCTTCAGCGCTGACGCCGGTAAAACGCAAGTCCAGCAGCAACGTGGCCTCCGGGTGGGGCGGTTGCGGCGTCAGGCTTTCCAGCAACGCTTTCGGCAGACCGAGTTGCAGCGGTGCCAGCAGGGTCTTGCTGACTTCATGCTGTGGGTTGCCAAAGACTTGCCACACCGGGCCTTGCTCGACCACCTGGCCTTTTTCCAGCACCACCACGCGGTTGCAGATATCGCGGATCACCGCCATTTCATGGGTAATCAGCACGATGGTCAGGCCCAGCCGCTGGTTGATCTCGCGCAGCAGGCCAAGGATCGATTGTGTCGTTTCCGGGTCCAGCGCCGAGGTGGCTTCGTCGCACAGCAGAATCGCCGGATCGTGTACCAGCGCCCGGGCAATGCCGACGCGCTGTTTCTGCCCGCCCGACAATTGCGCGGGGTAGGCCTTGTGCTTGTCTTTCAGCCCCACCAGTTCCAGCAATTCGCTGACCTTGCGCTGGCGCTGTTCCCTGGGCACGCCAGCGACCTTGAGCGGCAGCTCGACGTTCTGCCACACGGTCTTGGCCGACATCAGGTTGAAATGCTGGAAGATCATGCCAATGCGTCGACGCAGCTCCACCAGCCTGTCTTCGCTGAATTCGCCAATGTCCACCTGATCGATCAGCACCCGGCCGCTGCTGGGTTGTTCCAGCCGGTTGATGGTGCGGATCAGTGAAGACTTGCCGGCACCGCTACGGCCGATGATGCCGAAGATCTCGCCGCGCTGGATCGCCAGTTCGATGTTGCTCAGGGCCTGCACCGGGCCTTGCTGGCCCTGGTAGATCTTGCCCAGATGACTGAAGCGGACATGGGCATGGTTCAGGTCCGGGTGCAGTTCGGTCTGGCTGGCCGAATGCACCACCGGTTCGAGTGGCAATTGCCGTTGCGCGGTCGCGTTCATGTCATTCCTTCCAGCCTGGCTGGTAAAGCTTGCCGTTGACCTTGTCCAGAGAGGCGCGGACCACCGGTGAGTGCTGATAGATATCGACGAATCTGGCCAGGCGTGGATCGTCCTTGCGCTCGGGTTTGATCACGAACTGAATTACGTACTCCGGGTGGTCCAGACCGTCGAACAGGATGGCCGAATCGGCCGGGAAGGTCTTGGCCAGACGAATGTAGGCCGGGTAACCCTGAACCAGATCGGCATCGTCGTAGGCGCGAACCAGTTGCACGGCTTCAACCTGAATGATCTTGAGTTTCTTCGGGTTGGCCGTGATGTCTTCTTCGGTGGCCTTGTAACCCACGCCTTGCTTGAGGGTAATCAAGCCCGCCTTGGCCAGCAGTTGCAGGCCGCGACCGCTGTTGATGGGGTCGTTGGCGATGGCCACGCTGGCACCGGTGGGCAGTTCATCGAAGCTTTTGTACTTTTTCGAGTACAGCCCGACGTTATTGATGATGCCCGGCGCGTAGGACACCAGGTTGTAACCGGCAGCTTCATTGGCGTTGGTCAGGAACGGGATGTGCTGGAAGTAGTTCACATCGATATCGCCCGCCGCCAGGGTGACGTTAGGCGCGATCCAGTCGGTGAACTCCACCAGCTCGACCTTCAGGCCTTGCTTGGCGGCCTCTTCCACCGCCGCCTCCAGTGGTATGGCAAAGGCGGCAGTGGTGCCGACCTTCAAGGGCGCATCGGCGGCGTGGGCGGTGAGGGTCAGCAGGCTCAGGGCCAGCGCGATAAAGGGTTTTTTCATGGTGTTGTCCGTTGTTTTGAAAAGTCTGTGGGAGAGCGGTGCCGGGCCTGTTCGCGAATGAATTCGCTCCTACGGGGAGTGTCGATGCCTTGACCCTGCATGGTTGTCTGGCAGCCGCGCATTCCCTTCGGGAAACAGCTTCTGGCGCAGGCTGCCTTCTTCGTAAGCGGTCTTGTACGAGCCACGACGTTGCAGCTCGGGGATCACCAGATCGATGAAGTCCTCATAGCTTTCCGGGGTGACGGTGCGGGTCAGGTTGAAGCCGTCCAGGCCGGTTTCTTCGATCCAGGATTCCAGCTCGTCCGCGACCTGCTCCGGTGAGCCGATCAGGGTGATGTAGCGCCCCCCCAGGGCGTGCTGGTCGAGCAGACGCTGCCGGGTCCAGTCGTTGTTCTTGAGGTTTTTCGTCGCGGACTGGATGGCGTTGCTTTTCACGTACTGGATGGGCTCATCCAGTTCGTATTGCGCAAAGTCGATACCGGTGGACGCCGCGAAATGCGCCACACCCGCCTCGGCACTGGCGTAGCGGCGGTACTCGGCGTGTTTCTCCCGGGCAATGGCTTCGGTGGCGCCCACGATCACGTTCAGGCCCATGAACACCTTGATGTCTTCAGGGTTGCGTCCGGCCTCTACGACGCTGGCCCGCACCTTGTCGACCTGTTCGCGGGTCGCGGCCTTGTTCTGGCCGCTGATGAAGACACACTCGGCATTCTGCCCGGCGAACTGCAGGCCCCGGTCTGAACTGCCGGCTTGAAACAGCACGGGGGTGCGTTGCGGCGAGGGTTCGCACAGGTGATAGCCTTCGACCTGATAGAACTCGCCCTTGTGCCGGATCTTGTGGACCTTGTCCGGCCTGGCATAGATACGTTGTTCGCGGTCATTGATGACCGCCCCGTCTTCCCAACTGCCTTCCCAGAGCTTGTACAGCACCTCCAGGTACTCGTCGGCCTGATCGTAGCGGCGGTCATGCTCGACCTGTTCGGTCAGGCCCATGGCCCGGGCCGCGCTGTC
This sequence comes from Pseudomonas sp. NPDC089734, assembly GCF_044748865.1. Taxonomy (NCBI): domain Bacteria; kingdom Pseudomonadati; phylum Pseudomonadota; class Gammaproteobacteria; order Pseudomonadales; family Pseudomonadaceae; genus Pseudomonas; species Pseudomonas sp. NPDC089734. Next base: position 272,165 of record NZ_JBIVGV010000002.1, on the reverse strand, counting down.
GAGGTAGCCGGTGACGATATTCCAGCCCACCCGGCCGCGGCTCAGGTGATCCAGTGTCGACAGGCGTCGGGCGAACAGATAGGGCGCTTCATAGGTCAGGTTGGCGGTGAGGCCGAAGCCCAGGTGTCTGGTAACCGCTGCCATGGCCGACACCAGCAGCAACGGGTCATTGACCGGTAACTGGATCGACTCCTTGAGCGGCACGTCCACCGAGTTCTGATACACGTCGTACACCCCGACGATATCGGCGATGAACAGCCCGTCGAACAGGCCGCGCTCCAGTAATTGCGCCAGTTCGGTCCAGTATTCGAGGGTCTTGTACTGGGTGGAGTTGTCCCGTGGATGTGTCCACAGGCCATGGTTGATATGGCCGATGCAGTTCATGTTGAACGCATTGAGCAGGATTTTCTTGCGGGCCATCAGATCGTCCCCCGACGCGGAGGATTGATGTCATTGAGGTAGTAGTTGCCGATGGCGTGATACTTCCATCGCACCGGGTCGTGCAGCGTATGCACACGGGCATTGCGCCAGTGACGGTCCAGCCCGTGTTCAGCCAGCGTCGATTGGCTGCCCGCCAGCTCGAACAGCCTGCTGCCCGCTTCCAGTGAGATTTCCGTGCTGATGGCACGCGCCTCGGCAACGGCGATGGAGGCGGCGGCCAGGGTCTGGTCGTTGATATCGGCCTGGGCAATGTCCAGGTATTCGCCTGCCCGCTCCAGCAGGGCCTCGGCGGCATGCAGACGAATGCCGAGCTTGCCGAAACTGTGCAGGGTCAAAGGATCGTCCACGGCCTTCTCGATGCCTGAATCGATCCACGGTCGGGTGCGAGTGCGCACGAAGGTCAGGGCGTCTTCAAAGGCGGCACGGGCAATACCGGTGTCGATGGCCGCATGGAGAATCTGTGCCAGCGGTCCGACTGTTGTGGGCCGTTCAAAAGCGCTCTGGAACGGAACCACATCACTGGCGCTGACATACACGTTGTCGAACACCACCGAGCCGCTGCCGGTGGTGCGCTGGCCGAAACCGCTCCAGTCGTCGATCACGCTCACTCCTGCGCTGTCATGCGGGACGAAGGCCAGATGTTGAACGCCCTGATCGTCGATGACCGAGGTTGGAATCCGTTGCGCATACAGCGCGCCCGTGGCGTAGAACTTGCGCCCGTTGATGCGATAGCCGTCGCCTTCGCGTTGCAGACGTGTAGTCCGGTCGTGAGCGGTTTTCGTACCCAGTTCGGCCAGGGCATTGCCAAAGCGCTGGCCAGCCAGTGCTTCGGCATACAAACGTGCCTGTTGTTGTGGGCTGCCATTCACGCGCAGCACTTCCAGCGCATAGAAATGGTTTTGCGGGATCTGCCCCAGTGAGCCGTCGGCCTGGGCGATGATCTGCACGACCCTGGCCAGGGTGACATTGGAAACACCTGCGCCGCCCAGGGCCTTGGGCACGCTGATGCCCCACAGGCCGGACTGGCTGAACAGGTCGAGTTCAGGGGTTGGCAGACGGCGCTCACGGTCACGCAGGGCGCTGTCGGTGGTGAAGGTCTGCGCCAGTTCACTGGCCACTTGCAGGGCTTGTGCGTCACTGGCGATCACGGCAGCGGGCGAGGAAAGACTCATACGGTGTGCTCCAGTGGTCTGGTTCAAATCCAGGAATGGCGTGCGGGCAGGGTGCCGTTCAGGTGCCAGGCGCCAACAGCGTGGTATTTCCAGCGCACCGGGTCGTGGAGGGTGTGGACGCGGGCATTGCGCCAGTGCCGGTCAAGGTTGAACTCGGCCAGGGTGGCGCGGCTGCCTGCCAGCTCGAACAGCTTTTCACTGGCGCGCAGGGAGATCTCCGTGGTCAGCACTTTGGCCCGTGCGACCGCAATGGACGCGCGGGCGGCGGACTCTTCATCGATCGCCACGGCGCTCACTTCATCGAGTGTCCGGGCAGCCTTGTGCAACAGGGCCTCGGCGGCATGCAGCTCGAGTTTCAGCTTGCCGATGTCGGCGATGACATAGGGGTCGTCGCTGGCCCGCTCGACATTGGCGTCGATCCAGGGGCGCGAGCGCTCGCGTACAAAGGTGATGGCGTCATCGATGGCTTCGCGGGCGATACCGGCATCGATGGCTGCCTGAATCAGTTGGGACACCGCGCCCTGGATATTCGGGATCAGCGCCAGGCGCCAGTTGTCGACCACATGCTCGGCGTCCACCGGTACGTTATCCAGCAGTACCGTACCGCTTGCCGTGGTGCGCTGGCCGAAACCCGACCAGTCATCCACGATCCGCAGGCCAGGTGTGCCGCGCTTCACGAAGGCCATGACCTGCTGGCCCTCTTCGTTGAGCGCCTTGACCGCGACCCAGTGGGCGAACAAGGCTCCGGTGGAATAGAACTTCTGGCCATTGATGACAAAGCGGTTGCCGTCGGCGGTGATGCGGGCCTTGAGTTCCAGAGTGTTTTTCGTCCCCCGTTCAGGTCCGGCATTACCGATGCGCCAGCCCTCCAGAACGCTCTGGAACAGGTATCTTTTCTGCTGTTCGCTGGCGGAATCCTGCAACAGATGAAGGATGCCGAACTGGTTCTGCGGGATCTGCCCCAGAGCCGGATCGGCCGCCGAGATGATCCGGAACACTTCGGCGAGGGTCACGAAAGAGACCTGTGGGCCGCCGTAAGCTTTGGGAATGGAAATGCTGCCTAAGCCGTTACGGGTGAACTGTTCAATTTCTGACCAGGGCAACTTGCGGCCCTGATCGCGTCGGGCGGCATTCAGGCGTGCAATACCTGCCAGTTCACGGGCGGCTGCAATGGCCTGGGCATCAGTGTGCAAGACCTTGGCAGGCAGAAGCAAAGGCGCCACATCGTGCTCTTGTGGAGCAGACGTGTGCCGGACAGGGGATGTGGGTAATGCCCTGGTGTTGTCCACGGGGGTAATCGTGAAAGAAGCCATCGGAACCTCGTAGCGGGATACCGCGAAAGCGGCAGCAAAGAAACGTCACGATGTCCGGTGGTCCGGTTTATATACCCTAATCTTGTATTATTTTTTTTAAAACGTGCTTTTTGGAATAAGCATAGACGGCAAATGTTGCCGGTCAGAGGGGCTTGTGGCGTGGCGCTTGCTGGTCCGGATCGGCGAGGCTATTGGAGCTAAAGGGCTGTCTATCCAGAGGCATTGGAAGGCCTGCACACGGACAACAGTCCCCGGGTAACGTGGTGCAGGCGCTCATGAGTGGAAGGGATTCAGAATCACTGGGTGATTTCGCCAAGGGTACGAATGGTTATTTCCCTGGGCGGTGCCCAGAGCGAGTTGTTCCCTACCCGGTCAATGACGCAATAAGTGACTTCCAGTTGCTGTTCCCCGCCGGCTTCCCGGATCAAGGTGGCCGGTACAACCAGGTCGATGGGCTCTCCAACATCCTCCATCGTCAGAGGGGGAAGGTCCATGCGCAGGTCGCCCCAACGCAAGGTGATTTCGTCATGGGGAGCCATGTTCAGGTAAGGCTCGATTGTCATGGGCAGTCCGCTGTTCATGTGTCTGGCACTCAAGCCACGTCGTATGACCGACTCGGGCAGGGACAGGGGAGCCAGGCCCTGGTTTTCATCTTCTCTGGGACTGAGCAATTGTCCGCCCGGTGCATCCAGCTTGACCCATATCTTGCGGCAGGAAGATGTAACTGGAGTCCCCCCGACTTTCATCATTCTGTAGTAAGTGCGTGCCTTGCCGTTTTGCAGGAAACTTTCCGGTACGCGTAACGTAATACGTTGACCAATATCGGAAGTTGTAAGGATTTTCGATGCAACGTAGCAACCGTCCCAGAACAATTCGATCAGGTCTCCCTCATCCATATCGTCATAGGGAAGAATATCGACCATGAGTTGGGGCGCTATCCTGACCCCGATACCATGCCTGCTGGCCTGGGGGATGAACGGGGGAGGAAGCTTCGGATGGTTGTTTCTGCAAGGGGTCTGGGTCATGTGTGAGTACTCTGGGTTATCAGGGGGGCAAGTAACAAATCGTTTGGTTTCGGTATGTTTTTGTAATTGAACGACCTGAAAAGTGCGAGGTGATAAGTACCTTAAAGTTAAGAGTTGTGGCAAACATTACAAAATGTCGTTAAATGCGGCTTGCAAGTTTTTGGTGATGGCAAATCTATTGTTTGAAATGAGCTAATGGCTTTTGCGTGAAACTGTCAATATGCGAATGGATTGTAAATTGAGTGTTGTAGAAAATTAGATTATTCCTACATGGATAAACCAAAGCTGTTTACTTTTTATAAAAGGGGAGTCTTACAACAAAAAAACACCATGTTATGCACCTCGTCAAAAAAACAGGTGCTACAGCGACACTGACAAGAGGAAGAGGGATACCAGGAGGAGGATTGGCGTGAAACGTTGACCGGTTTTATGCCAGTAATTCGATGTTTTTCTTTGCCTGGCAGGAGTAATCGAACAAGGATTTTGATTCATCAATTCTTGTTGAAATGTAATACCTACAGCAGCAGCGCCATATAGGCGCTGCTATTGGGTGTTGGCTCTGTAGGATCAGGCTCTGGTTCGTTCCAGAAATTGCCGCGTACGTTCTTCCTGAGGATTGGCGAACAAGGCCTTGGCTTCCCCTTGTTCCACGATCACGCCTTTGTCGATGAAAATCACCCGATTGGCGACGTCCCGGGCAAAGCTCATCTCGTGGGTGACGATGACCAGGGTGCGCTTTTCTTCGGCCAGTGCCCGAATGGCTGCCAGCACCTCGCCGACCAGTTCCGGGTCCAGTGCCGAGGTGGGCTCGTCGAAAAGGATGACCTCCGGTTCCATTGCCAGTGCCCTGGCAATGGCGACCCGCTGCTGCTGCCCGCCGGACAGACGACGTGGGTAGGCATCTTCCTTGCCGGCCAGTCCGACTTTCGCCAACAGTTGCCTGGCCAGAGCGACAGCCTTTTCCCGTGCGACCTTCTTGACCACCACCGGCCCTTCGATCACGTTTTCAAGCGCCGTGCGATGGGGGAAGAGGTTGAAGTTCTGGAACACAAAACCGACCTGCTGACGTAGCTGACGAATCAGACCGTGTTGCTGGTTCAGGGGGCGAGTGGCATCAATCTGGATATCACCCACCTTGATCGTTCCGCTGGTGGGCGTTTCCAGCAGGTTCAGACAGCGCAGCAGTGTGGTTTTCCCCGAGCCGCTGGGGCCGATGATTGCCACGACTTCTCCGGCTTCGATGCGCAGGTCAATGCCCTTGAGCACGGGCTGGCCCTTGAATTCCTTGGTGAGGTTTTCAACCACGATCATGTTTCAGGACTCCAGATCATGCCGGTTGACCCTCGCTTCGAGACGGTTCTGCAGGTGTGAAAGCACGGAGGCAAGGACCCAGTAGATCAGTGCCGCGGCCAGGTACATGGTGAAGATTTCAAAGGTACGCGCGGTGATCAGCTGTGCCTGACGGAACAGCTCCGGCACCTGGATGGTGGCCGCCAGGGCCGTGTCCTTGACCAGCGAAATGAAACTGTTGCCCAACGGCGGCAGGGCCGTACGGGCCGCTTGTGGCAGGATCGCCCGGCGCATGGTCTGCCAGCGGGTCATGCCGATACTGGCCGCGGCTTCCCATTGCCCACGCTCTACGGCACCGATGGCGGCGCGCAGGATCTCACAGGCATAGGCGCCCATGTTCAGCGAAAAGCCGATCAGGGCTGCCGGCAACGGATCCAGCTCGATGCCCAGTTGCGGCAGGCCGTAATAGATCATGAACAGTTGCACGAGCAGCGGCGTCCCCCGGAAGAACGACACGTAGATACGTGCCGTCCAGCTCAGCATCCTGAAGCTCGACAGGCGCATCAGGGCCAGGCCAAAGCCCAGCAGCAGCCCGAAAAACATTCCGCCCAGGCTGAGGGTGACGGTGTAATACGCGCCTTTGAGCAGAAAAGGCGCGGAGTCGAGGGCGAGCTGGAAACTCTCTTCGATCATTGGGTCACGTCAGCGCTGAAGTATTTCTGCGACAGTCTGGCCAGCGTGCCGTCGGCGCGAAGTTTGTCGAGAGCCTTGTTGAGGGCGTCCAGCAACTCGGGCTCGCCTTTACGCAACGCTATGCCCGACTCCTGGCGGGAGAACGGAGCACCGGCAGCCGCCAGGGCATTCTTGGTCTTGTTGACCATTTCCAGGGCGGCCAGACGGTCGACCAGAATGGCGTCGATACGTCCTACGCGCAGGTCTTGAAATTTGGTCGGATCATCGTCGTAGGTTTTGACGATGGCCCCAGGAACGTTGGCCTTGACCCATTGCTCATAGTTGGTGCCCAGACCTACGCCGACTTTCTTTCCGGTCAGGTCTTGCGCGGTCTTGATGGTGTTTTCGTTTTTCTTCTGGGTCAGCGCCTGAAGGCCGGAGATGGTGTAAGGCTGGGAGAAGTCGTATTTCTTCTTGCGCTCTTCGGAAATGGTCACCTGATTGATCACCACATCCAGACGCTTGGATTCCAGTGCGGCCAGGATGCCGTCCCATTTGGTCGGTTGCACCTTGGCCTTGACGCCCAGCTCCTTGGCCAGTGCTTCGGACAGCTCGACCTCGAAGCCGGTCAGCTTGCCGTTTTCATCCACAAAACTGAACGGTGGATACGTCCCCTCAAGGCCTACGCTGAGAGTGCCGCTGTCCTTGATCTTTTGCAGTTGCTCGCCAGCCATGGCGTGCCCCGCAATGCTGGAGCCGAGGACCAGACTCAGCGCCGAGAAAAGAAACGTGCGACGAATAGCGGAAATGTTCATGCGAGCCCCTTGTTTGTGTGGAGTGCCAGGCCAATCCGACCCGCCGCGGTGCGTCGGGTGGTGCCATGGCGGCGCGACTATAAAGCGCGCCTTTTATAAATAAAAAGAACTAAAAAATATCTTCAGTGCTTTTTCGGGTATATGGCAAAAACCATGTCCCCTTAGCTATAGAACACATCCGGATAAGCAAACAACGCCGGTGCACCGCCGGTGTGTAAAAAGACCAGCGGACCGTCGTTGAAACGCTGACGGCCGATACCGTCCAGCAGGCCCGCCATGGCCTTGCCGGTGTAGACCGGATCCAGCAGCAGCCCTTCCTGGCTGGCCACGAGTTTGATGGCCGACAGCGTACCGGCGTTCGGCTCGCCATAGCGTGGCGCGAAATATTCGTCCCACAACTGCACGTTGAACGCTGGCGGGAGTGCAACATCAAGCAATTCGGCCGTACGTTCGGCCAGGCTCTGGACCTTGGGGCGCTGTGCGTCTTCGCTGCGCGAGACGGTCACACCGACGACAGGCAATTCAGGCAACTGCTCAGCCAGCGCCAACGCCAGGCCGCTGTGGGTGCCAGCGCTGCCGGAGGCCAGCACCACGGCGGCAAAATCAAGACCGGTCTGTTTGATTTGCCCGGCCAGTTCCAGGCCCGCACGCACATAACCCAGCGCACCGACGGCACTGGAGCCCCCGATGGGGACGAGATAAGGCTTCTTGCCATTGGCTTGAAGGCGGGTGGCAAGCGCCTGCAGTTGTTCATCGGCGTTATCGAGGTTTTCCACCAGCTCGACTCTGGCATCGAACAGCTCCAGCAGCAGGCGGTTGCCGTTACGCAGATAAGAGGTGTCTTCCGTGCCGATGGGGTTTTCCAGCAGTGCGACGCAGCCCAATCCGAGACGGGCAGCCAGTGCGGCGGTCTGACGGACATGGTTGGACTGGATGGCACCGGCGGTGATCAGCGTGTCGGCACCCTGAGCCAGTGCATCGGCGGCCAGGTATTCCAGTTTGCGCACCTTGTTGCCACCCAGCGCCAGCGTCGTGGTGTCATCGCGTTTGATATAGATGTCACGGCCTGCCCAGGCTGACAGGCGCTCGAGTTTCTCCAGCGGGGTGGGAGCCTCGATCAGCTCAAGGCGCTCGAAACGTGCCAGTTGTTCTTTGATCATCGTGGTCGCTAAGCCTGGAAGAGAATTGCTGGACTATATGCAGACGTTTCCTTCACGGCAACCTGCGATGTTTTATGTCTTCCGAAGTAAAGCCCTACGCAAATTGTTATTTTTTCCACACAAATGTTTGCCGTAGAGTGGAGGCCGCAACGGCCGCCGTCATCGGTTTGCCTTCTTTGAATCAAGGAGAGTTCAGCGTGAGCGATATTCCAGAAGCACCTGCCGCAGGCCGTTCCAGCCACTGGCAGTTGCAGCGGATCGTCAGCCAGTTGCGCGCAGCGCGTGAAGACTGGCGTACTCGCAACAGGCGGGTGAGCGGTGAGCATGGTGGACGGGAGCTGCCTTCCCGGGCAGCCATGCGTGACATTCTTGAAGCCCTGAGTGGAGCCTTGTTCCCGATGCGTCTGGGACCGGTGGATCTGCGTGAGGAAAGCGAGGACTTCTACGTCGGGCACACGCTGGACGTGGCCCTCAATGCGCTGCTGGCGCAGGCTCGTCTGGAATTGCGTTATGTCGCACATCAGCAGGGCGGTGAAACCCATGGCATCGACGAGCGGGCGCTGGAGCTGATCCAGGATTTCGCCACGGCCTTGCCGGGCATTCGCCTGCTGCTCGATACCGACGTACTGGCGGCCTATCACGGCGACCCGGCGGCGCGCAGTGTCGACGAGGTTCTGCTGTGCTATCCGGGCGTGCTTGCGGTGATCCATCACCGGCTGGCGCATCACCTGTATCGGGCCGGTCTGCCCTTGCTGGCGCGTATCAGCTCGGAAATCGCTCATTCGGCCACCGGCATCGACATTCACCCCGGGGCGCAGATCGGGCCGAGCTTCTTCATCGATCACGGCACCGGTGTGGTGATTGGTGAAACGGCCATCATCGGCGAGCGGGTGAGGATCTATCAAGCGGTGACGCTGGGTGCCAAACGCTTCCCGGCGGATGAAGATGGCCAGTTGCAGAAGGGCCATGCACGCCACCCGATCGTCGAGGACGATGTAGTGATTTATGCCGGTGCGACCATTCTGGGCCGCATCACCATCGGCAAGGGCTCGACCATCGGCGGCAACGTCTGGCTGACCCGCAGCGTCCCGGCCGGCTGCAACCTGACCCAGGCCAACCTGTTGCAACAGGACGACGGCACACAGAAGTAATTTCCAGGACCGGATTCATCCGGGAAGGCTTCGCGAATGAATTCGCTCCTACAGTGCAGGAGCGAATTTATTCGCGACAGTGGATGGGGAACGATCCTGCGCCCCCTGCGTCATACCCTCGTCTGAGCCCGCATTCACCTGTATGCGATTTGTTTTTTGCAGGTAGTTTTCTGCCCGCTCACATCAGGAGCCCAACCCTTGTTGTCCTTTTTTTCTGGAGTCCCTTATCTGAATAGCGGGGCGTATCGTTCATGAATACGTCCATTTCCCCATCCAGTGGCCAGGTCCGCATGAATGCGCCGGTGTTCTATTTTGCCGCGAGCATCATTCTGATCTTTGGCGTTACCGTCATTGCCTTTCCACAAGCCAGCGGCGAATGGCTGTTGGCAGCACAGAACTGGGCGGCCAATACGGTCGGCTGGTACTACATGCTGGCCATGACGCTGTATCTGGTCTTCGTGGTGGTCACCGCCTTGTCCGGCTACGGCAAGATCAAGCTCGGTGCCGACCACGACGAGCCCGAATTCAGTTATCTGTCATGGGCCGGCATGCTGTTCGCGGCCGGGATCAGCATTACGCTGTTCTTCTTCTGTGTCTCCGAACCTCTGACCCACATGTTGCAACCGCCGCAAGGCGAGAGCGGAACCCCTGACGCTGCGCGCCAGGCCATGCAGTTGCTGTTCCTGCACTGGGGCCTGCATGGCTGGGGCGTATTTGCCTTCGTCGGCATGGCGCTGGCGTACTTCGCCTACCGGCACAACCTGCCGCTGGCCTTGCGCTCGGCGTTGTACCCGCTGATCGGCAAGCGCATCAACGGCCCTATTGGCTATGCCGTCGATGGTTTCGGCATCATCGCGACCATTTTTGGCCTGGGTGCCGATATGGGGTTCGGCGTCTTGCACCTGAATTCGGGGCTGGATTACCTGTTCGGTGTATCCCATACCCAATGGATTCAGGTCGGGCTGATTACCCTGATGATGGGGGCGGCGATTCTGGTGGCAGTTTCGGGTGTCGACAAAGGCGTGCGGGTCATGTCCGACATCAACATGCTGCTGGCCTGCGCCCTGTTGCTGTTCGTCTTGTTCGCCGGTCCTACCCAGCACCTGCTCAATACCCTGGTGCAGAACATCGGCGATTACCTGGGCTCGCTGCCGACCAAGAGTTTCGACGTCTACGCCTATAACGAGCCCAATGGCTGGCTGGGCGGCTGGACCGTGTTCTATTGGGCCTGGTGGATTGCATGGGCGCCTTTTGTGGGGTTGTTCATCGCACGTATTTCCCGTGGCCGGACCATCCGCGAATTTGTCTTCGGTGTACTGCTGATTCCGCTGGGTTTCACCCTCGCCTGGATGTCGATCTTCGGCAACAGCGCCATCGAACAAGTGCTCAACCACGGCATGACGGCACTGGGGCAGTCGGCTATCGACGATCCGTCGATGACCCTGTATCTGCTGCTGGAGACTTACCCCTGGAGCAAGACGGTCATTGCGGTGACGGTGTTCATCAGTTTCGTGTTCTTCGTCACCTCGGCGGATTCGGGCACGGTGGTGCTGTCCACCTTGTCGGCCAAGGGCGGGGGTCCGGATGAAGACGGTCCGAAATGGCTGCGGGTGTTCTGGGGTGTGGCCACGGCGGTGATTACCAGCGGGTTGCTGTTTTCCGGCAGTATCGATGCGTTGAAATCGGCGGTCGTGCTGACCTCGCTGCCGTTCTCGATGATTCTGCTGTTGATGATGTGGGGACTGCACAAGGCGTTCTTCCTGGAGAGCCAGCGCCAGATCGCCCAGACCTACTCCCTGGCTCCGGCGTCCGGGGCGCGGCGCGGAGGCTGGCGTCAGCGCTTGAGCCAGGCTGTGCATTACCCGTCGCGGGATGAGGTGTATCGCTTCCTCGACCAGACGGTACGCCCGGCCATTGAAGAGGTGACGGCGGTATTCGTCGAAAAAGGCCTGAGCGTCGACACACAACCCGACCCTTCAAACGACTCCGTCAGCCTGGAGATCGGCCATGGCGAAGAGAGGCCGTTCATTTATCAGGTGCAGATGAAAGGCTTCTTCACCCCCTCGTTCGCCCGTGGCGGCATGGGCTCCAAGCAGTTGAACAACCGTCGTTACTATCGTGCGGAAGTTCACTTGAGCGAAGGCAGTCAGGATTACGACCTGGTGGGTTACACCAAGGAGCAGGTGATCAACGACATCCTGGACCAGTACGAACGGCATATGCAGTTCTTGCATTTGGTTCGATAGGGTCCTGTAGGAGCGAATTCATTCGCGAACATTCGCGAATGAATTCGCTCCTACAACGATAGGTCAGGTACTTTCCCGCTCCACCAGGCTGCAATCGAGCAGGTTCAGCCGCTGGATTTCACCTTCTACAGGCAACACGCCCAGACTCTCCAGTACCCGCTGCGCGGCCAGAACACCGATCTCCAGGGCAGGCGGTTTGATGGTCGTGAGGCTGGGCATCATCATTTGTGCGAAGGCGTAATCGCCGAAGCCCATGACGGCGCAGTCTTCCGGTATCTGCAGGCCCGCCCGCTGGCTGGCGAGCAATCCGCCGGCGGCGAGGTTGTCGTTGGCGAAGAAAATGGCGTCGGGGCGGGCAGGGTTGCTCATGAGCCTGTCCATCGCCTGTTTGCCTGCCTCGAAAGGGGCCAGTCCTTCATCCGGGACGAACACCCAGGGTTTCAGGCCGAATGACTCAAGCGTGTCGATGTAGCCGTCACGGCGTTCCAGTGCGCTGAAGTCGCCCGCCATGCTGTTCTGTACGAAGGCGATGCGTCGATAGCCCTTGCCGTGCAGGTAGCGGGTGGCGGTGACGCCCACCTCGTAATGGGAAAAACCGATCTGGATCGGGCTGCGTTCAGGTTGGTGGTCCCAGGTCTCGATCACCGGGATATCGGCCTGCTCGATCATCTTCTCGGTCGCGGCACTGTGAAAACGGCTGGTCAGTACCAGGGCCGCCGGGGACCAGCCCAGAAACGCCCGTACTGCGCTTTCTTCCTGCTCGGTGGAAAAGTAACTGGACGCCAGTAATAGCTGGAAGCCGTGTTTGCTCAAGGTGTCACTGAAACCCTGAATGGTGTTGGCGAAGATCGGGCCGGAGATGTTGGGCATCACCATGGCCACGACACGGCTGCGCGCCGAAGCCAGGCCCCCGGCCACCAGATTGGGGACATAGCCCAGTTCATTGACGGCGGCGGCGATGCGCTCGCTCAGCTCGGGGGAAACCTGATCCGGCTGGTTGAAATAACGCGACACGGTAATGGCCGAAACACCTGCGTGCTTGGCCACGGCATTGATGGTCACGCGGCCTGCGCCTCGGCGTTTGCGTGTCGCAGGGATTTCGTCAGCCATGCACCGTCACTTCGTATAAAAGAAAAAAGAATATAAAAGTAATTTTTCAGTATTGGACGGTCTATGTGTCGTTTACTGATACTGGCGATGTTAGCGCTAACAATATGGTTTGTCTGCTACTCGCCACCGCGAATGCCCGGACCCGGATTAGCCAGCACTTTCAGACGTCAGTGTTTGGGCACTGACTGACCAGGGCACATATCAGGCAGGCACGTAGATGCACACAACACTTGGGGATCGCGTCAAACACAACCTTCTGGCGCAAGCCATCGGCCAGGCGAATACAGCGCGGGGACGTCGCTGCGGCCTGCTGCTGATGAGTCTGGCGGCATTGCCGCTGGCACCCGCGATGGCTGAAACCGAGGCGACGCAGAATGCCGAGGCACCCACGCTCAAGGCGGTCACGGTGACAGCCACGCGCCGCGAAGAGTCGTTGCAGAAGGTACCGGTTGCGGTTTCCGTCGTGGAAGGCGAGCAACTGGAGCGCGATAACCGCAACGGTGTTGCCAGCATCGTGCAGCAGGTGCCGACCCTGAACTTCCGCACCGGCGCTTCCAACAAGGACACGTCGCTGTTCATTCGTGGTGTGGGCACGATTTCCACATCGCCGGGCGTCGAGCCGACCGTCGCGACGGTCATCGACGGTGTCGTGCTCGGTCGTCCGGGGCAGGCGACGCTGGACCTGCTGGATCTGGAGCGCATCGAAGTCCTGCGCGGGCCGCAAGGTACGCTGTTCGGCAAGAACGCGTCGGCCGGTGTGCTTAACATCGTCACCAAGGCGCCGACCGAAGAAACCCACGGTTACATCGACCAGTCGTATTTCAGCGGTAACGAAAGCCGCACGCGTTTCGGCATTGGCGGCAGCCTGATTCCGCAGACCCTCAAGGGCTCGATCACGACCCTGTTCGGCAGTTACGACGGCAACGTCGACAACAAACTCAACGGCCATGAAGTCAACGGCTACAACCGCAAGGGCGCTCGGGGCAAGCTGGAATTCACCCCGAACGATGACATCACCTTCACCCTGGCCGCCGATTACATGGAGTCCCATGACGACGCGCCCAACGGTGTGGTCAGCAAGTCGCTGACACCCGCTTTCAGCAATGCCTTGTCGCCGGTGCGAGCCGACAGCGATAACCGCGATGTGGTCAGCGATTACCGCAGCCATGTCGATGACATCAACAAAGGGCTGTCCGGCCAGCTGGACTGGAAGCTGGGCGACTACACCCTGACGTCCATCACCGCCTGGCGTGGCTGGGACAACACTCAGTATCAGGACGGCGATCGACTCGGGACCATCACCGCTGCGTTCCCTGGCACCGAGGACAAGGGCGAGCTGGAATACAACCAGTATTCGCAGGAGCTGCGCCTGGCCTCACCGAAGGGCGAATTCCTGGAGTATGTCGGCGGCCTGTTCTACATGCATGGCAAGAGCGATGAAACCTATCAGCGCACCTTGATCACGACCACGACACAGGATCGCGGCATTGCCGACTACAGCACCACCAGCGAAAGCTATTCGGTATTTGGCGAAACCACCTTCAACTTCACGCCGGACTTCCGGGCTATCGCCGGTCTGCGCTGGACCCACGACAGGCTGGAATACGATCACCGTCGCGTGTCCACTTCGGCCACTACAGTCAGCGGCATTCAGCCGGGCACCAGCAGCTCCGGCTCTGTGGACGAGGATGGAAAATCCGGTCGGCTCGGTTTGCAGTACGACCTCAATGATGACGTGACCACGTATGTCACCTACTCGCGAGGCTACAAAGGCCCGGCCTATAACGTGTTCTTCAACATGCAGCCGCGCGATACCGATGCGCTCAAACCGGAAACGTCCAATACCTGGGAAGTCGGTATCAAGGCCAACGCCTGGAATAACCGCCTGACCACCAACCTGGCTGTGTTCCACAGCGAATACGACAACTACCAGGCGAACTTCTTCGACAGCGTGGCCGGGCAAGTGGTGACGCGCCTGATCAACGCCGGCAGCGTCAAGTCCGAAGGTGTCGAGCTCGACTATGCATTGCAGGCCACTACCAACCTGAAAATCTCGGGTGCTCTGGCGTATACCCAGGCCCGCATCGACAGCTTCGCCTGCCCGGCCGGTGCGGCGGCATCCTGCAATGTCGATGGCAAAACCCTGCCTTATAGCCCGGACTGGAAAAGCTACGTTCGCGCCGATTACACCATCCCGCTGGAAAACGGCCTGGATATCGAGCTGGGCACCGATTACAGCTGGCAAAGCGAAGTCCAGTACGACATCAGCCAGAACGCCGACACCAAGCAGGGCGCGTATGGCATCTGGAACGCGAGTGTAGCCTTGGCGGATTACAACGCAGGCTGGCGTGTAGCCCTGCTGGGCAAGAACCTGGCCGACAAATCGTATTCACCGATGCTGGCCACGGGCGGCAACTATATCTACCGCTCGGTGCCGCGTGATGACGAGCGTTATTTCGGTGTGCAGTTGCGTAAGGATTTTTGAGCCGTTGCGTGCGACAACCCTCAATGAATCGGTAAGGAGTTGGTTATGAGCAAATCTGCTCGTCAGTTGAAACTGGGCGCGTTTCTAATGGCCACCGGGCATCATGTCGCGGCCTGGCGTCACCCGGATGTACCGGCCAATGCCGGGCTGGATTTCAAGCATTACAAGCATCTGGCCAAGGTGGCGCAGGCGGCGAAGTTCGATGCGTTGTTCGTGGCCGACAGTGTGGCGGCGCCCACGGGCGATATCGCCAGCCATATGGCGCGCTCCGATCATTTCGAGCCGTTGACGCTGTTGTCGGCCCTGAGTGCCGTGACCGAGAACATTGGCCTGATCGCCACGGCGACCACCACTTATAACGAGCCTTACCACGTCGCCCGCAAGTTCGCCTCGCTGGATCATTTATCCGGCGGGCGGGTCGGCTGGAACCTGGTGACTTCCGATGCTGCTGCCGAAGCGCAGAACTTTGGTCGTGACGAGCATGTGGGGCACGCCGAGCGTTACAGCCGGGCGCGTGAGTTTCATCAGGTGGTGACCGGCCTTTGGGACAGTTGGGCGGACGACGCTTTTATCCGTGACAAGGCCAGTGGTGAGTATTACGACCCTGCCAGGCTGCATGTACTGGATCATCATGGAGAACACTTCAACGTCAAAGGCCCGCTGAACGTGGCACGCTCTCCCCAGGGCCAACCTGTGGTGGTGCAGGCGGGATCCTCCGAAGTGGGTCGGGACCTGGCGGCGCAAACGGCGGAAGTGGTGTTCACGGCGCAAACCTCTCTGGCCAGCGCCCAGGCGTTTTATGCCGACCTCAAGGGGCGGTTGAAGGCGTATGGACGCAGCACCGATTCGCTGAAAATCATGCCGGGCGTGTTCATCGTCGTCGCGGAAACCGAGGCCGAGGCGCAGGCGAAATTCGAGTCGTTCCAGTATCTGGTCGACCCGCAGGTGGGCGTGGCGCTGCTGGGCCGCATGCTGGGCAATTTCGACCTGTCGGGCTATCCGCTGGATGGGCCGTTGCCGGAGTTACCGTTGACCGACAGCGGCCAGCGCAGCCGACAACAGTTGCTGACCGAACTGGCCGACAAGGAAAACCTGAATCTGGCGCAACTGGGTCGCCGTATTGCCGGTGGGCGAGGGCACTACAGCCTGATCGGTACGCCCGCGCAGATTGCCGATGAACTGCAAGCCTGGTTCGAGCAAGGCGCAGCCGACGGTTTCAACGTGCTGGTGCCGCATCTGCCGGGTGGTCTGGAAGATGTCGCTCGCCTGCTGGTGCCTGAGTTGCAGCGTCGTGGTTTGTTTCGTACCGAATACGAAGGCTCGACCCTGCGGGAAAACCTGGGGCTGCAAAGGCCGTCGAACCGATTTGAATGATCACTGGCCTGTAGGAGCGAATTCATTCGCGAGACGTTATTAAAGGCAATGGAGCTTCTTCAGCTTCCCGGGTCTTTCGCGAATGAATTCGCTCCTACGGACATTCACAAGGAATATATCCATGAAACCACTGGCGTTCATTGCCGCGGCCCTGAGCCTGTGTGGCGTCCTCAATACCGCCACGGCCCAGGAACCGGACACGCTGCGCATCGGTTATCAGAAAGGCTCCATCACACTGGTGCTGGCCAAGGAGCACGGTTTGCTGGAGAAGCGATTCGCAAACACCCAGGTCAAGTGGATCGAATTTCCTGCCGGGCCGCAGATGCTCGAGGCCTTGAATATCGGCAGCCTGGACATTGCCTCGACCGGGGATATCCCGCCGATCTTCGCTCAGGTCGCGGGTGCGGATCTGGTTTACATCGGTGCCGAGCCGGCCAAGCCTCAGGCTGAGACCATTCTGGTGCGCAATGACAGCCCGCTCAAGAGCGTGGCGGATCTCAAGGGCCGCAAGGTCGCGCTGCAGAAGGGGTCCAGCGCACACAACCTGGTGCTGCGAGCCTTGAACAAGGCCGGTCTGGGATTCAAGGATATTCAGCCGGTTTATCTGACCCCGGCCGATGCGCGGGCCGCTTTTGAAAATGGTAGTGTCGATGCCTGGGCCATCTGGGACCCTTATTACTCCATCGCCTTGAATGAAGGTCATAGCCACGTATTGGCCAATGGTGAAGGGCTTGGTTTGTCCGGGCCGATCTACACGGCGCGTCGTGCCTATGCCGAGCGCAATGGCGATTTTGTCCAGCAGGTCTTGAATGAGTTGAGTGCTGCCGACGTGCTGACCCGCACCCGTCGGGCCGAGAGTATCGAGATTCTTTCGCGCAGCATGGGCCTGCCTGAAGCCGTGATCGGCCAGTACATCGATCATCGGCCTGAATCACCGAGCCTGCCGATTACGCCGGAAATCATCCGTGCCCAACAGGCCACCGCCGATCTGTTCTACGAGAACCGACTGGTGCCCAGGCGGGTCGATGTACAGCAGGCTGTCTGGCATCGCGAGTAACGACGAATCCATTCGCGAATGACCGAATACCCCACAAGAGAGGACTCAATGACCTATATTGCTGCCGAAAACCGTTACCACGACATGCCCTATCGCCGCACGGGCCGCAACGGTCTGGTCTTGCCAGCCCTGTCGCTGGGGCTATGGCACAACTTCGGTGACAGCACCCCCATCGATACTCAGCGCGCCATGTTGCACACGGCATTCGATCTGGGCATCAACCATTTCGACCTGGCCAACAACTATGGTCCGCCCTATGGCAGCGCCGAAATCAACTTCGGGCGTTTGCTGCGTGAAGACTTCAAGCCGTATCGCGATGAACTGATCATTTCCACCAAGGCGGGTTGGGACATGTGGCCAGGGCCTTACGGTCAGGGCGGCGGATCACGAAAGTACGTGCTGGCCAGTCTCGACCAGAGTTTGCAACGCCTGGGCCTCGATTATGTGGATATCTTCTATTCCCACCGCTTCGACCCGGACACGCCTCTGGAGGAAACCGCTGGTGCGCTGGCAACGGCCGTGCAGCAGGGCAAGGCGTTGTACATCGGTATCTCGTCCTATTCCGGCTCGAAAACCCGGGAAATCGCGGCGCTGCTGAAAGAGTGGAAGGTGCCGCTGTTGATCCATCAGCCTGCCTATAACCTGCTCAACCGCTGGGTCGAGAAAGACCTGCTCGACACCACCGAAGAGCTGGGGGCTGGTGTGATTGCCTTTACGGCTCTGGCTCAGGGGCTGCTGTCGGACAAGTACCTCAATGGCGTACCGCAGGATGCGCGGGTCAACCGTCCAGGTGGCGGCTCGTTGCAGGCTTCGCATTTATCCGAACAGAACATCGCCCATGTGCGGGCGCTCAACGAGATTGCCAAACGTCGTGGACAGAGCCTGGCGCAGATGGCACTGGCCTGGACGCTGCGCGACCCGCGCGTGACCTCTGCGCTGATCGGTGCGAGTCGCCCTGAGCAGATCATCGAGAACGTCGGTGCGCTGAAGAACCTTGAGTTCAGCCGTGAGGAACTGGCCGAGATCGATCGTTTTGCCGTGGAAGGCGGGATCAATCTCTGGGAAAAGCCATCATTGGCCACGTAGGAGCGAATTCATTCGCGAATGGATTTTTTCGCGAATGAATTCGCTCCTACGGGGGGGCTTTAGGCTTCATCCCCCTCGTCATCATCCCCGCCATCGACCTTCATGCCCAACTCCTTGATCTTGCGGGTCAAGGTGTTGCGGCCCCAGCCCAGCAGAACAGCCGCGTCGCGACGGCGTCCGGCGGTGTGCTTGAGGGCGGTTTCGATCATGATGCGCTCGAATGTCGGTACGGCGCTGTCCAGCAGGCTCGACTGACCGCGGGACAAGGCCTGATCGGCCCACTGACGCAATGCCTGCTCCCAGTTGGTGACCGGTGCGGCGTCTTGCGGCAGGCTCAGTAGTTCGGGCGGCAAATCGCTGATATGCACTTCACGACCCGAAGCCATGACCGTGATCCAGCGGCAGGTGTTCTCCAGTTGGCGAACGTTGCCAGGCCATGGCAGGTGCTTGAGGTACTCTTCGGTTTCAGCCTTGAGCAGTTTGGGCTCGACTGCCAGTTCCTGGGCGGCGCGGCTCAGGAAGTGTTTGGCCAGGGTCGGAATGTCTTCGCGACGATCCGACAGGCGAGGAATGTGGATGCGGATCACGTTCAGGCGGTGGAACAAGTCTTCGCGGAACTTGCCGGCCTGTACCAGGGTTTCCAGGTTCTGGTGCGTCGCGGCGATGATGCGCACGTCGACCTTGACCGGTGTGTGGCCACCGACCCGATAGAATTCGCCATCAGCCAGGACGCGCAACAGGCGGGTCTGGGTATCGGCCGGCATGTCACCGATTTCATCGAGGAACAGCGTGCCGCCATCGGCCTGCTCGAAGCGGCCGCGACGCAGGTTGGCCGCACCGGTGAACGCACCTTTCTCATGGCCAAACAGTTCCGACTCCATCAGATCCTTTGGAATCGCAGCCATGTTCAGGGCAATGAACGGCGAAGCCGAGCGCGGGCTGTGACGATGCAATGCATGGGCGACCAGCTCTTTACCCGTACCGGATTCACCATTGATCAACACGGTGATGTTGGAATGGCTCAGACGCCCGATGGCGCGAAACACTTCCTGCATCGCTGGCGCTTCGCCAATGATTTCCGGAGTGCGGGTCAAGGTCGGGGCGACGTCCAGGCCCTGCTGTTCCTGGGCGTGCTGATTGGCGCGCTTGACCAGCGAAACGGCTTCGTCGACATCGAACGGCTTGGGCAGGTACTCGAAGGCTCCCCCCTGGTAAGAGGCCACGGCGCTGTCCAGGTCCGAATGAGCGGTCATGATGATGACCGGCAGGCGCGGGTGTTGCTCGCGGATTCGCGCCAGCAGGTCGAGGCCACTGGCTCCCGGCATGCGGATATCGGAGATGATCACGTCCGGTTGCTGACGTGCCAGGCGGCTCATCACACCGTCCGCGCTGTCGAAGCTCTGCGTGGTCATGCCTTCCTGTTGCAAGGCCTTTTCCAGTACCCAGCGGATGGAACGATCGTCATCTACGATCCAGACAGTTTCACTACGGCTCATGTCGACGCTGCTCCTTGTTCCAACGGCAGGAAGATCGAGAAGGTGGTGTGGCCGGGATGGCTTTCACACTCGATCAGCCCCTGGTGCTGGCTAATGATGTTCTGGGTGATGGCAAGACCGAGCCCCGTACCATCCGGGCGGCCACTGACCATGGGATAGAAAATGGTTTCCTGAAGTTCGGCCGGAATACCGGGGCCGTTGTCGATGATTTCGATCTTGCTCACCAGACGGTGCCGAATGTGCCCGATGGTGAACTGGCGCATGGCGCGAGTACGCAGGGTGATTCGCCCCAGGCGCAGCTCGTTCTTGCCACTGATGGCCTGCATGGCGTTACGCACGATATTGAGTACGGCCTGGATCATTTGTTCACGGTCGATCAAGACGTCGGGAATACTTGGATCATAGTCGCGCACCAAGGTGATGCATCCCTGACTTTCGGCTTCCACCAGACTGCACACCCGCTCGAGCACTTCATGCACATTGGTCATGGCCAGCGAGGGCAGCTTGTTGGAACCCAGCATCCGGTCCACCAGATTACGCAGGCGGTCGGCCTCTTCAATGATGACGTTGGTGTAGTCCTTGAGGCTTTCTTCCGGCAGTTCGCGGGACAGCAACTGTGCTGCTCCACGGATACCGCCCAGCGGGTTCTTGATTTCGTGAGCCAGGCCACGCACCAGCATCTTGGTGGTTTCCTGCTTGGACAACTGGGCTTCTTCCTTGGTGATACGCAACAGGCGATCGCGAGGATGAACTTCCAGCAGCAACAGGGTGACGCCCTTGTTGAGAATCGGGGTGACCGCGTAGTCGACGGTCAGCGTCTGGCCGGTCAACGCGGTGAGCATGGCTTCGCGCTTGGTAAACGGATGGGCCTGTTCTACGGCCTGACGAAGCGAACTCAGTGCTTCGGCGGACTCGGTGAACAGCTCGCTGATGAATTGTCCATGGCTGCGCTGACCGCTGATGGCCAGCAGCATTTCAGCTGCCGGGTTCATGTACTCAAGGCGCAGGTCGGCGTTGAGCAGAATGGTGGCAGTGGTCAGGTTGTCCAGTAACAAACGGTGCAGCGCGTCGCTGATAGTCATGAATCTTGTTGACCTCTTTTGGCACATTGCAATTGCGGAGGTACAGACGCTGACCGGTTCTGGCCAGCATGAGCAAAGCCACTGATGCGGTGCTTAATAGGGTGCTGTGCCAGCGAAGTTGCAAGAACCAAACCAAGGCTCCGAAAAGAAGCGTTTGATTCGCAAAATCGGGCCTCTTTTGGATCGGTGCTCACATAAAGCGCCGCCTGACAGCCCTTTTTGAACCAGATTGGGCTGTCCTGATGCGTGGTAGATCACATGATGCACCATTAAGGTGCTTTATGGAGGGGGAGCGTTTGTTTGCTTAAAAGAAAGGCAGGATGCTGCTTTCTTCTTCTGGTTTGTCTTTGAGCGGACATTCGGGACGTACGCCGTATTCATTCAGCTTGCAGGGGTTGGCGGCGCGTTTTTGTGCCAGCGAGATACGCAGCATGTGGAAGGGCTGGTTGGGCGTTTTTTCCAGCACGCGGCCAAGCTCGTCGAAGATTTCTACCGACAGCTGATGCGTGCCCCTGTCGATATTGCTCAGCGAAAATACCGGGCTGCGTCCAGGCTGGCCCACGACCTGCCCATCCAGCAGCAGGCGATAGTTATGGCCGGGTTGCAGGGCGGGTTCGCTGGTGACGGTCACGATCATGTCGCCACTTTGGCTGCGTACGGCCGTATCCGGCTCGGGCGCCAGAATCCGGAGCAATTGATAATGAAAGATCGCTTTGACCTTGGGCTTTGGGGGGCTGACGGTTCGGGTGGGGGGAGAACCCGTCATGTTGTTGCTGGGTGGAATCTCCACGCGCTTGGCATTCTTGTGGGGCTGATCGGTAAACACCCGATTGCCGTTGGCATCGATGTAGGTATAGACATCGGCTGTGGCGGGCAGGATCGACATCAATGACAGGCATGCCAGCAGGCAGCGCACGACTTGCATCTCAAGGTCTTCCGATATGGACGCGTTGTACCGTCAGGGTGATGGTCGGGCTTTGCTGGATGATGCGCTCCCCGTCTTTCACCACAACGGCAAAGCTGTGCTCGCCGCGATCGATGTTCACGACCTGAAGGCGGGGTACATTGGACGGTTGCCCGTAAGGGTTTCCATCGACCAGTAATTGCAATTGATGGGGTTGTTGCAGGCGAGGTTGAATCCTGACGCCGACAGTAAAGGTGCCGTTGTTGGCCCGTAATGCTTCGTCGGTTGGCAGGTCGGTCAGTTCCAGTGTCGGGTAGGCGATTGCCTGAGGCAGGTTGAGCTGCCGTTCCTGAGGGACGGGAGCGGTATTCTTGGGTGCCTGTAACGTCTCGACACTGTTGAGCGGTGGCAGCACAACGGCCTCGGCCTTTGTCCCGTCCGGAGGCTGGTTGCTGTAAGCCGTATTGCCGTTGGCGTCGGTGTATTTGTAGATCTGCGCAGCCACTGGCCATGTTGTAAACAGCAGCAGGCAGATAAGGCAAAGGCGCATGAAGGCTCCAGTGACGGGATAAAGGCAGGGAAGGCGGCTGCCACTTTATTGAGATAACGGTGTTCCAACGGCTCCAGCATAGAACACAACCAGTTCGACCGGAGAGTCCCCGGTCGCGCCGCGGTGAATGATATCCACCATTTCGGCCAGCGTGTCACCTGCTTTGAGGCGAATGGATTTGCCCCCTTTCTTGGCCTGTACCTTCAGTTCGCCGGAAAGCACATAGGCCGCGTTGGGAATCGGGTGTTTATGCCATTTGAGTGTGGTGTTCGCCGGGATAGTGATCTTGAGGATGCTCAATTCCGGCTGGCCCTTCGGGTAGGCCCTGTAGGACGTCCCGTCCCATGACTGAGTGGACTGAAGCAGGATCTGTGATGTGGGTTGTCCCTTGTTCTCCATGGGGCTGTCGGCGAAGGCGACATGGCTGGATAAAAGGCAGGTGGCGAGTAACAGGGAAATGATGTTCATGGAGACCTCGATTTTGCGAAGCATCGGCTTCAATGCGAAAACACGAGAATTCCAAAAAAGTCGGGCTGTAAGGCGCTAAGTATTTATTACCAGTCCGTAAAAAACGCGGACATGAAAAAGGCCTCCCGAAGGAGGCCTCATTGACGCCATCAATGCTGGCGCTACTGGATCAGCAGCTGTAGTACAGCTCGTATTCCAGTGGGTGTACGAAGGTGCGAACCTTGATTTCTTCTTCGCTTTTCAGCTCGATGTAAGCGTCGATGAAGTCGTCGCTGAAAACGCCGCCTTTGGTCAGGAACGCACGACCTTTGTCCAGCTCTTCCAGGGCTTCTTTCAGGCTGCCGCAAACTTGTGGGATCTCTTTGGCCTCTTCAGGCGGCAGGTCATACAGGTTCTTGTCAGCTGCATCGCCAGGGTGGATCTTGTTCTGGATGCCGTCCAGGCCAGCCATCAACAGGGCAGCGAATGCCAGGTACGGGTTGGCTGCCGGATCCGGGAAGCGTGCTTCGATACGACGGCCACGTGGGCTGGAGACGTAAGGAATACGGATGGAAGCGGAACGGTTACGAGCCGAGTAGGCCAGCATCACTGGAGCTTCGAAGCCTGGGACCAGACGCTTGTAGGAGTTGGTCGACGGGTTGGTGAAGCCGTTCAGTGCCTTACCGTGCTTGATGATACCGCCGATGAAGTACAGAGCGGTGTCGGACAGACCGGCATAGCCTTCGCCTGCGAAGGTGTTCTTGCCTTCTTTGGCGATGGACATGTGGACGTGCATACCCGAACCGTTGTCGCCGTACAGAGGCTTCGGCATGAAGGTAGCGGTGCGGCCGTAAGCGTCGGCAACGTTGTGTACGCAGTATTTCAGGGTCTGAACTTCGTCAGCCTTTTTAACCAGCGTGTTGAATTTCACGCCGATTTCGTTCTGGCCGGCAGTTGCCACTTCGTGGTGGTGAACTTCCACGACCTGGCCCATTTCTTCCAGAGCGTTGCACATTGCGGTGCGGATTTCGTGGTCGTGGTCGACCGGTGGAACCGGGAAGTAACCACCCTTGACGCCAGGACGGTGGCCCTTGTTGCCGCCTTCGACGTCGCCGTCGGTCATCCAGGAAGCCTGTTCGGAGAAGATCTTGAACATGGAGCCGGAGATGTCGGACTTGAATTTCACTTCGTCGAAGACGAAGAATTCTGGCTCCGGACCTACGAATACGGTGTCACCGATACCGGTGGACTTCAGGTATTCCTCGGCGCGGTGGGCGATGGCGCGTGGGTCGCGATCGTAGCCTTGCATGGTCGACGGCTCGATGATGTCGCAGACCAGGATCAGGGTAGGCTCTTCGGTGAACGGGTCGAGAACGGCGGTTTCATCGTCCGGCAGCAGGATCATGTCGGAAGCTTCGATGCCTTTCCAGCCAGCAATGGAGGAACCGTCGAACATCTTGCCGACTTCAAAGAAGTCATCATCCAGCGCATCGCGAGCTGGCATGGTCACGTGCTGCTGCTTGCCTTTGGTGTCCGTGAAGCGCAGATCAATCCATTTAACGTCATGATCTTTGATGAGTTGAACCGACTTCGACATGGTGTCCTCCGGGTGGCTAGGGCCTGGTTATAGTTTTGGCCCCTTAAATTTGGGTGATGCCGGCGCAGATACTCTGCCAAGGCAACCTGCCTCACAAGGGAGCAATTTGCATGCCAGTGCCCTGAGTTGGGTTTTTTGCCTGAAATGCAGGCTTTTCGGGTGCGAAAAGCGGATTGAGGCTAAAAACGCGCACCTTTATGGTGCTTTAAAATGATGCGAGGATCGTTTTTGGTGCGCTGATGATTGGTAGTGCGATAACTGGTTAAACCTTGAGCAATTTCCGCTATAATCCGCGCCCCCCTTTTTCGGCCGGCACCTCACGCACTGTTTCCATGAAACTAATCGTTAAAGTTTTTCCCGAAATCACCATCAAAAGCCCGCCGGTGCGCAAGAAGTTCATCCGCCAGCTGGCCAAGAACATTCGTATCGTGCTCAGGGATCTGGACGCGGACATTGTCGTGGGTGGCGTATGGGATAACCTTGAGGTCGAAACAAGGCTGACCGATCCGAAAATCCTGCAGGGCATCACCGAGCGCCTGAGCTGCATGCCGGGCATTGCCAACTTTCTGCAGGTGGCTGAATACCCGCTGGGCGACATGGACGACATCGTTGCCAAGTGCCGGATGCATTATGGCGATCTGCTGCCCGGCAAGATGTTTTCCGTGCGCTGCAAGCGCGCAGGTCGACACGACTTCAGCTCCATGGACGTCGAGAAGTACGTCGGCAGCAAACTGCGCATGCAGTGCGGCGCCGCCGGAATCGAACTGCGCAAGCCCGAGCTCGTGGTGCGCATGGAAATCCGCGACCAGCGCCTGTTCGTCATTCATGACCAGCATCAGGGCCTGGGCGGTTATCCGCTGGGTGCTCTGGAGCAGACACTGGTGCTGATGTCCGGTGGTTTCGACTCCACCGTTGCCGCTTATCAGATCATGCGTCGCGGCCTCATGGCACACTTCTGCTTCTTCAATCTGGGCGGTCGTGCCCATGAGCTGGGCGTGATGGAAGTCGCCCACTTCATCTGGAAGAAGTACGGCAGTTCCCAGCGCGTGCTGTTCGTCAGCGTGCCTTTCGAGGAAGTTCTGGGAGAAATTCTGCAGAAAGTCGATAACAGTCATATGGGTGTAGTTTTGAAGCGTATGATGTTACGCGCTGCCTCATCTGTTGCCGACCGTCTCGACATCGATGTGCTGGTGACCGGGGAAGCGATTTCGCAGGTGTCCAGCCAGACACTGCCGAATCTCTCGGTGATCGACTCGGCTACCGAGAAACTGGTGTTGCGACCTTTGATCGCGAGCCACAAGCAGGACATCGTCGATCAGGCGACGGAAATCGGCACCGCCGACTTCGCCCGACACATGCCTGAATATTGCGGGGTGATTTCGGTCAACCCCAAGACCAACGCCAAGCGCAACCGCGTTGAGTACGAAGAGCAACAGTTCGACATGGCGATTCTCGAGCGAGCGCTCGAGCGCGCCAGGCTGGTGACCATCGATCGGGTGATCGATGACCTGAGCCAGAGCGTTGAAATCGAGGAAGTCAGCCAGGCGCTGGCAGGGCAGGTCATCATCGACATCCGCCACCCGGATGCTCAGGAAGACCAGCCGCTGCAAGTTCCAGGCATCGAGATACAGACGTTGCCGTTCTATGCATTGAACAGCCGTTTCAAGGAGCTGGATAACACGCGCCAGTACCTGTTGTATTGCGACAAAGGCGTCATGAGTCGCCTGCATGCTCATCATTTGCTCAGTGAGGGGCATGCCAATGTGCGCGTATATCGACCGAGCTAAGTGCCCGGGGCTGTTTGCCTGTGGCTTGCGTCACCGGCCCCCCGACAGCAGTCGTCAAGCCGTAACGGCTTTTGCCGACTCCATGTTAATTGCTGCCTGAAACCAGTCAGCTGACCGAATCCTCTGATCGAGATACACAAGTGATCGAAAATCTACGTAACATCGCCATCATTGCTCACGTTGACCATGGTAAAACGACCCTGGTAGACAAACTGCTGCGTCAGTCCGGCACTCTGGAGCGTAACGAGCTCAACGACGAGCGCGTCATGGACTCCAATGACCAGGAAAAAGAGCGCGGTATTACCATTCTGGCCAAGAACACCGCGATCCGTTGGGGCGAGTACCGCATCAACATCGTGGACACCCCGGGCCACGCCGACTTCGGCGGTGAAGTAGAGCGTGTGATGTCGATGGTCGACTCCGTTCTGCTGCTGGTCGACGCTCAAGACGGCCCTATGCCGCAAACCCGCTTCGTGACCAAGAAGGCGTTCGAAGCCGGTCTGAAGCCAATCGTCGTCATCAACAAGGTTGACCGTCCGGGCGCACGTCCTGACTGGGTTCTGGACCAGATCTTCGACCTGTTCGACAACCTGGGTGCCACCGACGAACAGCTGGACTTCAAAGTCGTCTACGCGTCGGCCCTGAACGGTATTGCCGGTCTGGATCACACCGACATGGCGGAAGACATGAGCCCGCTGTACCAGGCTATCGTTGACCACGTACCGGCTCCTGCCGTTGACATCGACGGTCCTTTCCAGATGCAGATCTCCGCTCTGGACTACAACAGCTTCCTGGGCATCATCGGTGTTGGCCGTATCGCTCGCGGTCGCGTCAAGCCGAACACTCCGGTTGTCGCCATCGACACCGAAGGCAAGAAGCGCAATGGCCGTATCCTCAAGCTGATGGGTCACCACGGTCTGCACCGTATCGACGTTGAAGAAGCGACTGCCGGCGACATCGTCTGCATCAGCGGCTTCGAAGAGCTGTTCATCTCCGACACCCTGTGCGACCCACAGAACGTTGAAGCGATGAAGCCTCTGACCGTCGACGAGCCAACCGTTTCCATGACCTTCCAGGTCAACGACTCGCCTTTCTGCGGTAAAGAAGGCAAGTTCGTCACCAGCCGTAACATCAAGGAACGTCTGGACAAGGAACTGCTGTACAACGTTGCACTGCGCGTTGAAGAAGGCGACTCCGCTGACAAGTTCAAGGTTTCCGGCCGTGGTGAGCTGCACCTCTCGGTTCTGATCGAAACCATGCGTCGCGAAGGCTTCGAGATGGCTGTAGGCCGTCCTGAAGTAATCATCCGCGAAGTCAACGGTGCCAAGCAGGAACCGTTTGAAAACGTCACCATCGACATCCCTGAAGAATCCCAGGGCAAGGTCATGGAAGAAATGGGTCTGCGTAAAGGCGACCTGACCAACATGGCGCCGGATGGCAAGGGCCGTGTACGTCTGGAATACAACATTCCAGCGCGTGGTCTGATCGGTTTCCGTAACCAGTTCCTGACCCTGACCAACGGTGCAGGCATCCTGACCTCGATCTTCGATCGCTACGACACCATGAAGTCCGGCCACATGTCCGGTCGTCAGAACGGCGTACTGGTTTCGGTCGAAACCGGCAAGGCTCTGACCTACTCCCTGGAAACCCTGCAGGCTCGCGGCAAACTGTTCATCGAGCACGGTCAGGACATCTACAACGGTCAGATCATCGGTCTGAACAGCCGTGACAACGACCTGGGCGTGAACCCGACCAAAGGCAAGAAGCTCGACAACATGCGTGCTTCGGGCAAGGACGAAACCATTGCTCTGGTTCCGCCAGTTCGCTTCACTCTGGAACAGGCTCTGGAATTCATCCAGGACGACGAGCTGTGCGAAGTGACGCCGAAGTCGATCCGTCTGCGCAAGAAGATCCTCGACGAAGGCGAGCGTACCCGCGCTGCCAAGAAAGCCAAGAACTGAGTAATCGGTTAACAGGCTGAAAACAAAACGCCCCCGGTCGAAAGGCCGGGGGCGTTTTTTTATGCCTCCGCGTAGGAGCGAATTCATTCGCGAAGGGCCAGTACATCCGGCAGATACAGGTCGTTTGAAATGCCGTTTTCGCGAATGAATTCGCTCCTGCGGGGCCGGGGTGCTACACCGGCAGTCGCCTTGCGCATTTTTGCCTACGCTAAACCGGTAACCCCCGGTATGATCGCGCGCCCGATACACCCGGAAGCCTGAAGAAAAATGAAATCCACCTTGATCGCAGCCGCAGAAATCGACCGTCTCGATACCTGGGCCAAATACTCCAGCCACATGTGCGGTGGCTGCATTTCCAGCTGCTGTACCTTGCCGGTCGAAGTGAAGATCAAGGACCTGATCCGCATTGGCATCGTCGATGAGTTCGAGCAGGGCGAGCCCGCCAAGAACATCGCCAAGCGTTTGCAGAAGGAAGGGATTGTCGAACGCTTCAACCAGAAGTCCGGGATCTTCACCCTTCAGCGCATGAGCAATAACGACTGCCTGTATCTGGATCGCAAGAGCCGCCTGTGCACCATCTATGACAAGCGTCCGGACACCTGTCGCAATCACCCGAAAATCGGCCCGCGCCCAGGCTATTGCGCGTACAAGCCCAAGGCTGTGGAGCGTAACAGCAGCAGTGCGCTGAACCAGAATTCAGGGCGAGTGCCGCTGAAGTTCTGATCCACTGCACGTAGGAGCGAATTCGTTCGCGAAAAACATCCCGACGATACATCTCTTGCGGATGTACCGGCTTCTTCGCGAATGAATTCGCTCCTACAGTCTGGTGTGGGCCAGGTGTTCGATCTGCTCCTGGCGTTCGGCCTGATTCAGTTTTGCGCCGGGGTTGAGCGATGACCATTGGGGATGGGCGCGGGCTTTGTGCAGGGCGTCCGGAAGCTTGCCCTCGCGCCAGTTCTTGTCTTGTGGTGCGTTCACTTCAATGCTGTTCATGGCGGCGTGGCCTCTGGCGTCCAGAGCCTGCAACAGGTGTTGCTGCCTGAGCGCGAGCAGGCGCAGCACGGCATCGTCCACGGTCAGCTCCCGTTGGCCCTTGAGCTTGCCCAGCAATCGTCCACCATAACTGCGTGCTGTTTGCAGGGCGCCACCGGCAATCGCGCCGACCAGTGCGGCGGCCCCCAGCGTGATTCCGCCCACCAGCAAGTCGACACCTGCACCGGCCGCAGCGCCCGCGGCCACGCCTCCGCCTACTCGCACACCCAGCTGCTTGAGGGTTTCGGGGTTGAACAGGTCGTCGCCCCAGCGGCCATCCAGCAAGGGCAGGTCGGACGCCGAGGCATCCTGTACGCGAAAGGCATACAGCTTGAGCAGCGCTTCGACACACTTTTGCTCGCGCTGGCGAATGACCTTGCGCAGTTCTTCTATGGCCTGATGTTCCTGCTGGGCACTGGTCTCCACGCTGCGTCGACAGGCTGCGCAATCGATGAGCATTTCTGCAATCAACCGTGCAGCGCTGTGGCGTCGTGCCTGCCGTTGTGCCTGCTGATCCTGAATCAAGCGTTCGAGCTGTGGGCGGGCGCTTTCCAGCAGCAAGGCGAGGCTTTCATACAAGCGGCGTTCGCCATCTTCCGGCGGCGCCACGCTGTCGAAGCGCACCAGGGCGTGCAGGCCCAGGCGCGACAGGGCTTCGCGCCATTCCGGTTCGCGCTGCTGAGGATCGTTGACGAAATTCAGCACCGGCAGCAAAGGCTTGCCACAGCTTGCCAATACCGCCAATTCGTCGCGGTATTTGGACAGTATCGGCTCGCGGGCATCGATCACGTACAGACCGGCGTCCGAGTCGAGCAACTGACGCAGTACCTTGGCTTCCTGTTCAAAGCGCTGACGGGCTTCGCTGCTGTCCAGAAAGCGGGCAAGACGTGCCGGGCCGTCGAGACGTTCGCCGGGGCGATCCAGACGTTCCAGATAGTCGAGCAGGGCGATGGCGTCTTCCAGACCGGGCGTGTCGTACAGCTCAAGCAGGGCCTGGCCGTCGACCGACAGACGTGCGCCTTCCACATGCCGGGTCGTGCTGGGGCGGTGCGAGACTTCGCCGAAACCCACATCACGGGTCAGTGTGCGCAGCAGTGAGGTTTTGCCGACGTTGGTGTGGCCGACGACTGCCAGCTTGAGTGCGCGAAGCCTGAGTTCAGTCATGGCCTGTCTCCAGCCAGTTCAGCAGTGAACGGTCACCCCAGGTCAGTTGCAGTTGTTGCAGGGCTGTGTGCCAGTCATTGAGGCGTTCCGGGTCCAGTGTCTGACCGGCAGGGGCGGGCAGCAGCCAGAGGCGTGTGATGCCAGCACAGCGGGCCAGTTCGCTGATCAATGCCAGACTGCCGCGATCCGGCGAGCGACGTGGGTCGCAGGCTATGAGCAGTCGGGCAGGCGGAGAGTGGGTCAATTGCTCCAGCAGCTTTTGCCGCGATTCCCGGCTGTCGAGCACGCCTGCGTCAATCACGTCGGCGGGAAGTTGTGGAGGCCAGGGATGCTGGTTGTCCAGTTCAATGGCAACCAGCACGGCGCCGTGACTGTTTGCGGCGCCCGCATTGGCGTGAACCTGATGGAGTTGCGGTGGCGCGGCATCGTTGATGCCCAGACGTTCACTGCTGGGCATCAGACGCTCTCGCAACTCAACGTAGTCGGGAAGCTCCAGGTCCAGCTTCAAGGCAGCACGGCCTTGTTGCCAGCGCCACAGACAGAGCAGCGCCAGCAACAGACGCGGCATGATGCCAAACACCAGCAAGACGCCCACCAGCCAGGAGGCCCAGGCCTGACGAGCGTTTTCCAGACTCAGGACGCCATTACCACTGGCGCGGATCATCAGTTCGTCGGGCGTGCTGAAACCCAGCAGAGCCGGAATGATGCCGAGTGTCTGGGTCAGATTGACGAAGGTTTCGCTGCCCAGAATGGTGGTTTCCCAGACAAAACCGTAACGCCGCGTGGCCATCAGCATCAACGTCAGGACCAATGCACTGAGCAAGGCTGTCAGCCACAGCCCGTTGACCAGCAGGCCCAGCACCCAACGATTGAGCCGCTGGCGTTGTAGCAACAGAATCAGTGCGGGAGCCAGCTGGGCGGCCTGAGCGTCACGTGCGAGTCTTTCACTGGCCCATAGCCAGAGTCGCCCAAGGCCGGACGTGCTGCGTCCGGTGAAGACCAGTCCCAATGCCCAGCTCATCAGGAGCACCAGATTCAGCCCGAGCAGGCTGCCCAGTGCCCAGAACACATTGACCGGTGCCTGTCCGTTGCCCAGCGCAGCGAAGGCCAGGCCTGCACCGCTGACCATGGCCATGATTGCCAGAACGATCAGTGCCAGGCGCGCGCCCTGTTTCCAGTGATGCAAGGCACTCACCATGCCGTCACGCTCGGCCAGCCACAAGGCACGCTGCTTGATCCGGCTGCTCAAGTCGCCTGCCGAGGCGCGGGCGCGGCGATTGGCTTCCTGATCGTCAAGAAGACCGGCCTGTACTTCTCGCAGACGTACAGCTTCGGTCAGCCAAAGGGTGTCGAGTGGGGTCAGAGCAGTCACACAGCGTCTCTTCGATGAGTTCAGCGGGAAGCATAACCGTTGCGGTGATGCTTAGGGCCTTCTCGGTGTCTATCAGTTCCTTTGCTCTGTTATTCTCGCGTCCATGAAAAAACATCTCCCTCTCAGCCTGATTGCCGCCCTCGGTGAAAACCGGGTGATCGGCGTCGACAATTCCATGCCCTGGCATTTGCCGGGGGATTTCAAATATTTCAAGGCCACGACCCTCGGCAAGCCGATCATCATGGGGCGCAAGACCTGGGATTCGCTGGGCCGCCCGTTGCCCGGTCGCCTGAATCTGGTGGTCAGCCGCCAGACGGATCTGCAGCTTGAAGGCGCAGAAGTCTTCCCCTCCCTTGAGGCTGCCGTGGTCCGTGCCGAGCAGTGGGCGCAGGAGCAGGGCGTTGACGAGGTGATGCTGATTGGCGGCGCGCAGCTATATGCCCAGGGCCTGGCGCAGGCGGATCGCCTTTACCTGACCCGTGTGGAGCTGAGCCCCGAAGGCGATGCGTGGTTCCCGGAGTTCGACACGGCGCAATGGGCGCTGACATCGACGGTTGAAAACGCTGCCGTTGATGAAAAGCCTGCTTATCACTTCGAGGTCTGGGAGCGGCGCTGAGTCGTGAAAAGGTCGCAATTAAATCACCTTGTCGCGAACCATTGTGGACGTGACGCCCTCAGAACATGCGGGGTCGCTGACGCGCGATAAGCGTCACATCATTTTGTTACGGTCGACCCCATACATTTTTCGGGGGAAACCATTGATGAAGTTCACACCCAAACTGTTGGCTGCCGCATTGTGCCTGGGCCTTGCCGGTCAGGCTTTTTCCACAGAGCTGAAGCACTGGCCCGAGCCGGCGGCAAAGGCCCTGGACGCCATGATTGCGGCCAACGCCAACAAGGGTAACTACGCCGTCTTTGACATGGATAACACCAGCTACCGCTTCGACCTTGAAGAGTCGCTGTTGCCGTACATGGAAAACAAAGGCCTGATCACGCGGGAGAAACTGGACCCTTCTCTGAAGCTGATCCCGTTCAAGGACACCGCCGGGCACAAGGAAAGCCTGTTCAGTTACTACTACCGCCTCTGCGAGCTGGATGACATGGTCTGCTACCCCTGGGTGGCGCAAGTCTTCTCGGGCTTCACGCTCAAGGAACTGAAAGGTTACGTCGACGAGTTGATGGCGTCGGGCAAGACAATCCCGGCGACCTACTACGATGGCGATGTGGTCAAGAAGCTCGACGTCGAGCCGCCACGGGTCTTTACCGGCCAGAAAGAGCTGTTCAACAAGCTGATGGAAAACGGCATCGAGGTCTACGTGATGACCGCCGCTTCCGAAGAGCTGGTACGGATGGTCGCTTCCGATCCCAAGTACGGTTACAACGTCAAACCACAGAACGTCATCGGCGTGACCATGCTGCTCAAGGACAGAAAGAGCGGCGAGCTGACGACGGCCCGCAAGCAGATCACTGCGGGCAAATATGACGAGAAGAGCAACCTCGACCTTGAGCTGACACCATACCTGTGGACGCCAGCCACCTGGATGGCAGGCAAGCATGCCGCAATCCTGACCTACATCGATCAATGGAAAAAACCGGTTCTGGTCGCGGGCGACACGCCCACCAGCGATGGCTACATGCTGTTCCACGGTGTGGACGTCAATAAAGGCGGCGTACACCTGTGGATCAACCGCAAGGACAAGTACATGAAGCAGTTGGACGGCATGATGAAAGCCAATGCCGAAGCGCAGGCCAAAGAAGGTTTGCCTGTGACGGCTGACAAGAACTGGGTGATCGTCAAGCCGGAAGACATTCAGTAACCATCGTTGCTCCTTGCGCGGCCAGGGTGCCTCTCATGGAGGGCCCCGGCCGCGAAGATGCATTGCATCAACCGATGGTCATCAGGCTCGCGTTACCGCCAGCTGCCGCAGTGTTCACGCTCACGGCGCGTTCGATCACCAGGCGTTCCAGCGCCACGTTGGTTTCGCCGTGGGACAGACCGTTGACGCCCACGATGGCACCGGAGCGCTGTGCCACTTGTTCGCAGACTGCGCGCAACTGGTCCGAATCGCCGTGGTGCAGTACGGCATCGATCGACACGTCGTCCTTGTTCCAGTCCGCCACCAGCTTGATGCGTGCCTGAACCTCTTTCGGCAGGCGGGCGCGCAGCGGTTTGCTGGTCCCGGTTTCCGGCCAGATGGCCGTGCTGCCGACGGCCAGCACCGCAGCCAGTTGAGTGAGCAGGTCGGCTTCATCGTCGGCCAGACACAGCACATGTTCGCGAGGCAGGATGCTATAGCTGTTGCGCTCACCGGTCGGGCCGGTCAGCAGGCGGGTGATACCGCTTTGCGACTGTTCGGCAAACTGGCTGCACAGCTCGTCCAGCGCCGGTTGCTGATTGCTGGTCGCCCAGGCTTTCAAGGCCAGCAGTGGCTTGCTCAGCGTCTCGCGCAGGCGGGTATCGGGAGCAATCAGCCTGTCGCCACGCTCCAGGGATTGGCCGATGGCATCCTGTGGGCGGGTGGACAGCAGGCGATACAGATACAGTGGTCCGCCAGCTTTGGGGCCGGTACCGGACAGGCCTTCACCGCCGAATGGCTGTACGCCGACCACGGCACCGACAATGTTGCGGTTGACGTAGATGTTACCGGCGTTGACGTTATCGATGACCTTGGCAATCGTCTCGTCGATGCGGGTGTGCACGCCCAGCGTCAGGCCATAGCCGGAAGCATTGATCTGATCGATGAGCTGGCCCAGTTCCTTGCGCTTGTAGCGAACCACATGCAGCACCGGTCCGAAGATTTCCCGTTGCAGTTCATCGAAGCTTTCCAGTTCGATCAGCGTCGGCATCACGTAGGTGCCACGCTTGAGGTCTGCACTGTTGGCAATAGCCACCTGATAGACCGTGCGGCCCTTGTCGCGCATGCCCTGGATGTGTTTTTCGATCCCGGCCTTGGCCTCTGCGTCGATCACCGGACCGATGTCCACGGACAGGTGCTCCGGGTTGCCCAGACGGTTTTCTGCCATGGCCCCCTTGAGCATTTCGATCACGCGATCGGCCGAGTCTTCCTGCAGGCACAGCACGCGCAGTGCCGAGCAGCGCTGGCCTGCGCTGTCGAACGCCGAGGACAGGATGTCGATCACCACCTGCTCGGTCAGTGCCGAGGAGTCGACGATCAGAGCATTCTGGCCACCGGTTTCGGCGATCAGCGGGATCGGTCGGCCCTGAGCGTCGAGACGTCCGGCGATGTTGCGTTGCAGCAGGCGGGCGACTTCGGTGGAGCCGGTGAACATCACGCCTTTGACGCGCTCGTCGCCGACCAGTCGTGCACCGATGGTTTCGCCACGGCCGGGCAGCAGTTGCAAGGCGCCTTCCGGGATACCCGCTTCGAGCAGCAGGCGCACGGCCTGTGCCGCGATCAACGGGGTCTGTTCGGCGGGCTTGGCCAATACCGGGTTACCGGCAGCCAGCGCGGCGGCAGCCTGCCCCGTGAAAATCGCCAGAGGGAAGTTCCACGGACTGATGCAGACCACTGGCCCGAGCGGGCGGTGCGTATCGTTGCTGAAGTCGTGACGGGCCTGCGTGGCGTAGTAGCGCAGGAAGTCGACCGCCTCGCGCACTTCGGCAATGGCGTTGAGGAACGTCTTGCCCGCTTCACGGACCAGCAGGCCCATCAGTGGCTGGATTTCGTTTTCCATCAGGTCGGCGGCGCGTTCGAGAATGGCGGCGCGTTCGGCAGGGGGTGTCGCCTGCCAGATCGGCCCTGAAATCAGGGCGCACTGAATGGCGTTATCGACGTCTTCAAGGCTGGCTTCCTGAACATGGCCGACCACGTCCCGTTGATCGGACGGGTTCAGGGTCGCAATCGAGAGGCCTTCGCTGGCCGGGCAACCCAGCAGAGGGGCGGCTCGCCAGTCGTTGTGTGCAGTGGCCAGCAAGGCCGACGACAGCGAGGCCAGGCGGTGTTCGTTGGCCATGTCGATGCCGCTGGAGTTGGCGCGCTCCGGACCATACAGGTCGCGTGGCAGGGGAATGCGCGGGTGCGGCAGGCCAAGGCTGCCTTCCTGCGTGGCCATGCGCTCGATGCTGCTGACCGGGTCGGCCACCAGCTCCTGAATCGAGACCGACTGGTCGGCGATGCGGTTGACGAACGAGGTGTTGGCACCGTTTTCCAGCAGACGACGGACCAGATAGGCCAGCAGCGTTTCATGGGTGCCGACCGGTGCATAGACGCGGCACGGACGGTTCAGCTTGCCCTCGGCAACCTTGCCCACCACTTGCTCGTAAAGCGGTTCACCCATGCCGTGGAGGCACTGGAATTCGTACTGGCCGGGGTAATAGTTCTGACCGGCAATGTGATAGATGGCCGCCAGTGTGTGGGCGTTGTGGGTGGCGAACTGTGGATAGATGACTTCCGGTGCTGCCAGTAGTTTACGGGCGCAGGCGATATAGGACACATCGGTGTACACCTTGCGGGTATAGACCGGATAGCCTTCCAGGCCTTCGACCTGGGCGCGCTTGATTTCGCTGTCCCAGTACGCGCCTTTGACCAGACGAATCATCAGGCGATGACGGCTGCGACGTGCCAGATCGATCACGTAGTCGATCACGTAAGGGCAGCGCTTCTGGTACGCCTGAATCACGAAACCGATACCGTTCCAGCCGGTCAGTTGTGGCTCGAAGCACAGGCGCTCGAGCAGGTCCAGCGACAGCTCCAGGCGATCGGCTTCTTCGGCGTCGATATTCAGGCCGATATCGTATTGCTTGGCCAGCAGGGTCAGCGACAGCAGGCGCGGGTACAGTTCTTCCATCACGCGCTCATATTGCGCCCGGCTGTAACGTGGGTGCAGGGCCGACAGCTTGATGGAAATGCCCGGGCCTTCATAAATGCCACGGCCATGGGACGCCTTGCCGATGGAGTGGATAGCCTGCTCGTAGGACGCCAGATACTTCTGTGCATCGTGCTCGGTCAGGGCGGCCTCGCCCAGCATGTCATAGGAGTAGCGGAAGCCTTTGGCTTCGAAGCGGCTGGCGTTGGCCAGGGCTTCACCGATGGTTTCGCCGGTCACGAACTGCTCGCCCATCAGGCGCATGGCCATGTCCACGCCTTTGCGGATCATGGGTTCTCCACTCTTGCCGATGATGCGGCTCAGGGAAGAGCTCAGGCCTGCTTCGTTATGGGTGGCCACCAGCTTGCCGGTCAACAGCAGACCCCAGGTGGCGGCATTGACGAACAATGACGGGCTGTTGCCCAGATGAGGCTGCCAGTTGCCGTTGCTGATCTTGTCGCGGATCAGTGCGTCGCGGGTGCCCTTGTCGGGAATACGCAACAGCGCTTCGGCCAGGCACATCAGTGCGACGCCTTCCTGGGACGACAGGGAAAACTCCTGCAACAGCCCCTGAACGATACCGGCACGACCGCTGGCACTTTTCTGATTGCGCAGT
This sequence comes from Pseudomonas sp. NPDC089734, assembly GCF_044748865.1. Classification (NCBI taxonomy): domain Bacteria; kingdom Pseudomonadati; phylum Pseudomonadota; class Gammaproteobacteria; order Pseudomonadales; family Pseudomonadaceae; genus Pseudomonas; species Pseudomonas sp. NPDC089734. Next base: position 234,933 of record NZ_JBIVGV010000002.1, on the reverse strand, counting down.
TTTTCGGCGATGGACGCAGCCAGCTTGTGGGTGGCTTCGGCCATGGGGGCTGTCAGACGCGCCTGCTCCAGCAGCATGGGAACGACTTCCGGTTCCGGGCGGCGGTAGGCAGCCGTGATAGCGGCACGCAGGACCGATTGCGGGAGAATGCTTTCGGCAAATTCCAGAAAGCTCTGATAGCCCGTGTCGGCTGGTAGCTCGCCGCTGTCGTCACCGTCCTTGCTACCCTGGCCATTGAGTTCCAGCAGGGTTGCACCACTCTCCAGCTTTTCCAGGTAATTGAAAATGGCCTGCTTGATCAACCAGTGCGGAGTACGGTCGATGGACTGGGCGGCTGCTTTCAATCGCTCGCGGGTCGGGTCGTCCAGCTTGACGCCCAGAGTGGTGGTTGCCATGTGATTGTCCTCATTATCGCCACTGTGGGCGTGGCATCGGCTTTGGCGCAGATTAGCTGTGCTTATGCCTAGGTGCAACCGGGTGCAACCTGTTTTTTGAAGGGTATTTCAACGGCTCTTCCTGCAGGACCCCAATGTTTGTCGAAGTTGCTCGCTTCCGGTGCGTTTTATTTTGCGAAATCGCGGCGTATTGCATCAAAATGGGGCGAAATTTCGGGCGCAATGATCATTTTGTAATAGGTGCAACTGTGTTTGTGAAATTGGTTGCACCCTGTTCAATTTGTTTAATAGGATTCGCAACCACGGTGCAACCGTTAGCGAGTCGTTCAGTGGCTGCTTCCTTGCGGAATCTCAGTCAGCGCTGCGTCGGATACACAGGCATGGATGGCTGTTTTCAGCTGCCGGCTTCCCTGGTATCTGACGTTTCATAAAAACAATGCCAAGGCAGAACTCATGAGCTTCAACAATCCAACCCTGATCACGTTCGTGATCTATATCGCGGCAATGGTATTGATCGGCCTTCTGGCCTATCGCGCCACCCATAACTTATCTGACTACATTCTGGGCGGGCGCAGCCTCGGCAGTGTCGTGACGGCACTCTCGGCGGGAGCTTCGGACATGAGCGGCTGGCTGCTGATGGGCCTGCCGGGCGCTATCTATATGTCGGGCCTGTCGGAAAGCTGGATTGCCATCGGCCTGATCGTCGGGGCTTACCTGAACTGGCTGTTCGTGGCCGGCAGGTTGCGCGTCCAGACCGAGCACAACGGGGATGCATTGACCCTTCCGGACTACTTCAGCAGCCGCTTCGAGGACAACAGCGGGTTGCTGCGCATCATCTCGGCGGTCGTGATTCTGGTGTTCTTCACGATTTATTGCGCTTCAGGCATTGTTGCGGGAGCACGCCTGTTCGAAAGCACCTTTGGCATGTCCTATGAGACGGCCTTGTGGGCCGGGGCTGCCGCGACCATCGCTTACACCTTCGTCGGTGGCTTCCTGGCCGTGAGCTGGACCGATACGGTCCAGGCCACATTGATGATCTTTGCGTTGATCCTCACGCCCATCATCGTATTGCTGGCGACCGGTGGTGTCGACACGACATTCCTGGCCATCGAGGCCCAGAATCCGGCCGGGTTCGACATGTTCAGGAACACCACATTCATCGGCATCGTTTCGTTGCTGGCCTGGGGCCTGGGTTACTTCGGCCAGCCTCACATCCTGGCGCGTTTCATGGCGGCCGATTCGGTCAAGTCGATTGCCAGGGCCCGCCGTATTTCCATGACCTGGATGACACTGTGCCTGGGTGGCGCGGTCGCCGTAGGCTTTTTCGGGATCGCGTATTTCTCGGCGAATCCCGATGTGGCCGGTCCGGTGACTGAAAACCCTGAGCGGGTGTTCATCGAGCTGACGAAGCTGCTGTTTAATCCATGGGTCGCCGGTGTCTTGCTCTCGGCCATTCTGGCTGCGGTGATGAGCACCCTGAGCTGCCAGCTCCTGGTGTGTTCCAGCGCCTTGACCGAGGACTTCTACAAGGCCTATCTGCGCAAGGACGCTTCACAGTTTGAGCTGGTCTGGGTCGGTCGTGCGATGGTGTTGCTGATTGCCGTTATCGCCATTGTGCTGGCCTCGAATCCTGAAAACCGCGTGCTGGGGCTGGTGAGTTATGCCTGGGCCGGTTTCGGTGCGGCTTTCGGGCCGGTCGTGCTGATTTCGTTGCTGTGGAAAGGCATGACTCGCAATGGTGCGCTGGCGGGTGTGGTGGTGGGTGCGCTGACGGTGGTGCTCTGGAAGCAATTCAGCACCATCGGGCTGTACGAAATCATTCCTGGCTTTATCTTCGCCAGTATCGCGATCGTTGTGTTCAGCCGAATCGGTGCAGGCCCATCGGTTGCCATGCAAGAGCGATTCATGGCCGCTGAAAAAGAGTTCAAGGCTTCTCACTGATCGGTGCGTCCTTGAAATGAGAAAGGCCCGTGTCCCACAAGACCGGGCCTTTCTTGTTTTCACAGCCTTGTATCAGCTCTTGTTGTGGTCGATGTCCAGATTATAGAAGGTGGCCTTTCCGCCTTCGGTGCTGTAGCCGGAGTTGTCCTGGGTATAAACGCCGGCCTTGAAGTACAGCGGTTTGGTGCTCCAGGTTGAACTGATGGAGGTGCTCCAGTTCACATCCCGGGTGCTCACGCTCAGTTCTCCGCCGGGGCTGAGGTGGATGATGTATTTGAACTTCTCGTTGAGCGGCACGCCTTCCGCGATTTGAATGACCTTGCTTTCGTCATCGTCGAAGCGATTGCGGACTTTCACCACGATATTGCCGGTCTGGGTTTTCGTCTTGTACTGATACTCGACTTTCAACATCGGCTCGGTGCTTTCATAGGCATGTATCTGACCGATGACAATCTTGCCGGATGAGGGCACCTGATTGACCTCCAGGGTCGCATTCAGGAAGTTGTCTGCATCGGGGTACAGCCAGTTGTGCAACGTGCCGTCGGCCCAGGTTTCCCGTAGTTCGCTGCGAGGGTATTTGGCGTTTTCCGTACGCGAGCCAGTAACCGGTGACCAAAAGAAAATGTATTCCGAGTGCGACTCGAAATACTTGCCGTCATAGCCCTGCACCAGCTGTGCAGTTTCGATGGTTTTGGGCGGGGAGCCCACCGGAATACTGAGATTCCATGATCCAAGATCTATCATTCTGCTCTTCCAAAAAATATGCAGTCGTTAGCCAGAAAGGCCTCTCGTCAGAGGGTTTGAGCCGTTCTTATACGATTTGCAGGAGCATTTGTTAATGCCGGATGGTCGAACGAATGACGTCAAAGTGCTGTCACATTTCTTGTAGGACAGGTTTTATATGGCCTGCAGGAATATACCGTTAGTCGGTTAAATCAATCATTTGTGGTGGCAATGGGCTGCATTTCTCATGATTTTTTCAGAAGCGACTAAAGTTGATACAAATTGGATGATGGTTTTCCTTTTATCAGGCACATCCCCACAATTAGAGAAGCAGCATGGAATGCATGCAACCCAAGCCCAGTGATGGCTCCTCGGTTCTGCTGGTCGTTGATGACTACCCTGAAAATCTGGTGACGATGTGCGCGGTTCTGCAACGCACGGATTGGCGCATCGTAACGGCCAGCTCAGGGGTTGAGGCATTGACGGTGCTGCTGGAGCAAGAGGTGGATCTGGTCTTGCTTGATGTGCAGATGCCAGGCATGGATGGGTTTGAAGTTGCACGATTGATGCGCGGTAGCCAGAGAACGAGCCTGACGCCGATCATCTTCCTGACGGCCAATGAACAGACGCAGGCTGCGGTCCAGAAGGGCTACGCCAGTGGTGCGGTCGATTACCTGTTCAAGCCTTTCGATCCGAATGTACTCAAGCCCAAGGTCCAGGCGCTTCTGGATCAGCAGCGCAATCGTCGTGCCTTGCAGAAACTTACCCAGGAGCTGGAGAGTGCCAGGGCCTTCAATGCGTCGGTACTGGCCAATGTGGCGGAAGGGATTCTGGTGGTCGACGAGTCCGGCATCATCAGTTTTGCCAATCCGGCGATCTGCCGTTTGCTGGGTGCGCCTGTCGAGCGTCTATGCGGCACGGCCGTGCTCGATTATGTCCATGAGCCTCAGGTCGAGAGCTGGCTGGAGTCGAATTTCTACAAGAGCTATCGCAAGGCCGATACCTACCGTGTCCACGACGCGATCTTGATGACGACCGAAGGCAATGAGCTGCCGGTGGCCTTGTCCTGTGCGCCTTTGCCTGTCGAGCAGAAGGCCATGGTGTTGACCATTCTCGACATGTCGGTGGTGCGGGACTTGTATCAACAGCTGGAGCAGCAGGCGGTCACCGATGCCCTGACGGGGTTGCTCAACCGGCGTGGTTTCTATCAGGCGGTCGAAGGCATGCTGTTGCGCAACGAGCATGCGGACAAGTATCTGGTCGTGCTTTATCTGGATCTGGATGGTTTCAAACTGATCAATGACTCGCTGGGGCATGACGCGGGCGATCAGGTGTTGCTCTGGGTGTCCGAACAGCTCAAGGACTGCCTGCGTCCCTACGATGTACTGGCTCGTATGGGGGGCGACGAATTCACCGTGGTGATCGACGGGTTCGATTATCCCGAACAGGCGGCCAAGGTGGCCGAAAAGCTCATCGAGCGCGTGTCTGTGAAGCGGCAGGTCGATGGCGTGGATATTTCGCTGGGGGTCAGTATCGGGATTGCGACCTATCCCGAGTGCGGCTCCAACCTCGATGGCTTGCTGCGCGCCGCGGATATCGCCATGTACGAGGCCAAGCGTGCCGGTCGTCAGCAATATCGATTCTACGACCAGAACATGAACGGGCGTGCCCGCTCGCGTCTGATGCTTGAAGACAGTGTGCGCACGGCCATCGATGGCAAGAATTTCTCCGTGGTCTATCAGCCTCAGGTGCAGATCGCGGATGGCCGTTTGCGTGGCTTCGAGGCCTTGCTGCGCTGGCAGCACCCCAGTGTCGGGGAAGTGCCGCCTGCACTGTTTATCCCCTTGCTTGAAGAAACGCGTCTGATCAACCGGCTCGGCAGCTGGATCTTCGATCAGGGCGCCGAGCAGCGCCAGGCCTTGAACCGGATGTTTGCCTCCGACCTGGTGGTGAGCGTCAGCGTCAGCCCGACACAGTTCTGCATGCCTAACCTGGCCTCGGAGCTGAAGCGCGCCATGGAGCGTTTCGAGCTTCAGCCCGGTCAGCTGGAAGTCGAGATCACGGAATTGTCATTGGTGAGTAACCTGACCCACAGCCACAAGCAGTTGCGGCAGTTGCGTGAGATCGGTGTGCGGGTGGCGCTGGATGACTTCGGGGTGGGGGAGTGTTCGCTGACACATTTGCGAAACCTTGAGCTGGACACCTTGAAGCTGGATCGGCGTTTCATTGCCGGTCTGCTCGACTCGCCGCGGGATGCCGTCCTGGCGAGCGGTATCATCGATCTGTGTCGCAACCTGGGCATGCTGGTGATTGCAGAAGGTGTCGAAACCTTTCAGCAGTATGAGTGGCTGGCCAGGAACGGTTGTCAGGTGATCCAGGGGTTCCTGGTGGCGTATCCACTGGATGCCGAGGATGCGATGTGTTTCCCCCAACACTTCGACTGGGCAAAGCTGCCACGGGTGTGATTGCGGTAGACTGGCGCTTCTGAACCACTCGATGCGCTCCCATGATTTCACCTGTTCATGCTCCGCTCAAATACTTGCAAGCCTATCCTGCCGCCCTTCAGGATCAGGTCAGGCAGTTGATTGCGCAGAACAGGCTGGGCGATTATTTGCAGCAGCGCTACCCGGAGCGTCATCAGATACAGAGTGACAAGGCCCTATATGCCTATGCGCAGGCCTTGAAGCAGGAGCATCTGCGTAACGCGCCGGCTATCGATAAAGTGCTGTTCGACAATCGCCTCGATCTGACTCATCGCGCACTGGGGTTGCACACCACGATTTCACGGGTGCAGGGCGGCAAGCTCAAGGCCAAGAAGGAAATTCGTGTCGCGGCCTTGTTCAAGGAGGCGGCCCCCGAGTTTCTGCGAATGATCGTGGTGCATGAGCTGGCTCACTTCAAGGAGTCCGATCACAACAAGGCCTTCTATCAGCTCTGTGAGTACATGCAGCCTGGCTACCACCAACTGGAATTCGACTTGCGGGTCTATCTGACGTATCGCGATCTTCAGGCTGCTGCCGGATCGATGACCTGAGTATCGCACCACCAAGGATTTGAAGATGGATGTCAGCAAGACCAAGAGCAGTTTTTATCGTCGTCTGTACGTGGCTTACCTGATCGATTGCCAGCTGGCCAGCAGCGTCCCGGCGTTGATGGACGTCACCGGCATGCCGCGCCGTACGGCTCAGGACACCATTGCAGCCCTGGCGGATCTGGATATCGAATGTGAGTTCGAGCAGCAGGAGGGCGCCCGTAATCATGCCGGGCAGTACCGGATTCGTGACTGGGGTGCGATCGACCGGGACTGGATTACCCGGAACCTGGCACGTATCAAGGATGTGCTGGGCTACCCCTGAGAGGGGTTTTCCTTATTCGAGGTCCCGGCGCATGCCGATGTGAGGAATGTCGTCCTCCATGTACACCTCGCCAACCGGGTTGAAGCCATAGCGGCTGTAGTAACCCTGCAAATGTGCCTGAGCCGACAGATAGATGGGCTGGTCGGGCCATTTTTTCTCGGCATGCTCCAGGGCCTGGACCATCAGTTCATGACCCATGCCCCGGCTGCGAATCGACGGGGCGGTCACCACGCGGCCAATGGTGACATCGCCGCCTTGCTGGATGGGGTCCAGCAAGCGCAGGTAAGCCACCAGGCTACCGTTTTGCCAGGCCATCAAATGGCAGGTGTCGCCTGTCAGGTCCAGACCATCCACATCTTGAAACACGCACTGTTGTTCGACCACGAACACCTCTGAGCGCAGCTTCAGAACGGCGTACAGCTGCTCGATGCTCAGGTCGGTATGGTGTTTGCAGATCCATTTGATAGGCATGTTGTTGACTCGGAGAGAAACCAGAAGGGAATTCTAAACGCATCCGCCGGCATTCCCAATAAAGTGCGGTGAGGTCTGTCTGTTGTTTCAATGTTGGCGGGATGAAAAACCGATGGAGTGATGGTAGGAGTGCAACATTTCTGTGGGTTGTTTCCTGAAGCAATTGGGGCTTCAATACAGACTTCAGGTGACAGTCTTGGCCGAACGCCATCATTCTGGACCGGGCTTGTCGTTCATCCGTGGAGCTTAAGCATGTTGCGATTGCTTCAAGCCATAGGACTACTGGGTTGGCTATTGATGGCCCCGGCTGGTGCAGAAGAAAAACTGCGCCTGGTTGCCGATGCATGGCCTCCGTTTACTGATGAAACATTGCTCAATGGCGGGCTGGCGACCGATATCGTCAGGACGGCATTGCACCGGGCCGGATACAGGACGCTTTACGAGCAGGTTCCTTGGGCTCGGGCCGTGCACGGCATCGCAGAAGGGCGCAATGATGTGCTGATCAATGCCTGGTTCTCTGAAGATCGCACCCGGATTGGTCAATTTTCTGCTGAATACCTGCTCAACAGGATTCGCTTTCTCAAACGCAGGAATACCGAAGTCGATGTCTCGACCCCGGCGCTTTTGCACGCGCACAGGATTGCGGTGGTGCGTGGGTATGCGTACTACCCGCTCTTCGACAATGATCCGGCGCTGAGAAAGGTCCCGGTCCACAGTTTTTCCATGGCCGTGAACATGCTGGCGGCCGGGCGTGTCGATCTGACGCTGGAAGATGAATACGTGGCTCTCTATAACCTGGCGCATGAGTCCGAAGAGGTCCGTGATCGGGTCGAGTTTCTGCCCGGATCACCCAGAGAGAACGGCCTGCACATCCTCGTCAGCCTGAAGAACCCCAGGCATGCGCAGATCGTGGCCGGTTTCGACCGTGAAATCGAGGCCATGAAGGCCGACGGCAGTTACGACGAACTGCTCAGACGGCACGGTCTATGGACGTCTCCGGACCCTTGATCAAGTGGGCCGCCAGCGTGCGCAGCGGTGCCAGCTGGCGATAGATCAAGGCCAGTTGCGTCTGCACCAGTCGCTGGCTTTCGTCCAGGTCGTCGGGCATCTGCTCCAGCTGGGTCGCCAGTGCTTCTTCCGTGTCGTTCTGGACGGCAACCGGCTGCTTGTTGGCCAGGCTCTGGGCAATTTCGTCGATGCTCGACGCCAGGGCCGCGCCTGCACCATCGATGAGCTGTTCATGGACATCGTTGGGCAGTTGGGTGTCGCGATGTGCACCCAGGCCGGACAGGTAACTCAGCAGCGTGTGGGACAGCACCAGAAAGCGGAAACCCACATCGGCCTCCTTACGGAAATGCCCCGGCTCCATGAGCATGTTGGCCAGGGTCGTGGACAGCGCGGCGTCGGCGTTGTGCGCGTTGCGCCGGGCCAGCCGGTAGGCCAGATCGTCGCTCTTGCCCTTGGCGTATTGCTGCATGATCTGACGCAGGTAGATGCTGTTGCAGGTCAGCGTGTTGGCCAGCACCTTGTTCAGCTTGCGGCCTTGCCAGTCTGGCAGGAACAGGAACACCGCCAGGCCTGCAATCAGGCTGCCCAGCAGGGTGTCGAACAGCCGTGGCAGGAACAGCCCGTAACCATCGCCCACCTGATTGAAGCAGAACAGCACCATGACGGTGATGGCGGCGGTCGACAGGGTATAGCGCGTCGTTCGGTTGACGAAGAACACCACGCCGGCCAGCACGGCACACATCGATTGCAGGATCGGGCTGGTGACCAGCTCGAACAGCGCCCAGCCCGCGGTCAGGCCCAGGGCGGTGCCGATGATCCTTTGCCCGAGCTTGCGTCGGGTCGCGCCGTAGCTCGGCTGGCAGACGAAAACGGTGGTCAGGATGATCCAGTAGCCTTGCGAGGGGTGGATCAGATGCACCATGGCATAACCGACCGTCAGGGCCAGCGGCAGGCGCAAGGCATGGCGAAACAGCAGCGACGTCGGTGTCATCTGCAGTCGCAGACGTGTCCAGACATCCTTGAGGTTGCGCGGTGAGCGGTCCAGCAGGCTGCTGTCGGTGGCGTCGGCCACGGCGTCCGGGTTGCTGGCATCGCTGATCAGGCGATCGAGTGTTTCCAGGTTGGCGGCCAGTGCCCGCAAGGAGCGTAGCAGACTGCGCCAGGCCGGATTGCTCTGGATGCGCAGATGCTCCAGGGACGCGCGCAGGTCTTCCATGGCTTCGGCAAAGCTGGGGTCGTAGACAAAGGGCTGGCGCAACTGGATGGATTCGGACAATGCCTGACAGGCCACGCCTTGCTGGCGCAGCAGGCGCTGGCAGCGAAACAGTACGTCGCTGTGGAAAAACGCTTCGGCCAGCGAGTTGTACGGGTAATGCGACGAGCTGGCGCGCTCATGAATGTCCTGGGCGATGAAATACAGCTTCAGGTAGCGGCTGACCTTCGAGCCGGGCCGACCACTGCCGACACGGTGCAGAATGATTTCCTTGGTTGCGTTGAGTGCCGCCACCACCTGACCGTTCTGCTTGGCCAGCTCCAGGCGCCGGGCTTCCACATCCAGCGTCCGGATCGGCTCGAACAGCGTCGACTTGAGCTTCAGGTACAACCCCAGCTCGCGGAACAGGCGCGCCAGGGCCTGCTGGACCGGCTGGTTGGAAAACAGCATCTGCCACAGTACCGACAACAGGCCGTACCAGGCTGCGCCCGCCACCAGCAGCATCGGTTCATGCCAGAAATCGAGGACTTCGCCGCCACGCTGATCCACACCAATCATGGTGTAGACCGACAGGATCAAGGTGCCGTAGGCAATGGCTCCATAGCGCTCGCCCAGCGCACCGAGCATGGTCAGGCAGAAACTGGCCAGCGCCAGTGAGCACACGAACAGCCAAGGGTAGGGAAACAGGAGTTCAACGGCCAGGGCGGCAATGCTGAAACACACCAGAGTCACGGCCAGGGCGTTGAGGCGGCCTTGCCAGCTGTCATCGGTTTCGGCCAGGGCGCAGGCGATAATCCCCAGGAACAGCGGAATCAACAGCCCCATCTCATTCTGATACCAGCACAGCGCCATGCTGCCGGTCAGCGCGATAAAGACCCGAACGCTATAGCTGAACTTGTCCAGTGCCCATAACCGGCGAAACGAATGACTCAGTGATTTTGATGCCATGAATGAGATGACGGCCTTGTTCGCAATTGATCGGTCTTGCAGATGGATATGTACAGGCCCGAAGCAGGCCTGTACATCCGCTTGGGAAAAAAATTATTCCCCCGCGCGTGCCGTTTTTCTGCTGCGCCGCTCTATTACACGTATTGCGCGGCTGCGTAGGCCGATGCCCAGGCCCACTGAAAGTTGAAGCCGCCCAGATGGCCGCTCACATCCAGCACTTCGCCGACAAAATACAGCCCCGGCGATTTCAGCGACTCCATGGTCTTGGACGACACTTCCCGGGTATCGATACCGCCCAGCGTCACTTCGGCGGTGCGATAGCCTTCGGTGCCGGCCGGTATCACCTTCCAGCTCGCCAGTCTGTCGGCAATCCCGGCCAGTTCTGCATGGGTGTACTGCTTCATCGGTCTGGAGACGAACCAGTGCTCGGCAATCAGGTTGGCCATCTTCTTGGTGAAGATTTCCCCCAGCAGGGTTTTCAGTTCGCTGTTCGGGCGTTCGGCCTGTTGTTGCGCCAGCCAGCTTGCGGCGTCATGGTCGGGCAGCAGGTTGATTTCCACGGTGTCGCCGGGCTGCCAGAACGAGGATATCTGCAGGATCGCTGGGCCACTGAGGCCGCGGTGGGTAAACAGGATGTTCTCGCGGAAGCTCATGTCATTACAGCTGACCAGGCAATCCACCGACGTTCCGGACAATTCACTGCACAGCTCCTTGAGCTGGTCGGTGATGGTGAATGGCACCAGACCGGCCCTTGTGGGCAGCAGGGTATGTCCGAACTGTTTGCCGACCTGATAACCGAAACCGGTGGCACCCAGCGTCGGGATCGACAGGCCGCCGGTGGCGATGACCAGCGACTCGCAGTTCAGGGTGCCCAGCGTGGTTTCCAGGCGGTAGCCGGTGTCGGTCTTCTCGATCTGCTGCACGGAGGTGTCCATATGCAGGCTGGCACCGGCCTGTCGGCATTCCTCGAGCAGCATTTCGAGGATGTCGCTGGACTTGTTATCGCAGAACAGCTGGCCGAGCTTCTTCTCGTGATAAGGCACGCCATGTCTGGCGACCATCTCGATGAAGTCCCACTGGGTATAGCGGGCCAGGGCCGATTTGCAGAAATGCGGGTTCTGCGACAGAAAGTTGGCCGGCTCGGTGTACATGTTGGTGAAGTTACAGCGCCCGCCACCGGACATGAGGATCTTCTTGCCCGGTTTGTTGGCATGATCGATCAACATCACCTTGCGCCCGCGCCCGGCGGCGGTGAGCGCACACATCAAACCTGCGGCGCCAGCGCCAATGATGACAACGTCGGTAACGGGCACAGCATGGTCCTCTCGTTACAGCCTTGTAGGAGCGAATTTATTCGCGAAGCTTTTTGTCGGGGGGCTTAAAGAATGCGAACCCGCAGCGACTTGCCCTTGATCTTGCCGTTGTTCAAACGCTCCAGTGCCTGTTTGGCAATGCTGCGATCAACGGCCACATAGGCCTGAAAGTCGAAGATGGCGATCTTGCCGACCTGCGCGCCCGGAATGCCGGCTTCGCCGGTCAGTGCGCCGAGAATGTCGCCCGGACGCAGTTTGTCCTTGCGGCCCGAGCCGATGCACAGCGTCGTCATGGCAGGCAGCAGCTTGCCACCTTCCTTGGGTTTCAGGGCGTCGTACTGCTGCCAGTTCAGCGGAGCCTTTTGCAGCTCTTCGATGGCGCGGGCACGCTGGCTTTCCGAAGGGGCGACCAGGCTGACGGCAATACCTGTTTCACCTGCACGACCCGTACGGCCAACGCGGTGAATGTGGATTTCCGAGTCGCGGGCCAGTTCGACGTTGATGACCATGTCCAGCGCATCGATATCCAGGCCACGCGCGGCGACGTCGGTGGCAACCAGTACCGAGGTGCTGCGGTTGGCAAACATTGCCAGTACCTGATCGCGATCGCGTTGTTCCAGGTCGCCATGCAGGCCAACAGCCGACATGCCCTTGGCGGTCAGGTGATCGACGACTTCCTGAACCTGCTGTTTGGTGAAGCAGAAGGCCACACAGGATGTCGGACGGAAATGAGCGAGCACCTTGACCACGGCTTCCAGACGTTGCTCTGGAGCGATTTCATAGAAGATCTGCTCGATCTGGCTGTCGGCATGCAGTGTTTCGACCTTGACGGTCTGCGGGTCGCGCATGAACTTCGAGGCAAGCTGCTTGATGCCGACCGGGTAAGTGGCGGAGAACAGCAGGGTCTGGCGACGTTGCGGGGTCTGCTCGATGATGTCGGCGATGGCGTCGTAGAAGCCCATGTCCAGCATGCGGTCGGCTTCATCGAGAATCAGGGTGTTCAGCCCGTCCAGCACCAGCGAACCTTTGCGCAAATGCTGCTGGATACGGCCCGGTGTGCCGACGATGATGTGCGCGCCGTGCTCCAGCGAGCCGATCTGCGGGCCGAAAGGCACGCCGCCACACAGGGTCAGCACCTTGATGTTGTCTTCGGAGCGGGCCAGACGGCGGATTTCCTTGGCCACCTGATCGGCCAGCTCGCGGGTCGGGCACATCACCAGTGCCTGGCAGCCGAAGAAGCGCGGGTTGATCGGATTCAGCAGGCCGATCCCGAACGCTGCGGTCTTGCCGCTGCCGGTCTTGGCCTGGGCGATCAGGTCCATGCCCTTGAGAATCACCGGCAGGCTTTGCGCCTGAATCGGTGTCATTTCGGCGTAACCAAGCGACTCCAGGTTAGCCAGCATGGCAGCGGACAGGGGCAAAGTGTTGAAAGCGGTGTTAGTCACGACGGTGAACCTGTAAAACAAAAATGTCGCGCAGTGTATCAGGTCGTGAGGGTGGCATTGATGCCTTCGCGAATGAATTCGCTCCCACCGTAGGAGCGGATTCATTCGCGAACAACAATTTTCTTGCCCTCCCGCGCCGGCAATTGCAGAAATATCCCCGCCGCAAACATCGCCAGCATGCCGACACTCAGGAACGTCAGCTGGAAGGCGCCCAATACACTGCTGACTTCGCCAGTGGCCACGTCATCGGTAAAACCGCCGAGCAGGGCTGCTGCGCTGGCCACGCCAAGGCTCAACGACAATTGCGCCACGACCGACAGCAAACTGTTGCCGCTGGCCGCGCTGGCATCGTCCAGATCGATCAGGGTGACGGTGTTCATGGCCGTGAACTGCAAGGAGTTCACCGCACCCAGCAGGCCCAGGTGCACCAGCAGCACCCAATACGGTGTCTGGGTGTCGACCAGCGCCAGTGTCGCCAGCAGGATACCCAGCAACAGCGTGTTGCCGGTCAGGATGATGCGATAGCCCAGCCACTCGATCAGCCAGCGGGCGATGGTCTTGGCGAACATGCCCGCCGCAGCCAGAGGCAGCATGCTCATCCCGGCCTGGGACGGTGAATAGCCCAGCGCGACTTGCAGCAGCAACGGCACCAGAAACGGCAGCGCGCCACTGCCCAGCCGGGCAAACAGGTTACCCAGGATACCCACCGCAAAGGTTCGCGTGCGGAAGAGGGTCGGAGAGAAGAGAGGAAACTCCACATGCCCGGCCCGCAGCCAATAGGCCGCCAGACAGCCCATGCCCGCGAACAACAGCAACACCACGCGCATGTGGGGCAGGTGCAGTTCGCCCAGCCCTTCCAGTGCAATGGTGATCAGCACCATCGCGGCACCGAACAGGATGAAGCCTGTGCCGTCGAAGCGCGTGCGCCCGCCGCCGGGAATATCCGGGATGAAATGTTTGACGGCGTAACAGCCCAGCAAGCCCACCGGAATATTGATCAGGAAGATCCAGTGCCAGCTGAGGTATTCGACCATCCAGCCGCCCAGGGTCGGCCCCAGCAATGGCCCGAGCAGACCGGGCACGGTGATGAACCCCATGATCCGCACCAGCTCCGAACGTGGATAGGCACGCAAGACGATCAGCCGTCCGATCGGCAGCATCAACGCACCGCCAAACCCCTGGATCACCCGTGCCGCCACCAGCATGTTCAGCGAGTTGGACAGTGCGCACAGCAGTGAACCAAAGCTGAACAACAGGATCGCGCTGAAGAAGATGCGCTTGATGCCGAAACGGTCGGCGATCCAGCCGGAGGCCGGGATCAGCAGAGCGATGGTCAGCATGTAGGCAATGACCACCGACTGCATGCGCAGCGGGTCCTCTTCCAGCGAATGGGCCATGGACGGCAAGGCGGTATTGAGGATCGTGCCGTCCAGGCTTTGCATGAAGAAGGCGATGGCAATGACCCAGGGCATCCAGCGCAGGGTTTTTTCGTCCAGAAGTGGCATGTGAATTCCCTGTGGCAATTCGCGAATGAATTCGCTCCTGCAGCGAATTCATTCGCGAAAAACGACCTTACAACGTCAAGGTCAGCTTGCTGATCAGCGCTCCGGGCAACTGGTTGGACGCAGTCTGACGCTGGCTGTAAGTGCTGGCCGACAGAATCAGCTCACGCTCGCGGGTCAGGTTTTCCAGTGCATGGCCCAGCAGGCTGTAGGCGCTGTCATCGAAACGCATGGTGCTGACGGGGGCAACGATCTTGCCGTCCTCGACCCAGAAGGTCGCAAAGCGGGTCATGCCGGTCAGGCGTGCGGCCGACTGGTCGGAGAAGTTCAGGTACCAGAGGTTGCTGATGTACAGGCCGGTGCCGAGTTGTTGCAGAATCTGATCCTGCTCCAGCGTGCCGCCTGCCATGTTCAACGCGCTGGGCCATTCCCCGTTGTCCGCACCGTTGGCTTGCAGGCCATATTCGGCGGCGCTGCTGGAGTCGACCAGTTGTTCGCGAGCTTCACCGGCCGCGATCAGGGACAAGTCCTTGCGAGGGTAGCCTTCGCGGGAGAACGCAGGCGAGAGCGAGCCGCTGACCTGTTCGTCGAGGCTGAACAGCGGGCTGAACCGGGTATCGCCGCTGTACAGCCGCTGTAACGGGCTGTGTTTGCTGGCCAGTGCCTGAGCGGAGAACCCGCCCCAACACAGCATGCCAATGATTTCATCCAGGGCAGCCGGTGCCAGATAGGCGCGGTATTGCCCCGGTTCCAGCGTGCGTAGCGGGCGGCCAAGAAACTGCAACTGCTCGCGGGCCTGATTGAAGCGTCTGGCAAAGGCCTCGTCGTTCCAGTCATGCCCGGCATAACCGGCTTTTACGGCCTGACCGTTTTCGTGGAACAGGCTCCAGTCGAAATTGAAGCTATTGGCCTGATGCCAGCCCAGAGCACCCCATGAGCTGGCGAACCCACGGTAGACAGGGCCGGCAGCATAGAAACCCACCAGATCCAGCCCCTCGGAGAGCTCACTGATCCGTTTCACGACATGCCCGCTGTCCGGTAGCGGTCGTTCTTGCTGATTGTGGCTGTTCCAGGCTTCGGTATTGGGCAGCAGATAGGGGTCTTTGGCCAGCAAACTCACGGTTGCACGCAATTGCAGCAAGGCCTGGGTCAGGCGCTGGTCATCGACCTGGGCATCACCCGACAGGGTCAGATCCAGATCGGCATGGCGTCCGTCATCGATCAGCTTGAAGGTCACGCTGGCTTGCTGCACATGCCCGGCCTGACGCACCTGGCCATGGTTGAAACGAATGAAATCCGAGGCCTCTGCGTTGTAGGTCAGGGTGAAGTGTTCGTTCGGGCTGATCTGCTTCTTGAGGGCGGCGACCAATGCCTCGAATTGCTGTTGATGCGACATCAGGCATCACCTCCAAAGACATCGACGTTGGCGAAAACACAGGCTGGCGAGGCGTGACCGACACGCACCACCTGATTGGGTTCGCCTTTCCCGCAATTGGGTGTGCCCAGCACCTTGAACGTACTGGCATCGCCGACTGCGCTGAGGTTGCGCCAGAACTGCGCGGAAATCGCCCGATAGTTGGGGTTCTTGACCACGCCCTTGAGTTCGCCGTTCTCGATCAACTGGCCCCACTCGCAGCCGAACTGGAATTTATTGCGTGCATCGTCGATGGACCACGAACGGTTGGTCGACATCAGGATGCCGTGCTCGATGCCGCCGATCAGTTGCTCCAGAGACTGGTCGCCCGGTTCAATATTCAGGTTGGCCATGCGGTCGATGGGCGGGCGGTTCCAGTTGCAGGCGCGGCTGTTGGCGACGCCCGGCAAGCCGGAGCGGTATTGCGACAGGGCACCGCCCAATGGGCGTTGCAGCAGGCCGTCGCGAATCAGGAATTGCTTGCTCGCTGCCGTGCCATCGTCGTCATGACCGTAGCTGGCCAGTTGTTCGGGAATGTCCGGGTCGAAGGTCACGTTCAACAGCCTGGAGCCGTATTGCAGCGTGCCGAAATCCGAGGCCTTGACGAAGCTGGTGCCCGCGTAATTGCGCTCGTCACCCAGAATGCGGTCCAGTTCCAGCGGATGGCCGATGGATTCGTGGATCTGCAGGATCATCTGGTCCGGCATCAGTAACAGGTCACGCGGGCCGGTGGGCGTGTTGGGGGCGAGGATCAATTGCAGGGCCTGATCGGCCACGTGTGTGGCGGCACCGATCAGGCCGCAGTTGTGGATGATCTCCGCACCGCCTTGCTGACCGAAATTGTCCCGGCCCAGGCTGCGTGTCTGGCTGTCGCGCCCGTCGTAGGCGGTCACCGTCATGCCCGGAAAGACGAAACGTTGCGCCTGACGAATCTCTGCGCCTGCGCTGTTGAGGTAGATCTGCTCGACGTTTTCCAGCCCGAGACTGGCCTGCCAGTTCACCAGGCGTTCGTCCCTGGGGACGGCGTTCGACTCGGCCATCAGCAGGTCGATGCAGTCGCTCAGGTTCGGGAAGGCGCTGTTCAGGTTGGGCGACAGGTAATCGGCGCGTGCCGTGGACACGGCATGATCGGTCAGGTCCAGCAACGTATGCGGTGCCAGACGACGGGCCAGTGCTTCGGCCTGTTGCAGTGCGGCCTGCAAGCCGCGCTGTGAAATATCGTTGGTGGCGGCGTAGGTTTCGACACCGTTGAGGCGGACCGTCAGCATCGCCCCTTCATCGCTGCCCAGCGACGGTGGTTCAGCCACGTTCTTGCGCACACTAAGGTGCTGGCTGCTCCGGCGGACATAACGAACCGAAAAGAATTGCGCATCGCTCTGCAAGGCGGCGAACCGCTGCTTGAGCTGAGCGGAGAAATCGAACATGCAGAGGGACTCCTTGTGGGGCGGGCTTCGCGAATGAATTCGCCTGTCTGTAGCGAATTCATTCACGAACAAGACGGACTCGCCCGCGAATCATAGAGCCTGAATTACGCCTGTGCTACCTCGCGCACCGGCTTGCCGCGTGCCGGGCGGTCGCCTGCCACGAAATAATCGGCGGTGCTGCGTGGCAACGGCTGGCGGCCACGGATTCGATCGGCGATCTTCTCGGCGATCATGATGGTCGGGGCATTGAGGTTGCCGGTGGTGATGATCGGCATGATCGAGGCATCCACCACGCGCAGGCCTTGCAAGCCATGGACGCGACCCTGGCCATCGACCACGGCCATTTCATCGGTGCCCATCTTGCAGGAGCAGGACGGGTGGAACGCGGTTTCGGCGTGTTCGCGGACGAACTTGTCTAGGTCCTCATCGGACTGCACATCGATTCCGGGGCTGATTTCCCGGCCGCGATACGGGTCCAGTGCCGGTTGCTGCATGATCTCCCGGGTCAGGCGAATGCCGTCGCGGAACTCCTGCCAGTCCTGTTCGGTGGCCATGTAATTGAACAGGATGCTCGGGTGTTCGCGAGGGTCCCTGGACTTGAGCTGCACCCGGCCACGGCTCGGTGAGCGCATGGAGCCGACGTGCGCCTGGAAGCCATGTTCCTTCACACCATTGCTGCCGTTGTAGTTAATCGCAACCGGCAGGAAGTGGTACTGAATGTTCGGCCACTCGAACTCCTCCCGCGAACGGATGAAACCGCCGGCCTCGAACTGGTTGCTGGCGCCGATGCCTTTGCCCAGGAACATCCACTCTGCACCAATCGCCGGCTGGTTCCACCACAGCAGGGAAGGGTAGAGCGAAACGGGTTGAGTGCAGGCGTATTGCAGGTACATCTCCAGGTGGTCCTGAAGGTTCTGGCCGACACCGGGCAGGTCGTGGACCACCGGAATGTCGAGCTTCTGCAGCAATTCGGCAGGGCCGACGCCGGAGCGTTGCAGGATCTGCGGCGAGGCGATGGCTCCGCTGCACAGCAGGACTTCCTTGCGCGCACGGGCTTCAATGCGGGTGTCGCTGTCGCCGTGCAGGTAAGCCACGCCTACGGCACGCTTGTTGTCGAACAGAATGCGGTCAGTCAGGGCATGGGTGACGATGGTCAGGGTCGGGCGCTTCCTGGCTTCGTCCAGATAACCACGCGCGGTGCTGGCGCGACGGCCGTTGGGAGTCACGGTCCTGTCCATCGGCCCGAAACCTTCCTGTTGATAGCCGTTGAGGTCGTCGGTGCGGGGGTAACCGGCCTGGACACCGGCTTCGACCATGGCGTGGAACAACGGGTTGTTGCCCGCCTTGGGCGTGGTCACGCTGACCGGGCCGTCGCCGCCGTGATAATCGTTGGGGCCGATGTCGCGGGTTTCGGCCTTGCGGAAATAAGGCAGGCAGTCGAGGTAACTCCAGTCTTCCAGACCGGGCTCCTTGGCCCAGCCGTCATAATCCATGGCGTTGCCGCGGATGTAGCACATGCCGTTGATGAGCGATGAACCGCCCAGCCCCTTGCCGCGTCCGCATTCCATGCGGCGGTTGTTCATGTGGGGCTCGGGATCGGTTTCATAGGCCCAGTTGTAGCGACGGCCTTGCAGGGGAAACGCCAGTGCGGCGGGCATCTGGGTGCGGAAGTCCAGACGATAATCCGGGCCGCCGGCTTCCAGCAGCAGAACGGTGACGCCTGCGTCCTCAGTGAGACGGGCTGCCAGGGTATTACCGGCGGAACCGGCACCGATGATGATGTAGTCGAATTCGGATTGCGTGGTCATAGGGGCTCCTTCGTAGAGCTGCAAGCTTCAAGTTTCGAGCTGCAAGCAAAGGCAGTGAGGCGTTGCCTGTAAGGATGGAGCAGCAAGCTGCTTTGCTTTTGCTTCTACTTGAAGCCTGCAGCTTGCCGCTTGAAACGGATGTTTCTTTAAAATACGGATGCGTAATCGCCCAGTTCCACCTGCACGGATTTGATGCGGGTGTATTGCGCCAGCGAGCTGATGCCGTTTTCACGGCCGACACCGGATTGCTTGTAGCCGCCGACCGGCATTTCTGCCGCCGACTCTCCCCAGGCGTTGATCCAGCAGATACCGGCTTCAAGCTGGTGAATCACGCGGTGTGCGCGGTTCAGGTCGCGGGTCACGATGCCTGCGGCCAGTCCGAAGTCGGTGTCGTTGGCGCGGCGGATCACTTCTTCTTCGCTGTCGTAACCCAGGATGCTCATGACCGGGCCGAAGATTTCTTCGCGCACGATGGTCATCTCGTCCGTGCAATCGGTGAACACGGTCGGGGCCACGAACGCGCCCCTGGCCAGAGCACCTTCGGTCAGGCGTTCGCCACCGCACAGCAGGCGCGCACCTTCTTCCTTGCCCTTGGCGATGTAACCCAGCACGTTTTCCATGTGGTCGAAGCTGACCAGCGGCCCGAAGTTGGTGTTTTCATCTTCGGGGTTGCCGATGCGGATGCGTTTGACGCGCTCCAGGATTTTGGCTTCCAGTTGTGCTTTAAGCGCGTTGGGCACGAACACGCGGGTGCCGTTGGTGCAGACCTGACCGGAGCTGTAGAAGTTGGCCATCATCGCAATGTCGGCGGCGCGATCCAGGTCGGCGTCGTCGAAGATGATCAGCGGCGACTTGCCGCCCAGTTCCATGGTCACTTCCTTGAGCGAAGAGCTTGAAGCGCTGGCCATGACCTTCTTGCCGGTGTCGGTGCCGCCGGTGAAGGAAACCTTTTCGATACGCGGATGCTCGGTGATCCAGGTGCCGACTTCACGACCGCTGCCGGTCAGGACGTTGAAGACGCCGTCGGGTACGCCTGCTTCGGTGTAGATCTCTGCCAGTTTCAGAGTGGTCAGGGACGTGACTTCGCTGGGCTTGAAGATCATCGCGTTGCCTGCCGCCAGGGCGGGAGCGGACTTCCACAGGGCGATCTGGATCGGGTAGTTCCAGGCACCGATGCCGGCCACGACTCCCAGCGGCTCGCGGCGTGTATAGACGAACGAGGAGGTCCGCAGCGGGATCTGCTCGCCCTCGATGGCAGGCACCAGTCCCGCGTAGTATTCCAGCACATCGGCACCGGTCACGATGTCGACATAGCGGGTTTCGGAGTAGGCCTTGCCGGTGTCCAGTGTTTCCAGTGCCGCCAGTTCATCGTTGCGCTCGCGCAGGATATCCACGGCACGGCGCAGGATGCGCGAGCGCTGCATGGCGGTCATGGCGGCCCAGACTTTCTGGCCCTTCTCGGCACTGAGCACGGCGCGCTCGACGTCTTCCTTGCCTGCACGCTGTACTTGCGCGAGGACTTCGCCGTTCGCCGGGTTGATGGCGTCGAACGTGGCGGAGTGACTGGCGTCGACGTAACCGCCATCGATGTAGAGTTTCTGCAATTCAAAACGGGCCATAAAGTCCTCGCAAATTCAGGGGTTGGGCGATGACTGATCTCAGCTTGCCGGTGAGTTTGGGCAACATTCGTATCGAGTCGTTCGATGAGTTTTGCGTTAACGCGCTTCAGCTCACCGCTTTCGCCAGTTGGAAATCCATGTATTCGTAAGCGATCCGTTGCGCCTGTCCGGTGTCGAAGGCATCACCTGACAACGCCCCGCGCAGCCACAGACCATCGATGAGTGCCGCCAGCCCTCGGGCAGCGCTGCGTGCCTGTTCCAGCGGCAGTACGCGGCGGAACTGGCAGCACAGGTTCGAGTACAGGCGGTGGTCGTTGATCCGCTGCAATCTGTGCAGTGACGGGTGATGCATGCTGGTGGCCCAGAAGGCCAGCCAGGTTTTCATCGCGGGGCCATTGACCTGACTGACATCGAAGTTGCCTTCGATGATGACTTGCAGGTGGGCTCTCGGGCTGTTGTCTGTCAGGGCCAGACGGCGCTCGCCGATGTTCTGGATCAAGGCATTCATCAGGTGGCGCATGGTGGCGGCGATCAGGCCGTTCTTGTCCTGAAAGTAGTGGCTGATGATGCCGTTGGAAACGCCTGCCAGACGTGCGATCAAGGCAATACTGGCGTCGCCCATACCGACCTGATCGATCGCACTGAGCGTGGCCTGGATCAGTTGCTGGCGACGGATGGGTTGCATGCCAACCTTGGGCATTGGTCTGGTCTCCTCGACTTGCTGACCCTTTTTAGCCTATTTGTTTTTAATTGAACGATCAATCAATAAAAAATCACGGGTGCAGCGAAAGGCTCTGAAATGGCGTTTTCAGGCGGAATGTTTTTTAGGGGGAATGGGCTGAGTCTGCTGCCCGCAGCTTCCACAATGGGTTGTGGGAGGC
Source organism: Pseudomonas sp. NPDC089734 (assembly GCF_044748865.1). NCBI lineage: Bacteria > Pseudomonadati > Pseudomonadota > Gammaproteobacteria > Pseudomonadales > Pseudomonadaceae > Pseudomonas > Pseudomonas sp. NPDC089734. Next base: position 213,472 of record NZ_JBIVGV010000002.1, on the reverse strand, counting down.
CTTGCCCGAGTGTGGGCAAGGCGGTGTTCTGGAGGGGTTAACGGCTGCGCTGTTGCAACAACAGGTTGTTGAATCCGCCACCCGCCAGTTGTTTCTGAGCGGTGGTCAGTTGTTCCCGGTTGCTGAACGGACCGACCAGCACGCGGTACCAGGTTTCTTCCTTGACCGTGCCGGATTCGACGGACGCGGCCTGACCGAGCAGGATGATCTGGGCCCGTACCTTGTCGGCGTCTTCTTTCTTACGGAACGAGCCCGCCTGGAGGAAGAACTGGGTCACGGCCGCCGGTTTTGCAGTGGCCACGGGCGGAGCCGGAGGTGGTGTCAGGCCGCTGAGGGCTGCCTGGGCGCGTGCCGTATCGATCTTTGCCGCCTGCTCGGGGGTGACCGGCGCAATCGGTGTTACCGGTGGCGGTGTCTTTTCAGGCACCGCTTCGTTCGGCACGATCACTTCCGATTCCGGCAGCAGCGTGTAGAAGTCGTACTTGGGCTTGACCGGTGCCGTCGGGCTCGGCGGTGTCTTGTTCGCTTCAGCGATCTTTGCCGCCTTGGCCTCGGCCTTGGCGCGCTTGACGTCTTCGCCGCCTGGTTCGAGCTTCATCAGAAAAACAATGAATGCCCCTACGGTCAAACCGATAACCAGCCATAACCATCCTGGAATCGGCTTCTTCGCGGGTGCCTGATAACGGCTGGCGCCCCGCTTGGGAGCCGGTTTCTTCTTCGCAACTGCCAACTTACATACGCTCCAGAGTTTCCAGACCCAACAGATCCAGGCCTTGCTTGAGAGTGCGACCGGTCAGGGCCGCCAGACGCAGGCGGCTTTGTTGTTGATCGGGGTTTTCCGCACCAAGGATCGGGCAGTTTTCATAGAAGCTGGAAAACAGACCCGCAAGGTCATACAGGTAAGCACAAAGTACGTGAGGTGTGCCTTTTTCTGCGACGTTATTCAGGGTTTCGGTGAATTGGGCCAGACGCGCCGCCAGTTCCTGCTCCTGTGGAGCCTCGAGGACGATGCTGCCCTGAGTGGCGTCGAACGGCGTGCCCAGTTTGCGGAATACACCCGATACGCGGGTGTAGGCATACAGCAGATACGGAGCGGTATTGCCCTCGAAGCTGAGCATCTGGTCGAAGTTGAAGCTGTAGTCGCTGGTGCGGTGCTTGGACAGGTCGGCGTATTTCACCGCGCTGATACCCACGGCCTTGGCAATGCTGCGCAGTTCGCTTTCGGCAGCGTCCGGGTTCTTTTCCTTCACCAGGGTGTAGGCACGCTCTTCGGCTTCGTTGAGCAGGTCGATCAGCTTGACGGTGCCGCCATCGCGGGTCTTGAACGGACGGCCATCGGCGCCGTTCATGGTGCCGAAGCCCATGTGTTCAAGCTGCATGCCTTCATGGATGAAGCCTGCACGACGTGCGACTTCAAACACTTGCTGGAAGTGCAGGGCCTGACGCTGATCGACGAAATACAGCACGCGGTCGGCTTTCAGCGTCTTGCTGCGATAACGGATGGCGGCCAGATCGGTGGTGGCGTACAGGTAGCCGCCACCAGCCTTTTGCACGATGACCGGAAGCGGCGTGTCTTCGGCGGTGCGGAATTCTTCGAGGAATACACACTGCGCGCCGTTGCTTTCCACCAGCAGGCCGGCTGCTTTCAGGTCGCTGACGACATTGGCCAGATCGTCGTTGTAGGCGCTTTCACCCTTGACGTCGGCGGGCGTCAGCTTGACGTTCAGGCGTTCGTAGGTCTTCTGGCAGTGGGACAGCGAAATCTCGTTGAAGCGGTTCCACAGGGCCAGACAGTCGGCATCGCCTGCCTGCAACTTGACCACCAGACCACGGGCGCGCTCTGCAAACTCTTCAGACTCGTCGAAGCGTTGCTTGGCGGCACGGTAGAAGTTTTCCAGATCCGACAGTTCGTCGCTGGTGGCGGGCTTTTCCTGGAGATAGGCCAGCAACATGCCGAACTGGGTGCCCCAGTCGCCCACGTGGTTCTGACGAATCACGGTGTCGCCCAGGAATTCCAGGACGTTGGCCACGCCGTCGCCGATGATGGTCGAACGCAAGTGGCCTACGTGCATTTCCTTGGCCAGGTTCGGAGCCGACAGGTCAACGACCACGCGCTGTGTCGGGCCGGCCTTGCGCACCGACAGTTGCGGGTCGGCCAGTGCGGCATCCAGGCGAGAAGCCAGGGCCTGGGTGTTCTGGAAGAAGTTCAGGAAGCCGGGGCCTGCGATTTCGACCTTGCTGACCTGCTCGTCGGCAGGCAGGGCGGCGATCAGCTTTTCGGCCAGATCACGCGGTTTCATGCCCGCTGGCTTGGCGAGCATCATCGCAATGTTGCTGGCGAAGTCGCCGTGAGTCTTGTCACGGGCGTTTTCCACCTGAATCGCCGGCGTCAGCCCTTCTGGCAAGACGCCCTCGGTGACGAGTCGGGTCAGGGCTTGTTGGATCAGCTGGCGAATGGTGTCTTTCATGATGCTCTCTTCAACCGCAAGCGCGGTAGCGCCGGGATGCGCGGGTGGAAAAACTGGCTATTATCCGTTGCCGGGGCAAGCTTGCCAATTCATTCTGGTTCGGACGCCCCTTTCGCGAATGAATTCGCTCCTACACGAGCAAATGTATTCGCGAAAAACTCTCCCGTGTAGGAGCGGATTCATCCGCGAACAAAACCCGCAATCAATAAAGATCCACAGGGTCTACATCCAGCGACCAGCGCACCTGTCGCCCGCTGGGCATCTGCTCCAGAGCCAGCAGCCAGGTGCTCAGCAGCTTGTGCAACGGGGCGCGAGCGTTGGCCTGAACCAGCAATTGCGCACGGTAGCGCCCTGCGCGTCGCTCCATCGGAGCCGGAACCGGGCCAAGTAGTTCAACGCCGCTCAGATTCATGTGCGCCAGCCAGTGTTCGGCTTCCGTACAGGCGTGGTCCAGAAACTCTTCTGCCTGACCAGGCTTGTGTGCTTCGGCACGCAACAGGGCCAGGTGGGAGAAGGGCGGCAGTCCGGCAGCCCGGCGTTCGCTCAGGGCCTGTTCGGCAAAGGCGAAGTAGCCTTGTTCGGTCAATTGAATCAGCAGCGGGTGGTCGGCCAGGTGTGTCTGGATGATGACCTTGCCCGGCTCTTCGGCCCGGCCTGCGCGCCCGGCCACCTGCACAATCAGTTGCGCCATGCGCTCGCTGGCCCGGAAATCCCCGGAAAACAGCCCGCCATCGGCGTCCAGGATCGAAACCAGCGTCACGCGAGGGAAGTGATGTCCCTTGGCGAGCATCTGTGTGCCGACCAGAATGCACGGCTGCCCGCGCTGAATGGTGGCGAACAGGTTATTCATCGCGTCCTTGCGTGAGGTGCTGTCGCGATCCACCCGCAGAACCGGGTAGTCAGGAAACAGAATGGCCAGACGCTCCTCGGCCCGCTCGGTCCCGGCACCCACCGGCCGTAAATCCACCTTGCCGCACGACGGACACTGGCGTGGAACGCGCTCGACATGCCCGCAATGATGGCAGCGCAGTTCGTCGGAGCGCTGATGCACGGTCATGCGCGCATCGCAGCGGGGGCATCCCGACAGCCAGCCGCAATCATGGCACAGCAGTGTGGGCGCGAAGCCGCGTCGATTGAGGAAGACCAGTACCTGTTGGCCTGCCGCCAGGGTCTGGCCGATGGCTTGTTGCATCGGCCCGGAAATGCCGCTGTCCAGCGGCCTGCTCTTGACGTCCAGGCGCAGGAAACGGGGTTGGCTGGCACCGCCGGCCCGCTGATTCAGGCGCAGCAGGCCATAACGACCGGTGTAGGCGTTGTGCAGGCTTTCCAGAGAAGGTGTGGCCGAACCCAGCACAATCGGGATGTTTTCCTGTCGTGCTCGCACCAGTGCCAGATCACGGGCGTGATAGCGCAAGCCTTCCTGCTGTTTATAGGAGCCGTCGTGCTCTTCGTCGATGATGATCAGGCCCGGATGCTTCATGGGGGTGAACAGCGCCGAGCGGGTGCCGATGATGATGTCGGCCTCTCCATCTCGCGCAGCCAGCCAGGCATCCAGCCGTTCGCGGTCGTTGACGGCCGAATGCAGCAACGCGATGCGTGCATTGAAACGCTGCTCGAAGCGCGCCAGGGTCTGCGGCCCCAGGTTGATTTCCGGAATCAGTACCAGCGCCTGTTTGCCAGCCTCCAGTGTTTCGCGGATCAGCTGTAGATAGACTTCGGTCTTGCCGCTGCCGGTAACGCCTGCCAGCAGGAACGCATGGAAACTGCCGAACCCGGCCCGAATGGCCTCGCAGGCAGCGCGTTGCTCGCTGTTGAGCGGCAGTTCTGGCTGTGCCAGCCAGTGTTCGTGACGGGCGATGGGCGCATGGCTGCGGACTTCCACCTGCACCAGCTCCTTGGCCAGCAGCAGATTGAGGCTGTCCTTGTTCAGCATGAGCTTGCTGAGCAACTGATGGGCCACGCCATGGGGATGCTGGGCCAGGGTGCTCAGGGCTTCCCGCTGCTTGGGCGCGCGGGCGATACGCGGATCGTTGAGACTGGCGCCGGGCGCGACGTGCCAGAAGCGTTCCTGGCGAGCCTCGGCCGGTTCTCCCTGACGCAGCAGGACAGGCAGCGCCCAGCTGAGGGTGTCGCCCAGGCTGTGCTGGTAATACTGGGCCGTCCACAGGCACAGCTTGAACAACGATGCTGGCAGGGGGGGCTGGCTGTCGAGCAGGGCGATGGCTGGCTTGAGCTTGTCGTCGGGGACTTCGCTGTGATCGACGATTTCCACCAGGATGCCGATCATTTCCCGTCGTCCGAACGGCACCCGCAAACGCATGCCGGGCTGCAAGGCGCTGCGCGAGACGCCGGCAGGCGCACGATAATCGAACAGGCGGCGAAGCGGCGAGGGCAGGGCCAGGCGCAGGATGGCGTTGGGCAAGCGAGGCGTCCTGTGGTGGAGTGGGATGGATGCGCGATCTTAGCAGACGACCGGTTCAAAGGTTCGCTTGCGTCAGATGGATTGTCTGGTAATATCCGCGGCCTGATTGCGTGCGGTATTCAACAATAGTGTTGGATGGCGGCTCGCTAGACCGAGGAAGTATCCATGAAAGCTGATATCCATCCAGTTTACGAAGCCATTGACGCCACTTGCAGCTGCGGCAATGTCATCAAAACCCGTTCCACTCTGGCCCAGCCTCTGAGCCTGGACGTGTGCAACGAGTGCCACCCGTTCTACACCGGCAAGCAAAAGACTCTGGACGTGGGTGGTCGTGTAGACCGCTTCAAGTCGCGTTTCGGTGCGTTCGGCGCAACCAAAGCCAAGTAATATTGGCCGTTCTGGGCTGGCTTGTGAGCTATTCCAGGCTGCTTGAAAAGGCACCCCTCGTGGGTGCCTTTTTTATGGCCGCAATCTGGCTGCCCGGTGCGCAGGCTTTCTGCCCGGCCCCTGACGGGTTGCCGGTCGCTCAGGTACAGCGCGTGGTCGATGGCGACACCTTGCGTCTGACCGATGGGCGCAGTGTCCGCATGATCGGCCTCAATACACCTGAAACCGGCAAGCAAGGCCGCTCCGCCGAGCCCTTTGCCGTGGCAGCGCAGCGTCGTCTTCAGGCGCTGGTGGACGAAAGTGGCGGTCAGGTCCGTCTGCTCGTCGGTCAGCAGGGCCAGGATCATTACGGCCGTACACTGGCCAACGTCTATGTCCGCAACGGCAACAATCTTGAAGCGCAGATGCTGGCCGAAGGGTTGGGCTATCTGGTGGCTGTGGCTCCCAACGTGGCGCTGGTCGACTGCCAGAAGGATGCAGAACTCAAGGCGCGTCGGGCAGGGCTGGGTGTGTGGCGCGATTCGCCGGTTCAGCCTGCCGCACAGATCGACAAGGGCGGCTTTGCCCTGGTGTCCGGTCAGGTTCGTGACGTGCAGCGCAATCGTGGCGGCGTCTGGATCGAGCTGCAGGATTCGCTGGTGTTGCGCATTACGCCCGAGCTGCTTTCTCAATTCGACGCCAGCAGGCTGGACCGTCTGAAGGGGCAGCAGATCGAGGCGCGTGGCTGGGTAGTGGACCGTTCCCGGCGCGGTGGTCTACAGTCAGGACAGGCGCGCTGGATGATGCCGATTACCCATCCCGCCATGCTGAGCCTGTCGAGCCACTGACGTCCTGTCTTCACGCCCTGGCCCTGGCATTTTGCTGATGAATGGCTCGGGCTTTTGTATTTTGTGGCTCTAAGCGTAAAGTCTATACCCCCGCCCCTTGACAGCAGTGACTGGTCAGTCTTGTTAGGACTATGCATCTTGCGTATCCTCGGCGGTCCGTCTGTCCCACAGTAAAAAGCGGAATCCCTAAATGTCAGATTTGAAAACTGCCGCGCTCGAATACCATGCCAATCCACGTCCTGGTAAATTGAGCGTCGAACTCACCAAGCCGACCGCAACTGCTCGTGACCTGTCTCTGGCGTACAGCCCGGGTGTTGCTGAACCTGTGCGTGAAATTGCCCGTGATCCCGAGCTTGCCTACAAGTACACCGGCAAAGGCAACCTGGTAGCAGTTATTTCCGATGGCACCGCGATCCTCGGCCTCGGCGATCTGGGTCCATTGGCTTCCAAGCCTGTCATGGAAGGTAAAGGGGTTCTGTTCAAGCGTTTCGCCGGTATCGACGTTTTCGATATCGAAGTCGACTCCGAAAGCCCGCAGGCCTTCATCGACACCGTTAAACGCATCTCCATCACCTTCGGCGGCATCAACCTGGAAGACATCAAGGCACCTGAGTGCTTTGAGATCGAAAAGGCGCTGATCGAACAGTGCGACATCCCTGTTTTCCACGATGACCAGCACGGCACCGCTATCGTGACAGCCGCTGGCATGATCAACGCCCTGGAAATCGTCGGCAAGACGCTGGACACCGCCAAGATCGTCTGCCTGGGCGCTGGCGCTGCGGCCATCTCCTGCATGAAGTTGCTGGTGAGCATGGGCGCGAAGATCGAAAACATCTTCATGGTTGACCGCACTGGCGTGGTTCACTCCGGCCGTACCGATCTGAACCAGTACAAGGCTGTGTTCGCCCACGCGACTGAAAAACGCACCCTGAGCGAAGCGCTGGACGGTGCTGACGTTTTCGTCGGTCTGTCCGGTCCTAACCTGCTGAGCGCTGAAAACCTGAAGTTGATGGCCAAGGATCCGATCGTGTTCGCGTGCTCGAACCCTGATCCGGAAATCTCCCCGGAGCTGGCTCACTCCACTCGCGACGACGTGATCATGGCGACCGGCCGTTCGGACTACCCGAACCAGGTCAACAACGTGCTGGGCTTCCCGTTCATCTTCCGTGGTGCTCTGGACGTTCGTGCCAAGCGCATCAACGAAGAAATGAAAATCGCAGCTGCCAACGCTCTGCGTGAACTGGCCAAGCTGCCTGTTCCTCAGGAAGTCAGCGACGCCTACGGCGGCATCAAGCTGGAATTCGGTCGTGAGTACATCATTCCGAAGCCAATGGACGCTCGCCTGCTGGGTCTGATCTCTGACGCAGTGGCCAAGGCTGCCATCGAAAGCGGTGTTGCTACCCTGCCGTATCCGAAGCACTACCCGCTGACCAGCGTGGATGATGTGTTCAAGGGTTAAGTTGTAGCCCACAAAAAACCGGCCTGTTGGCCGGTTTTTTTATGGCCGTAGGAGCGGATTCATCCGCGAAGAGGCTGTTACATTCCGGCATGTTCATCGCCAGAAAGAATGCCTTAGCGGATGAGTCCGCTCCTACGGTCAGAACAGATCGATCGGTGCCGACTCGTCTGCTGGCAACGGGCTGCCTGGTACGCTGCCGCCCAGTTCGTTCACGCTGGGTGGTGTGTCTTCGCTCTTGAACAGCTCGAAGAAGGCATTGGGCGTGCTCGGTGTTGCGGCGCGGCCACTGACCGGGTCGACCCGCAGGCTGAGGATGCCGTCCGGTTCAGCCTGTTCGTGAGGTGGCTTGTCCTTGAGCGCAGCGCTCATGTACTCCATCCAGATTGGCAGAGCGACAGTGCCGCCGAATTCATGGCGTCCCAGGCTTTCCGGCTGGTCGAAGCCGGTCCAGACGGTGGTCACGTAATCCGCGTTATAGCCGGAGAACCATGCATCCTTGGATTCGTTGGTCGTACCGGTCTTGCCCGCGATATCCGGCCGGTTCATGGACAGGGCGCGACGCCCGGTCCCGCGCTTGATCACGTCCTGCAGCATGCTGTTGAGGATGTAGGTCGTGCGCCCGTCGACAATGCGTTCTGCCACGACCGGTGCCTGAGGCTCGGCGGGTGACGTCGAGGATGCAGGCGTGATGGCGGGTGTGTCGTGCACTGCGAATGTCGAGGTGTCGGGGGCGGTCCGGGCGTCGACGGCCGGAACACTCGCCGGGTTGGCGACGAACAGGGTCTGGCCGTCACGGTTCTCGATCTTCTGGATCAGGTATGGGCTGACCTTGTAACCGCCGTTGGCGAACGTGCTCCAGCCGGTGGCGATTTCCATCGGCGTCAGCGTTGCCGTGCCCAGCGCCAGCGACAGGTTGCGTGGCAGGTCCTGTTTCGCGAACCCGAAGCGGGTGATGTAATCGATTGAAGTATCGATACCCAGGGCCTGCAGCAGGCGGATCGAAACCAGGTTGCGCGATTTGTAGAGTGCTTCACGCAGCCTGATCGGGCCCAGGAAGGTGCCGGTGTCGTTCTTGGGACGCCAGACCTTGTCCAGGTACTCGTCGACGAAGACGATCGGGGCGTCGTTGACCAGGCTGGAGGCGGTGTAGCCGTTATCCAGGGCGGCGCTATACAGGAAAGGCTTGAAGCTTGAACCCGGTTGACGCTTGGCCTGCATCGCCCGGTTGTAGTTGCTCTGCTCGAATGCAAAGCCGCCGACCAGAGCGCGAATGGCACCGTTTTGCGGATCAAGTGAAACCAGCGCGCTCTGGGCGGCAGGCACCTGGCTGAACTTCAGCGAGCCGTCTTTTTCGCGCAGAAGGCGAACAAGGTCGCCGACATGAGCTACGTCAGCAGGTTGACGCGGGTTTGCGCCCAGACTGTTGGTATTCAGGTAAGGACGTGCCCACTTCATGCTGCTCCAGTCGACGACTTCTTCCTTTTCGCCATTGCGGGTCAGGACACGAATGCCGTTCTTGTCGATCTGGGTGACGATGGCGGGTTCCAGGCCGTTGATCGTGCGTTGCCTGGTCAGCTCCTGTACCCAGCCGGCACGGGTCATGCCCGGGAAGCGGCTTTCGGGACCGCGATAGCCGTGGCGTTGATCGTATTCGATCAGCCCTTGCTGAACGGCTGTATTGGCGTATTCCTGAAGATCGCTCGGCACGGTGGTCGTGACGCGGAAGCCTTCGGTATAGGCTTCGCTGCCGTAGCGACCGACCATTTCGGCGCGAGCCATCTCGGCGATGTAGGGGGCGTTAACTTCCGGTGTCGGAACGTGATAGCTGGCGTTGATGGGCTCGTTCAGGGCGGCCTGATAGGCGCTCTGGTCGATCTTGCCCAGCCGGTACATGCGGCCCAGGATCCAGTCGCGGCGCTCCTTGGCGCGTGCGGGGTTGGCCAGAGGGTTGAAGCGTGACGGAGCCTTGGGCAGACCGGCAATCATGGCCATTTGCGCAAGGCTTACATCGCGAATCGATTTGCCATAGTAGACTTGCGCCGCTGCCTCGATGCCATAGGCGCGGTTGCCCAGGTAGATCTTGTTGACATACAGCTCAAGAATCTCGTCCTTGGTCAGTTGGCGCTCGATTTGCAAGGCAAGGAGAATTTCGGTGGTTTTGCGTGAAAAGCTTCTTTCGCTGGTCAGGAAAAAGTTTTTCGCAACCTGCATCGTGATGGTGCTGCCGCCTGACTGGATATGGCCGCTTTTCACCAGTTGTGTGGCGGCGCGCATCAGGCTGCTGGGGTCGACGCCGTAGTGATTGGCGAAGTTGTCGTCTTCGGCGGACAGCAGGGCGTTGATGAAGTTGGGGGGGATCTCGGCAAAGCGGATGGGAGCCCGGCGCATTTCGCCAAATTCTGCTATCAGTTTGCCGTCGCTGCTGTAAACGCGAAGCGGAATCTGCAGCTGGATGCTTCTCAGCGCTTCAACAGAGGGAAGGTTCGGGCTCAGATAGAGAAAGGCGCCGCTCAGACCGAGCAGCAGTCCGCAGAATACTGCTACGAGAGACCACCAGAAGAACTTCAGCAGGCGTATCAAGGCTTTTGGATTTCCACAAAAAAGAATGGGTTAAGCACAGGCATTTACAAATGAACACGCCTTGAAGCTTTGTTAAACGTAAAAAACGCTGGGCATTATAAGCATTTTTCGTCTCCGGGCGTGATTTGCGCTACTGTCAAGACTGTTGACAGTGATGTTGACCAAAAAATACTCCGTAAGTGTCGGAAAACTCATAGGAATCAGGTTGTGTTCGAACTCTTCGGTAAGAAGGCCAGCACCCTTCTAGGGATCGATATTAGCTCTACCTCGGTAAAACTCCTTGAGTTGAGTCGTACGGGCACTCGCTACAAAGTCGAGTCGTATGCGGTCGAGCCGCTGCCGGCCAATGCCGTCGTGGAAAAGAATATTGCCGAACTCGAAGGGGTCGGCAATGCTTTGACGCGCGTACTGACCAAGGCCAAGACAAGTGCCAAAATCGTGGCGGTTGCAGTGGCCGGGTCGGCTGTCATTACCAAGACGATCGAGATGGACGCGGGCCTGTCCGACGATGACATGGAAAACCAGCTCAAGCTTGAAGCTGACCAGTACATCCCTTATCCCCTCGAAGAAGTCGCCATCGATTTTGAAGTGCAGGGCTATTCGGCGCGTAATCCCGAGCGCGTCGAAGTCTTGCTGGCGGCTTGCCGCAAGGAAAACGTGGAAGTGCGTGAGGCCGCATTGGCGCTGGCCGGGCTGACGGCCCGTGTCGTCGATGTCGAAGCGTATGCGCTGGAGCGCTCGTTCGGTCTGCTCTCTGCTCAGTTGGGCAATGGGCACGATCAGTTAACGGTGGCGGTGGTCGACATCGGTGCGACCATGACGACCCTGAGCGTGCTTCACCACGGTCGTATCATCTACACTCGCGAGCAATTGTTCGGCGGTCGGCAACTGACTGAAGAGATTCAGCGTCGCTATGGGTTATCCATGGAAGAGGCGGGGCTCGCAAAGAAGCAGGGCGGGCTGTCCGACGACTATGTCAGCGAAGTATTGAATCCCTTCAAGGATGCACTGGTTCAGCAGGTGTCGCGCTCGCTGCAGTTCTTCTTTGCTGCCGGGCAGTACAACTCGGTGGACTACATCATGCTGGCCGGTGGTACGGCCTCTATCCCGGGACTTGAGCATTTGATCCAGAAACGTCTGGGGACGCCCACCATGGTTGCCAACCCTTTTGCCGACATGGCCCTGAGTTCCAAGGTCAATGCCGGTGCTCTGGCCAGCGATGCTCCTGCCCTGATGATCGCGTGCGGTCTGGCATTGAGGAGCTTTGACTGATGGCGCGGATTAACCTTTTACCGTGGCGTGAAGAGCTTCGCGAAGAGCGCAAGAAGCGTTTTCTGACGGCTCTGGCCGGCGTGCTGGTCTTTTCCGTGGGCACGCTCTTCATGGTCGATCGCTACATCAGCAATGCGATCACCTACCAGGAATCCCGCAACGCGTTCCTGCAGAAGGAAATCGCTCAGCTCGATATCCGGATCAAGGAAATCAGCGATCTTCGGGCGCGTCGCAAGCAATTGCTGGAGCGGATGAAGATTATCCAGGACTTGCAGGGCAACCGCCCGATCATTGGCCGCATATTCGACCAGATGGCGCGCACCTTGCCGGATGGCGTCTATTTCACTGATGTCAAAATGACAGATAAATTGATTTCGATCAGCGGCGCTGCCGAATCGAACAACCGGGTATCGGACCTGATGCGTAATCTGGACGCCTCGGACTGGCTGGAGTCTCCCAGCCTGGCCGAGGTCAAGGCAACTACGGCGGGTGCCGTGGATCAGGCGAACGTCTTTCAGTTGACTGTACGCCAGACCCAGCCTGCTGCCGTTGTCGAAGGAGCCAAGCCATGAATTTCTCCGAATGGCTGGAAGGGTTGCGCAAGGTCGATATCAACGACCTGGACATCAATAACCTGGGATCCTGGCCGGCGGCGGTCAAGGCGATCTCCGGCGCATTGGTGATGATACTGGTGCTTGCGCTGGGCTATTTCTTTTTCATTCAGGAACTGGAAACCCGGCTCGAGGGGGCCGAGGCCAATGAGCTGATGCTGCGCGAGCAGTTTTCAACGAAGGCGTTTCAGGCGGCGAACCTGGAGCCCTACAAGAAGCAGATGGAAGAGATGGAAAACACCTTTGGTGCCCTGCTGCGGCAACTGCCCAGCGACACCGAAGTGCCAGGCCTGCTTGAAGACATCACGCGGACAGGACTGGGAAGCGGTCTTGAGTTCGAGGAAATCAAGCTGTTGCCCGAGGTGGTCCAGCAGTTCTACATCGAGTTGCCGATACAGATCACGGTGGTGGGCGGGTATCACGACCTGGCCACGTTCGTCAGTGGCGTCGCCAGCCTGCCGCGTATCGTGACGCTGCATGACTTCGAGATCAAACCGGCCGATCCGAAAGTCCAGACGAAACTGCGGATGAACATTCTTGCCAAGACCTACCGCTACAACGATGAAGGGCTGAAGAAATGAGGGCGGCGCGACTGTTGTGCGTCAGTATGGTTGTGCTTGGGCTTGCCGGTTGCGATAACGATCAGGAGTTTTCGGACCTGAACGCGTTCATGAGTGACGTTCGGGCGCGCCCCTCTGGCAGCATCGAGCCATTGCCCAAGTTTCGGCCTTATGAAACCTTTACCTACAACGCGGCCAACCTGCGCAGCCCGTTTCAGCCCCCGGTCAAGATCGATCCGCTCAACCGCCAGAAAGGTTCGCGGCTGGTCAAGCCCGATGAAACACGGGTCAAACAGTTTCTTGAAGGGTTCAATATCGAATCGTTCGAGATGGTCGGAACGATTGGCAACGAATCGGGTACATTCGCCCTGTTGCGCGGTGCCGGAGGGGTTCATCGCGTAAAAGTGGGTGACTATCTGGGCCGTAATCATGGTCGGATTGTGTCGGTCAGCGATGCGCAGGTCGATGTCATTGAAATAGTTCCTGATGGAGAGGGGGCCTGGCTTGAAAGGCCGCGCAGTATTTCCCTCAAAGAACGCTCATGAAGTGGGCAAGGCCAAGCATGCATAACACCGCACAACGGAAACTCATCATGACCAGGATTCTCTCGATTATCGGCGTGTCGCTATGGATAGCGATGGTTTCGCCGGTTCTCCAGGCAGCCAACCTCAAAACCCTGGATGTCGCGGCCTTGCCAGGCGACCGGATCGAGCTGAAGCTTTCCTTCGACAGCCCGGTGCCGGCGCCGCGTGGCTACACCACCGAGCAGCCGGCGCGTATTGCGCTGGACCTGCCGGGCGTGACCAGCCAGCTGGCCACCAAGAGCCGTGACCTGGGTGCCGGAAATGCACGCAGCGTTGTCGTGGTTCAGGCTCAGGACCGTACGCGGGTCATCATCAACATGACGACGCTGTCGCCTTACAGCTCGCGTGTCGAAGGCAACAACCTGTTCGTGGTCATCGGCCAGGGCGCTGCCGCTGCGCAGGCTTCCCAGGCGAGCACGGCCACGGGCGCCTCGAGGGCTGCGGTTCCGGTCCCGGCTCCGGCTGCTCGGCCAGCCTTGCCCGCGAGTGTGAAGGCCATCAGGAATGTCGATTTCCAGCGCGGTGAGCTGGGCGAAGGCAATGTGGTCATCGAGCTGAGCAACCCGAGTATTTCCCCGGATATCCAGGAGCAGGGCGGCAAGATTCGTGTGGACTTCGCCAAGACCCAGTTGCCCGATCCGTTGCGGGTCCGGCTGGACGTCAAGGATTTTGCAACGCCTGTGCAGTTCGTGAATGCCACGACCTCGGGTGACAAGACCAGCATCACCATCGAGCCGTCGGGTGCCTATGATTATTCGGCCTACCAGACTGAAAACAAGCTGACCATCAGCGTACGCCCCCTGACCAACGAGGATCTGGATCGCCGTGCGGCGGACAAGCCGGTCTACACCGGTGAAAAGCTGTCGCTGAACTTCCAGGACATTGATGTGCGTTCGGTGCTGCAGTTGATCGCAGACTTCACCAACCTGAACCTGGTCGCCAGCGATACCGTACAGGGCGGCATTACCCTGCGCCTGCAAAACGTACCGTGGGATCAGGCGCTGGACCTGGTGCTCAAGACCAAGGGGCTGGACAAGCGCAAGGTCGGCAATGTCCTGCTGGTCGCGCCGGCCGATGAAATTGCGGCTCGCGAGCGTCAGGAGCTGGAGTCCCTCAAGCAGATCGCCGAGCTGGCGCCGTTGCGTCGTGAACTGTTGCAGGTCAACTACGCCAAGGCTGCTGACATCGCCAAGCTGTTCCAGTCCGTGACCAGTGCCGAGTCCAAGGCCGATGAGCGTGGCTCGATCACTGTGGATGAGCGGACCAACAACATCATTGCCTACCAGACCCAGGACCGGCTCGACGAACTGCGCCGTATCGTGTCGCAGCTGGATATCCCGGTGCGTCAGGTCATGATCGAGGCGCGTATCGTCGAGGCCAACGTCGACTACGACAAGGCGCTGGGTGTGCGCTGGGGGGGAACCAAGGTCGGCAGCGGCAACTGGAATACCTATGGTCTGGACGATAATGGGGACGAAGCGGGTAATACCGGTTCCGATCTGAGCGCCAATACACCGTTCGTCGACCTGGGAGCAGCCGATGCAACCTCCGGTATCGGCATTGCGTTCGTGACCAATAACACCTTGCTCGATCTTGAGCTGAGTGCGATGGAGAAAACCGGTAACGGTGAGATCGTCTCCCAGCCCAAGGTGGTGACCTCCGACAAGGAGACCGCCAAGATCCTCAAGGGTACGGAAGTCCCTTATCAGGAATCCAGTTCCAGCGGTGCTACGACGGTGACGTTCAAGGAAGCTGCGCTCTCGCTGGAAGTGACCCCGCAGATCACGCCGGACAATCGCATCATCATGGAGGTCAAGGTCACCAAGGATGAGCCTGACTATCTCAATGCGGTACTCGGCCAGCCTCCGATCAACAAGAACGAGGTCAACGCCAAGGTGCTGGTTTCCGACGGTGAAACCATCGTGATCGGTGGCGTGTTCTCCAATACGCAAAGTAAAGTTGTCGAGAAAGTGCCATTTCTTGGCGATGTGCCGTATCTTGGCCGACTTTTCCGTCGGGATACGGTTTCAGAAGCGAAATCCGAGCTGTTGGTATTTCTGACTCCGCGTATCATGAACAACCAGGCGATTGCTGTGAGTCGTTGATTCTGTGCGAAATTTAATACTTGTAGGGCCGATGGGGGCTGGTAAAAGCACCATCGGCCGTTTACTTGCCAAAGAGCTGCGATTACCGTTCAAGGATTCCGACAAGGAAATCGAGCTGCGTTCAGGCGCCAATATCCCATGGATTTTCGACAAGGAAGGCGAGCCGGGCTTTCGTGACCGTGAGCAGGCGATGATTGCCGAGCTGTGCGAAGCCGACGGTGTCGTTCTGGCGACGGGTGGCGGTGCGGTCATGCGCAAAGAGAACCGTGAGGCACTGCACGCCGGAGGGCGTGTGGTGTATCTGCATGCCTCTGTCGAGCAGCAGGTCGGCCGTACGGCCCGGGATCGTAATCGTCCATTGCTGCGCACTGCCGACCCGGCCCGTGTGTTGGGCGAACTTCTGGCGATCCGCGATCCGCTGTACCGGGAAATCGCCGATCTGGTGGTTGAAACCGATGAACGGCCCCCACGTATGGTCGTTCTTGACATACTGGCCCGCTTGGCAGAGCTTCCTCCCCGTTAAAGCGCAGACGAAAATGCGCTATCCTCGGCGACCATCAAAACAGCGACAGCGTTTTGCTGTCCTGGCGCGTGAAACACGCGCAACGCCCAATCGGTAATCAATGTGGGGACACATGCAGACACTTAAGGTCGAGCTTGGTGAGCGTAGCTACCCGATCCATATTGGCGAAGGCCTGCTGGATCAACCTGAACTCCTGACCCCGCATATCGTTGGGCGACAGGTGGCTATTGTTTCCAATACGACGGTTGCTCCTCTTTATCTTGAGCGATTGACGCGAACCCTGGCGGGCTACAACGTCTTGCCGGTGGTGCTTCCCGATGGCGAGGCGTTCAAGAACTGGGAAACCCTGCAGCTCATCTTCGATGGCCTGCTGACGGCCCGTCATGATCGCCGCACGACGGTGATCGCGCTGGGGGGCGGTGTCATCGGTGACATGGCCGGTTTTGCAGCCGCCTGCTATCAGCGTGGCGTGAACTTCATCCAGATCCCGACCACCCTGTTGTCCCAGGTGGACTCGTCGGTGGGCGGCAAGACCGGCATCAACCACCCGTTGGGCAAGAACATGGTGGGCGCTTTCTATCAGCCGGGCGTTGTGCTGATCGATACCTCCACACTCAATACCCTGCCTGAGCGTGAACTGTCCGCCGGGCTGGCCGAGGTCATCAAGTACGGCCTGATCTGTGACGAGCCGTTCCTGACCTGGCTTGAAGAACACATCGATCAACTGCGTGGTCTGGATCAGGCCGCTCTGACCACCGCCATCCAGCGTTCATGCGCTGCCAAGGCGCTGGTTGTGGGTGCAGACGAGCGTGAGTCCGGCATCCGGGCCACCCTGAACCTGGGTCATACTTTCGGCCACGCCATCGAGACGCAGATGGGCTATGGTGTCTGGCTGCATGGCGAAGCGGTTTCTGCCGGTACGGTCATGGCCCTGGAAATGTCCTCGCGCCTGGGCTGGATCACCCCTCAGGAGCGTGATCGCGGCATTCGCCTGTTGCAGCGGGCCGGTTTGCCGGTCGTGCCGCCTCAGGACATGACGGCAGACGATTTCCTTGAACACATGGCAATCGACAAGAAAGTGATCGATGGTCGCCTGCGTCTGGTGCTTCTGCGCCGGATGGGTGAAGCGGTTATCACGGACGATTATCCACGAGAAGTACTACAGGCCACCCTGGTTGCGGATTACCGTGCCTTGGTGGATCAGCTTAGAGGTTAACGGAAAACCCATGACTAGTTTGCATGCCGACGAGGCCTTCCTCGGCCACTATCAGTTGAGTCATGACCCTTTTGCGGCGCGGGTGCCTGGCTTCAAGTTTTTCCCTGCCCAGCGCAAGTCGGTGCTGGGTCAGCTTCATCATCTGGCGCGTTACAGCCAGTTATTGCTTGCCGTTACCGGCCCCCAGGGCAGTGGCAAGACCTTGCTGCGTCAGGCGTTGGTGGCGAGCACCAACAAACAGTCGGTGCAGAGTGTCGTCATCTCGGCCCGTGGGGCCAGCGATGCCGCCGGTGTCTTGCAGCAGGTCGCTCAGGCGCTGCTGGTCGCCCAGGCTGAAATGCAGGCGATTCTGGCGCAGGTCGTGCAACTCGCATTGACTGGTCAGGAAGTCTATTTGCTGGTCGATGATGCGGAACAACTGGGCGATTCGGCGCTCGAAGCGTTGCTGGGTCTGGCCGCAGGCACGCCTGAAGGGCGTCCGCATGTGTTCCTGTTTGGCGAGCCGTCGCTGATCGATCGACTCGATCAGTTGTGTGCCGACCTGCAAAGCGACATCGAAGGCGAGCGCTTTCATGTCATCGAGCTGCAACCTTATACCGAAGAAGAAACCCGGGAGTATCTGGCTCAACGTCTGGAAGGTGCAGGGCAAGGAATCGCGTTGTTCACTGCCGAGCAGATTACCGATATCCATGAACAGTCCGACGGCTGGCCTGGCGCTATCAACCAGGTGGCCCGCGATTCAATGATCGAGGCGATGATCGCGAGTCGTTCCGCGGTCAAGCGCCCAAGTGTGGGGTTCAACATGCCGAAAAAACACGTACTGGCCCTCGGGGCGGTTGTCGTGGTCGCTGTGGCAGCCGCCGTGCTGATCCCGGGCCGTGGCGACAAGGCTGGCGTGCCAGCCAATGCACCGGCCCAGGCGCAACTGCCGCTGGGGCAGGGTACACCCGCGAATCAGCAATCCAATAACGGTGGCCCGGCGATCGAGTTCGCAGGCAATTCGCAACCGATGCCTCTGCCGTTGGTCGGTAATTCTCAGCCTGTCATGCGCGGCCCTCTGGCTGAAGCGGCAGGTGCCGGAGAAAACGACGAAGACGCCGTGCCGATGGGGTCGCCCTCCCAGCCGGCTACGGTAACGACCACAGCGCCTCCTGCTGGCGTGCCGGCAGGCCAGGCAGCTTCTGCCGTGCCTCGGTCCTCGATTCCTGCGCCAGCGGCGGCAACGCCGGTTGCTCCGGTTGCCAGGCCGACGCCTGCGCCTGCGGCAGCTCCTGCTCAGGTGGCAGCGGCCAAGCCTGCCCCGGCTCCGACCGCCAAGCCTGCTGAAAAACCGGCGGCTGCCGCTGCCAAGCCAGCATCCGGTGGCAACTGGTACAGCGGTCAGGCACCCGGACATTATGTCGTACAGATTCTGGGCACCAGCTCCGAAGCGACGGCACAGGCCTATGTGGCCGAGCAGGGTGGCGAGTACCGTTACTTCAAGAAAACGTTGCAGGGCAAGCCGCTGTATGTGGTCACCTACGGCAACTTTTCAGACCGGGCTGCTGCCCTTGCAGCCATCAAGGTCTTGCCAGCCAAGGTTCAGGCTGGTAAACCTTGGCCTCGTACTGTCGCCAGCATCCAACAAGAGCTGGGCGCCACCCGCTGAAGTCGCAGCGGCCTTATCCAGGCCGCTCACCCGGCACACCTGATTCTACCTGCACGGACGCGCCGCTTTCAGGCGGCGCGCCTTGCAGCGTCTGCGTTACAAACGCAAAGCCTGTTTCGGTCGCTTCGGTCAGATTATTTGAAAAATACTTTGACTAGCACAGTGCGTGACTATAAAACTTTCATAAATGCGACATGGGTTTTCGGCTTTTCGCCGTAAAATTTGTGGGCTTTTGTGTCGCTGTGTACAATGACCTCCGTTTTGCCTGTCCAAAGTCGGCGTACGTTCGGCGTGAAAGGTAATTGATTGAATTGAAAAGAAATATGCCTCGCATAGAGGCAGCCTGGTGAGAAAGTGTCTATGAAAGCAGGTCTGTACCAACCAGATGAATTCAAGGATAACTGTGGCTTCGGCCTGATCGCTCATATGCAGGGCGAGCCCAGTCATCACCTGTTGCAGACGGCTATCCAAGCCCTGACCTGCATGACCCACCGTGGCGGGATCAACGCCGACGGCAAGACCGGTGACGGTTGCGGGCTGTTGATCCAGAAGCCGGATGCCTTCCTGCGTGCGGTCGCCAAGGATCACTTCGGTGTCGATCTGCCCCGTCAATATGCCGTGGGTATGGTGTTCCTCAATCAGGACGACGCCAAGGCCGATGTCGCCCGCGAGAACATGAACCGCGAGATCCTGGCCGAGGGCCTGGAACTGGTCGGCTGGCGTCAGGTTCCGGTTGATACCAGCGTGCTGGGCCGTCTGGCTCTTGAGCGCCTGCCTAAAATCGAGCAGGTGTTCATCGGTGGTGAAGGCCTGAGCGATCAGGAATTCGCGATCAAGCTGTTCAGCGCCCGTCGCCGTTCGTCGGTGGCCAACGCGGCCGATGCCGATCACTACATCTGCAGCTTTTCGCACAAGACCATCATCTATAAAGGCCTGATGATGCCGCGCGATCTGACGGCATTCTTCCCGGACCTGAGCGACGAGCGCCTGCAGACCGCAATCTGCGTGTTCCACCAGCGCTTCTCGACCAACACCCTGCCGAAATGGCCGCTGGCGCAGCCGTTCCGCTTCCTCGCCCACAACGGCGAGATCAACACCATTACCGGTAACCGTAACTGGGCACAGGCGCGTCGTACCAAGTTCACCAACGATCTGATGGATCTGGAAGAGCTGGGGCCGCTGGTCAACCGTGTCGGTTCTGACTCCTCGAGCATGGACAACATGCTTGAACTGATGGTCACCGGTGGTATCGACCTGTTCCGTGGCGTGCGGATGATCATTCCGCCTGCGTGGCAGAACGTCGAAACCATGGACCCCGATCTGCGGGCGTTCTACGAGTACAACTCCATGCACATGGAGCCGTGGGACGGTCCGGCTGGCGTGGTGATGACCGAAGGTCGCCATGCGGTCTGCCTGCTCGACCGTAACGGTCTGCGTCCGGCCCGCTGGGTCACGACCAAGAACGGTTACATCACCCTGGCGTCGGAAATCGGCGTATGGGACTACAAGCCCGAGGACGTCGTCGCCAAGGGGCGTGTCGGCCCAGGGCAGATTTTCGCGGTGGACACCGAAACCGGCCAGATCCTCGATACCGATGCCATCGATAACCGCCTGAAATCCCGTCATCCATACAAGCAATGGCTGCGCAAGAATGCCCTGCGCATCCAGGCGACCATGGAAGACAACGATCATGGTTCTGCCTTCTACAACAGTGACCAGCTCAAGCAATACATGAAGATGTATCAGGTCACGTTCGAGGAGCGCGATCAGGTGCTGCGTCCGCTGGGCGAGCAGGGGCAGGAAGCGGTCGGCTCCATGGGCGACGACACGCCAATGGCCGTGCTGTCGCGCCGTGTGCGTTCGCCTTACGATTACTTCCGTCAGCAGTTCGCACAGGTGACCAACCCGCCAATCGACCCGCTGCGTGAAGCCATCGTCATGTCGCTGGAAATCTGCCTCGGTGCCGAGCGCAACATTTTCCAGGAGTCGCCTGAGCATGCGTCGCGCGTGATTCTCAGCTCGCCGGTCATTTCCCCGGCCAAATGGCGTTCGCTGATGAACCTGGAGCGTCCAGGCTTCGAGCGCCATATCATCGACCTGAACTATGACGAAAGCGTCGGCCTGGAAGCGGCCGTGCGCAACATCGCCGATCAGGCTGAAGAAGCCGTTCGTGCCGGTCGCACGTTGCTGGTGCTCAGTGACCGACACATTGCGCCTGGCAAGCTGCCAGTCCATGCCTCGCTGGCCGTGGGTGCCGTGCACCACCGTCTGACCGAGCAAGGTCTGCGTTGCGACAGTAACATCCTGGTCGAAACCGCTACTGCCCGTGACCCGCACCACTATGCGGTGCTGATCGGTTTCGGTGCTTCGGCGGTCTATCCGTTCCTGGCTTACGAAGTGCTGGGCGACCTGATCCGCACGGGCGAAGTGCTGGGCGATCTGTACGAAGTCTTCAAGAACTATCGCAAAGGCATCACCAAGGGCCTGCTCAAGATCCTGTCGAAGATGGGGATCTCGACCATCGCGTCCTACCGTGGCGCGCAGTTGTTCGAGGCCATCGGTCTGTCCGAGGAAGTGTGCGACCTCAGCTTCCGTGGCGTACCGAGCCGCCTGAAAGGTGCCCGTTTCGTCGATATCGAAGCCGAGCAGAAAGCACTGGCGGCCGAAGCCTGGAGCCCGCGCAAGCCGATTCAACAGGGCGGTCTGCTCAAGTTCGTGTTCGGTGGCGAGTACCACGCCTACAACCCGGATGTGGTTAACACCCTGCAAGCCGCCGTGCAACAAGGCGACTACAGCAAGTTCAAGGAATACACCGCACTGGTGGATAAACGCCCGGTGTCGATGATTCGCGACCTGTTCCAGGTCAAGACTCTCGACCAGCCGCTGAGCATCGACGATGTCGAGCCTCTGAGCGAGATCCTCAAGCGTTTCGACTCTGCCGGGATTTCCCTCGGCGCACTCTCGCCAGAGGCTCACGAAGCACTGGCCGAGGCGATGAACCGTCTGGGTGCCCGTTCCAACTCCGGTGAGGGCGGTGAAGATCCGTCGCGTTACGGCACTATCCGCAGCTCCAAGATCAAGCAGATCGCGACAGGCCGCTTTGGTGTGACGCCTGAGTATCTGGTCAACGCCGATGTGTTGCAGATCAAGGTCGCTCAAGGTGCCAAGCCGGGTGAGGGTGGACAGCTTCCGGGCGGCAAGGTCAACGGCCTGATCGCCAGGTTGCGCTATGCCGTGCCGGGCGTGACCCTGATCTCGCCGCCGCCGCATCACGACATCTACTCCATCGAAGACTTGTCGCAACTGATCTTCGACTTGAAGCAGGTCAACCCTGAGGCTCTGGTTTCGGTGAAACTGGTGGCCGAAGCGGGCGTCGGCACCATCGCGGCCGGTGTGGCCAAGGCCTATGCCGACCTGATCACCATTTCCGGTTACGACGGCGGTACAGGTGCTTCGCCCCTGACCTCGATCAAATACGCCGGTGCGCCGTGGGAACTGGGTCTGGCCGAAACTCACCAGACCCTGCGCGGCAACGACTTGCGCGGCAAGGTCCGGGTACAGACCGACGGTGGTCTGAAAACCGGCCTGGACGTCATCAAGGCGGCCATCCTCGGTGCCGAAAGCTTCGGTTTCGGTACAGCGCCGATGATCGCCCTGGGCTGCAAATACCTGCGCATCTGTCACCTGAACAACTGCGCCACCGGCGTAGCGACCCAGAACGACAAGCTGCGCAAGGATCACTACATCGGCACCGTCGAGATGGTGATCAACTTCTTCACCTACGTGGCCGAAGAAACCCGTGAGTGGCTGGCCAAGCTGGGTGTGCGTTCGCTTGAAGAGCTGATCGGTCGTACCGACCTGCTGGATATCCTGCCGGGCGAAACCGAGAAGCAGCAGCATCTGGACCTGACACCTCTGCTGGGCAGTGACCACGTGCCTGCCGACAAGCCGCAGTTCAGCCTGGTGGACCGCAACCCGCCGTTCGATAAAGGCCTGCTGGCCGAGAAAATGGTAGAGATGGCCAAGCCGGCCATCGAATCCCTGAGCGGCGGCGAGTTCGAGCTGGATATCTGCAACTGCGACCGTTCCATCGGTGCGCGGATCTCCGGTGAAATCGCCAAGTTGCACGGCAACCAGGGCATGAACAAGGCGCCGATCACCTTCCGCTTCAAAGGTACTGCCGGGCAAAGCTTCGGTGTGTGGAACGCCGGTGGCCTGAACATGTATCTGGAAGGCGATGCCAACGACTACGTCGGTAAAGGCATGACCGCTGGCAAACTGGTCATCGTTCCGCCCAAGGGCAGCCCGTTCAAGACCAACGAAAGCGCCATCGTGGGCAACACCTGCCTGTACGGCGCGACCGGCGGCAAGCTGTTCGCGGCCGGTACGGCGGGCGAGCGTTTCGCTGTGCGCAACTCCGGTGCCCACACGGTCGTGGAAGGCACGGGCGACCACTGCTGCGAATACATGACGGGCGGCTTCGTCTGCGTACTGGGCAAGACCGGTTACAACTTCGGCTCCGGCATGACGGGCGGTTTCGCTTACGTGCTTGATCAGGACAACACCTTCGTTGACCGGGTCAACCATGAGCTGGTCGAGATTCAGCGCATCAGCGGCGAGGCGATGGAGGCTTATCGCACTCACCTGCAAAGCGTGCTGAACGAGTATGTCGAGGAAACCGGCAGCGAGTGGGGTCGTAACCTGGCCGAAAACCTGGACGACTACCTGCGCCGTTTCTGGCTGGTCAAGCCCAAGGCGGCCAACCTGAAATCGCTGCTCTCCAGCACCCGGGCGAATCCGCAATAAACGCAGCTGCAAGCGGCAAGTTTCAAGCCGCAAGTTAACAGCAGTGCGCGAATTGCCTGCGATCATGATTCTTGCAGCTTCAGGCTTGTCGCTTGAAGCTGCCGTGTAGAGGTTCCAGAGTATGGCTGAACGTCTCAGTAACGACTTCCAGTTCATCGAGGTCGGGCGTAAAGATCCGAAGAAGAAGCTGCTGCGCCAGCGCAAGAAAGAGTTCGTGGAAATCTACGAACCTTTCAAACCCCAGCAGTCGTCCGATCAGGCGCATCGTTGCCTGGGTTGCGGCAACCCGTATTGCGAATGGAAATGTCCGGTACATAACTTCATTCCCAACTGGCTCAAGCTGGTATCCGAAGGCAACATCCTGGCGGCTGCCGAGCTGTCCCACCAGACCAACACCCTGCCGGAAGTCTGCGGCCGCGTATGCCCGCAGGATCGCCTGTGCGAAGGTGCCTGTACCCTCAATGACGGGTTTGGTGCGGTAACCATTGGTTCGGTCGAGAAGTACATCACCGACACGGCCTTTGCCATGGGCTGGCGTCCGGACATGTCCAAGGTCGTGCCGACCGGCAAGCGTGTTGCAATCATCGGTGCAGGCCCGGCGGGCCTGGGCTGTGCGGATGTTCTGGTCCGTGGTGGCGTGACGCCGGTGGTGTTCGACAAGAACCCGGAAATCGGCGGCCTGCTGACCTTCGGCATCCCTGAGTTCAAGCTCGAGAAAACCGTACTGAGCAACCGTCGTGAAGTGTTCAGCGGCATGGGTATCGAGTTCCGTCTCAATACCGAAGTCGGCAAGGACGTGACCGTCGATCAACTGCTCGAAGAGTTCGATGCGGTCTTCATGGGCATGGGGACCTACACCTACATGAAAGGTGGCTTTGCCGGTGAGGAGTTGCCGGGTGTGCACGATGCGCTCGACTTCCTGATCGCCAACGTCAACCGCAACCTGGGCTTTGAAAAGTCGCCGGAAGATTTCGTCGACATGAAAGGCAAGAAAGTTGTGGTGCTCGGTGGTGGCGATACCGCGATGGACTGCAACCGTACTTCGATTCGTCAGGGTGCCAAGTCAGTAACCTGCGCTTACCGTCGTGACGAAGAGAACATGCCGGGTTCGCGCAAGGAAGTGAAAAACGCCAAGGAAGAGGGCGTGAAGTTCCTCTACAACCGCCAGCCGATCGCCATCGTGGGTGAAGACAAGGTTGAGGGCGTGAAAGTGGTCGAGACTCGCCTCGGCGAGCCTGACGCCCGTGGTCGCCGCAGCCCTGAGCCGATTCCAGGTTCCGAAGAAATCATCCCGGCGGATGCCGTGGTCATCGCTTTCGGTTTCCGCCCAAGCCCGGCGCCATGGTTTGAGCAGTTCGGCATCAACACCGACAGCCAGGGCCGCGTCATCGCGCCGGAACAGGCGAAATTCAAGCACCAGACCAGCAACCCGAAGATCTTCGCGGGTGGCGACATGGTGCGCGGTTCCGACCTGGTCGTGACAGCCATCTTTGAAGGCCGTAACGCGGCGGAAGGGATCCTGGATTACCTGGGCGTCTGATGACGTCCCTGTAGGAGCGAATTCATTCGCGAGTTGTTTTTTCGCGAATGAATTCGCTCCTACGCGCTGCGTCAAATCGCCTCGATAGAGAAAAGAAACCGCTCTTGCCGTGCCTTTTGTGTCCGCGTCTGAGAAAATGCCCGCACTTTTTTTGCGGATGCCGACATGACTGCCCTCAAGAACGACCGTTTCCTTCGTGCCCTGCTCAAGCAACCCGTAGACGTCACGCCTGTCTGGATGATGCGTCAGGCGGGCCGCTACCTGCCTGAATACCGCGCCAGCCGTGCGAAGGCGGGCGATTTCATGAGTCTGTGCAAGAACGCCGAGTTCGCGTGTGAAGTCACGTTGCAGCCGCTGGATCGTTATCCGCTGGATGCCGCGATCCTGTTCTCCGACATTCTGACCGTTCCCGATGCCATGGGCCTGGGCCTGTATTTCGAGACGGGCGAAGGTCCGCGTTTCAAGAAAACCGTCAGCACCATCGCCGACATCGAAGCCTTGCCGATTCCTGATCCACAACAGGACCTGGGCTATGTGATGAATGCCGTCAGCACCATCCGCCGTGAGCTCAACGGTCGTGTGCCGCTGATCGGCTTCTCCGGCAGCCCATGGACGCTGGCTACTTACATGGTCGAAGGCGGTTCGTCGAAAGACTTCCGCAAGTCCAAGGCCATGCTCTATGAAAACCCGCAAGCCATGCACCTGCTGCTCGACAAGCTGGCGCAGTCGGTGACCTCGTACCTCAATGGCCAGATCCTGGCGGGTGCCCAGGCGGTGCAGATCTTCGACAGCTGGGGGGGCAGTCTGTCCGCAGCGGCGTACCAGGAGTTCTCACTGGCTTACATGCGCAAGATCGTCAGCGGCCTGATCCGTGAGCACGACGGCCGCAAGGTCCCGGTCATCCTGTTTACCAAGGGCGGCGGTCTGTGGCTGGAAAGCATCGCCGATGCCGGTGCCGATGCATTGGGTCTGGACTGGACCTGCGATCTCGGCCAAGCCCGTCAGCGCGTCGGCCTCAAGGTGGCGCTGCAAGGAAACATGGACCCGACCGTACTCTATGCGCGCCCTGAAGCCATCCGTCAGGAAGTAGCCCGCATCCTTGCCAGCTACGGCAGCGGCACCGGCCACGTCTTCAACCTGGGCCACGGCATCACCCCGGAAGTCGACCCGGCCAATGCGGGCGCTTTCATTGAAGCGGTGCATGAGTTGTCGGCGCAGTATCACCGTTAACGGGAACCCATGAATTCGTCCTGTTCAGCAGGACCGGGCGAATTCAGGATTTGGCCAGCGGCTGCAACCTCGACAGCCGCAACGCCACGGCCAGTGCCACCAGCAATAACAGGCCGATGAACAGGCCGATCCCGTTCCAGCCTGCGTAATGCCAGAACACGCCGCCACCGGTTCCCGCCACGCTTGAGCCTGCGTAATAGCAGAACAGGTACAGTGATGTGGCCTGACCTCTGGCCTTGACGGCTCTGCGACCCACCCAGCTACTGGCGAGCGAGTGGGCACCGAAGAAGCCGAAGGTGAAGATCAAGACCCCGATAACGACGACTGCCAGCGGGGTGAACAGGGTCAGGATCAGTCCGAGCAGCATCATGACGATCACCGCCCAGAGCACTTTGCGTCGTCCGAGCCTGTCGCCCAGTGCGCCGATCTTTGCCGAGCTGTAGATGCCTGACAGGTAAACCACCGAAAACACACCGACCACTGCCTGGCTCAAGTTGTAGGGTTCGCTCAGCAGGCGGTAACCGATGTAGTTGAACAGGGTGACGAATGAGCCCATCAACAGGAAGGCGAGCAGAAACAGCAACGGCAGTCCGGCATCGCGAAATTGCAGGACGAAGCCATCCAGCAGGCTGCGTGGGTGCAGCGAGCGGGGTTTGAAGTTACGGGACTCGGGCAGAATCTTCCAGAAAACGGCAGCGGCCACGAGGGCCATGCCTCCGACCGCCAGCATCGCGGTATGCCAGCTTACATAGTCGATCATCACGCCGGTAATCAGCCGCCCGCTCATGCCGCCGACAGCGCTGCCGCCGATATAAAGTCCCATGGCCAGGCCAAGGTGCATGGGATGGATTTCTTCGCTGAGGTAGGTCATCGCCACGGCCGCCAACCCGCTGAGCGACAGGCCGACCAGCGCTCTTGTCACAAGAACTCCCTCCCAACCGGGCATCAGTGCGCTGGCAATGGTAAAGAGTGCCGCGCAGAACAGGGCCAGCACCATCACCGACTTGCGCCCCAGCCGGTCAGAAATCGGACCGGTGATCAGCAGGCCGATGGCGAGCATGGCCGTTGCCACTGAGAGGATCAGGCTGCTTTGTGCCGCGTTGATCGAGAACTCCTGAGACAGCAACGGCATCATCGGTTGCACGCAATACAGCAGGGCGAAGGTCGCAAACCCGCCAGCGAACAGGGCCAGCGCCGTTCTGGTGAAGGCGGGCGTGTTCTTTTCGATATAGCTGTCGCCAGTTGGAAGCGTTGCTTCGGCGGCCTGGGGGGGCAGTTCTGTAGTGAGCGGGGCGGCGGCAGGGTTCACGGTGGACCTCGGGGCACGGGCAGGCATGTTGTAATGAAAAAAGCATATAGCGCTGAAATCATTCAATCCAATATATTGTTCGACCTGTTTGATAGGTAAAACGACTTAATGGAGGCCGCATGGAATTGCGTCATCTGCGTTACTTCATCGCGGTTGCCGAAGAACTGCATTTTGGGCGAGCGGCACAAACACTGGGTATTTCCCAGCCGCCGCTGAGCCAGCAGATCCAGATGCTGGAGCAGGAGCTGGGCGCACGTCTTTTCGATCGCACCAACAGACGGGTCGAATTAAGTGAGGCTGGCAGGCTGTTTCTCGAAGAGGCTCGCGGTGTGCTGGCGCAGGTCGACAAGGCTGCGGATGTGGCGCGCCGTGCACAACTGGGTGAACTCGGAGAGCTGAAGATAGGCTTCACGGCTTCTGCGCCTTTCACGTCCAGCATCCCGCAGGCGATTTTCGCCTTTCGTCAGACGTATCCGGCTGTGCATCTGGCCTTGAAGGAAATGACCAGCAAGGAGGTGGCGCAAGGGCTGGAGGAAAAGTCGATACAGGTCGGCATCATGCGCCCGCTGGCTCTGCCTGACTCACTGGTGTCTTTCGAGTTGTTGCGCGAGCCACTGGTCGCGATTCTGCGCTCGGATCATCCCTTGGCGGAGGGCAGCGAGCAGGGGCTTTACATGTCGGCCCTGGCGGCTGAGCCGTTCGTATTCTTCCCGCGCTCTTACGGCAGCGGTTTGTACGCGCAGATACTGGATCTCGCGAGGGACGCCGGTTTCAGTCCGTTGATCACCCAGGAGGCCGGGGAAGTGATGACCATTATCGGACTGGTTGCCGCAGGCCTTGGCGTCACGGTTCTGCCGGCGTCTTACCAGCGGATGCGGATTGATGGGGTGGTTTATCGCACTTTGCTCGACCCGGCAGCGACCAGTGCCGTTTGGCTGGTGCAACGAAAGGATGAGCAGTCGCCGATGGCCAAGGCATTTTATGAATTGGTGAATGGCCGTTAGGCATCGCTGCGTCCAACCCCCCTCCCTCAAGCGGTATGGGGGAGGGGATTGGGTCACGAAAGCGGTTTACCCGTAACGCTTTTTGGCCTCGATCGCCAGACCGCTGCCGATGCTGCCGAAGATATTGCCTTCCACATGACGGGCGTTCGGCAGCATGGCCGATACGCTGCTGCGCAGCGCCGGAATACCGCTTGAACCACCGGTGAAGAACACCGTATTCACCTGCTCGACGCCTACTCCGGCATCACTCAGCAGTTTGCTCACGCTGTCACGCACACGCTCAAGTTGCGCGTCGATGGCCGACTCGAACATGGCCCGGCTCAGGTCCACGCTCAGGCCGCTTTCGATGCGATCCATCGGCACATGGCGGTTGTCGGCGTGGGTCAGCTGTATCTTGGTTTCTTCCACTTCCATGGCCAGCCAGTGCCCGGCGCGCTGTTCGATCAGCTTGAACAGGCGGTCGATGCCGCCGGTGTCTTTGATGTCGTAGCGCATGCTGCCCAGCGCCAGCTGGGACTTCTGTGAGTACACCGCGTTGATGGTGTGCCAGGTCGCCAGGTTCATGTGATGGCTGGTGGGCATGTAGGCCCCGCTTTTCATGCGGCTGCCATAACCGAACAGTGGCATCACGCCTTGCAGGCTCAGTTGCTTGTCGAAGTCGGTTCCGCCGATATGCACACCGCCGGTGGCCAGAATGTCTTCGTGGCGGTCGTCACGGGTACGACGTTCCGGTGACAGGCGTACCAGCGAGAAGTCCGATGTACCCCCGCCGATATCGACGATCAGGACCAGCTCTTCGTTGTTGATGCTGGACTCATAGTCGAAAGCGGCAGCAATGGGTTCGTACTGGAACGAGACATCCTTGAAGCCGATCTTGCGGGCGACTTCGGCCAGGGTGTCTTCGGCTTCCTGGTCGGCCTGCGCGTCGTCATCGACGAAGTACACCGGGCGGCCCAGCACCACTTGCTCGAACTCACGACCGGCGGTGCGTTCGGCACGCTTCTTCAGTTCGCCGATGAACAACCCCAGCAGATCCTTGAACGGCATGGCCGTGCCCAGCACGCTGGTGTCGTGCTTGATCAGCTTGGAGCCCAGCAGACTCTTGAGCGAGCGCATCAGGCGGCCTTCATAGCCTTCCAGGTATTCATGCAGCGCCAGGCGGCCGTACACCGGGCGGCGTTCTTCCATGTTGAAGAACACCACCGACGGCAGGGTGATCTTGTCGTCCTCCAGCGCAATCAACGATTCCACGCCGGGTCTGTGCCAGCCGACAGTGGAATTGGACGTGCCGAAATCGATGCCGCAGGCACGGGCCGGGGATTGGTCATTCATGTCTTTTACGTTCCAGTCAAAAAACGGCCGCGCAGTGTATGTCAGTGCATCGTGATTGCGTAGTGTTGTCGAGTGAATGGAGTCACGACGTTTTCCGTGACATGATCCGCGGCCTTGTGGCTTGTGTATGGAATTCAGCCAGCCCCGTTTTCGTTTGTAATAAGGAAGTTCAATGTCTGTGCTCAAGGGATCCTTGCCGTTCTACCTTGTTGTCGGCTTGCTACAGGCTGCGGTGATGGTGGGCGCATGGGAGTTTGAAAAAGCGTCTGTCGCTGTGGCTGCGCTGGTCTTCGGGGTCAACCTTCAATTGTTGGGTAACCAGTTCAGGCAGCGTGGCGCCTGGATTCTGGCCGGGTTGCTGGCATTGGTCATGGGGCTGGTCACTGAGTGGGTCTGGCACGAGTCGTTCAAGTGGTGGAGGGAAGGCTGGCCGCTAGGCGCAATCATCGTGGGTTATACCTGTTCGGCTTTCATCCAGAGCTGGCCATCCGGTAACCGGTGGCGTCTGTCCTATCGAGAGCTGTTTCAGCATGGCTGGAACAATGCCCTCATTCTGTTGCTGGCCTTGTTACTGGCGGGGCTGTTCTGGTCGTTGCTGCAGCTGTGTTCCAGCCTGTTTCAGATGATCGGCATCGACACATTCAAAGAGCTTCTCAAGTCCCGTAACTTCAATATCATCAGCCTGTCCGTTGTTTTTTCGCTGGGTATCCGCATGGGCCGCGAGAACGACAAGGTCATCAGTATGCTGCGTGGCATTCTGTTGAGCCTGTGCCGTTTTCTGGCTCCGTTGTCGGCCTCGATCGTGCTGCTGTTCACCCTGGCTTTGCCGTTCACCGGGCTGGAGTCGATCTGGGAGACGGGCTATGCCACGACGATCTTGTTGGGTCTGGTGGCCGCGAATATCTTTTTGATCAATGGTGTTTTTCAGGAGGGTGACCAGCCTCGTGCTTACCCAACGTGGCTGGTGTGGGGGATCAATGTCAGTCTGATGGCATTACCGGTGTTAGTGGCCCTGGCAGGCTATTCGACCTGGTTGCGTATCGAGCAATACGGCTTGTCTCCATCACGCATTATTGGCCTGCTGTCAGTGATAGCCGCTGCGCTCTACAGCCTGGCCGCCTTGTGGGCGGTTTTGAGGTCCGGGCCTGTCTGGCTTGGTCATTTGAGGGTCACCAATCCCTGGCTTGCTCTTTGGGTGTGCCTGGTGGTGGTTCTGGTCCACTCTCCATGGCTTAACCCGCAAGAATTCAGTGCTCGTGAACAGGTGCAACGTCTGAAGGACGGTCGAACTCCACCGGACAGCTTCGACACCTATAACCTGCGCAATCGGCTGGGTAAACCGGGGCGCAGGGAGTTCGATCGTCTTATTGCAGACATGGACAGCCTTCAGCAGTTTGAGCCGGATGTTCGTGCAAGGCTCAAGACCCGGATGTATGACACTTACGACGGGTCTTATAGTGCCTCACAACGGTCTATACCCGAGCATAACTTCGTCTGGATCGGGTTACCGGTAGATGGCCATGAGCAGTTTTCCAACCCTGATCTCGGGAGTCTCAATTGCAACCGGTACCGGTGCGGCATGTGGGCTGTCGATCTGGATGGCGATGGGCAGAACGAGGTGATTCAGTTTTCTTCCGAGTTCGCGAGGATGTATTTCTTCAGGCTCGGCGCCGATGGCCGTTGGGAAAAAGCCGGAAAAATGCACGGCCCGTCCCACATCAGCAAGAAATGGGCTGACTTGATCCGCAAAGGCGAGACCAGAGTCGTCGAACCGACCTATCGAAGTCTGGAGATTGGTGGACAGTTGTATGTCCCTACAGAAGCGGATCGCTAATCAAGTGTGTAGGTTGTCATCTATTAAGAGCGTTTGCGGATACACTCTGCGTCTTGAGTTTTCCAGGCACCGCCCCGTGACAGGTTAAGCGTTACGTTGGGAGCGGCTGGACATATTGGGGATGGGTGACCATTAGATGGATTTCAAAGATTATTACAAGATTCTCGGCGTTGAGCCGACGGTCGATGACAAGGCGCTAAAGGCCGCCTATCGCAAGCTTGCGCGCAAATATCACCCCGACGTCAGCAAGGAGTCGGGTGCGGAAGACAAGTTCAAGGAAGCGTCCGAAGCCTATGAAGTCTTGAGCAGCCCGGAAAAGCGCGCCGAGTATGACGAGCTGCGCAAGTACGGACGCCAGGGCCGGCCTTTCCAGCCGCCACCCGGCTGGCAGAGCCGTGCAGGAGCCGGTGGTTTCGGTGGCGATACCACGGACTTTTCCGAGTTTTTCAGCTCCATCTTCGGTGGGCGGGCTCAACAGCAGGGTGGCCGTTCGCGCAATCAGGGCCGCAAGGGTCAGGATGTGGAAATGGAGCTGGCGATCTTCCTGGAAGAAACCCTGTCGGCCGAGTCCAAACAGGTCAGCTTCAAGGTGCCGCAGCACAGCCCCAATGGGCAGCGCATGGCGGATATCACCAAGACCCTGAACGTGAAGATTCCCGCCGGTGTCGTCGATGGCGAGCGTATCCGCCTCAAAGGCCAGGGTGCGCCCGGCGTGGCGGGCGGTGAAAACGGCGACTTGTACCTGATCATCCGTCTGGCACCGCACCCGCTGTACGAGGTCGAGAATCATGACCTGATCATTACGGTGCCGCTGGCTCCGTGGGAAGCAGCCCTGGGGGCCAAGGTCGCGGTACCGACGCTGACCGGCAGGATCAACCTGACCATTCGTCCGGACAGCCAGAGCGGTCAGCGCCTGCGCATCAAGGGCAATGGCCTTCTGGACAAGAAAGGCGAGCGCGGCGACTTGTACGCTCAGCTCAAGATCGTCATGCCCAAGACCACCGACGATGCAACCCGGGCACTCTGGCAAAAGCTGGCCGACAAGGCCGCTTTCGACCCCCGGAGCCAGTGGAGCAACTGACGGGCCCGTTCAGGCCTTGCGCGGCAACACCACGGTAAACGTCGTTCCATCTCCGATGGTCGATGTTACCGTGATGCTGCCGCCATGGGCGTTGACCACTTCCTTGACGATGAACAGCCCCAGGCCCAGGCTTGCCGACGGGTTGTGCAGCCCCGACTCCGGATTCCCGCTGCGCACCATCGGATCGAAAATCGTGCCGATGTCACTTTCGGCAATCGGCTCGCCATCGTTATGAACGATCAGATCCACGTTGTCTTCGCGCCCAATGACACTGACGACAACTTCATGGCTGGACGCGCCATGCTGCAGCGCATTGCCGATCAGGTTCTGTAGCAGTTGACCGATCCTGGCGTTGTCCCATTCGCCTTGGGTATTGCCTGTCACCTCCAGTGTCGGTGTTCGGGCCGGTTGTCCGGCACAGGCTTCTTCAATGGCTTCACGGCAGGCGCTCGCAAGATCCATGGTCTTGCGTTCGACCGGCAGGCTGGCGCCCAGCCTGCTGCGCACGAACTCCAGCAAGTCCCCGACCATGGCGCTCATGTGCCGGGTGCTGTTCTTGATCTGGGCAATGTAGGAGAGCGTCTTCTCGTTCAGATCGGCCTTGCGCATCAACAGGTCCGTAGACATGCTGACGGCCTGCAACGGTGCCCGCAGGTCATGCCCGAGAATGGCCAGAAACATGTCTCTTGAACGGGTGACCTGCTCGGCGTAAGCCGCAGTGGATTCGGCAAGCGCTTCGTCGATGGTTTCGTTGAAACGAATCATGTCCTGAAAACAGGCCAGTTCGGGCTTGTCCAGATGATCGACCCAGAGCCGGATGACGCAGGCCCTCAGATGGCGGAACTCCGAGGTCATCTGCACCAGGTCGAAGCCGACCGTATGCCTCAGTTCGCCATGGTTGGCGGCAGCCTCATCCAGGCTGGGTGTCTTGCTCTGTTCCTCACCCTTGGCCTTGGCGGCCTGTTCGTTTCTGGTCTGGGCGGTGTTCATGTCACGGGCGGCTGCCAGAAGAATCGATTTGGCATGATCGCGCAGCTCCAGACGATTCATGGAGTCAGCCGCAGGTTTCAGGGTTTTGGCGAAATGCTCCCACTCATCGACGATGCGGTTCACATGAGCAACGATGAACTCGGATAGACGCATTGCCGGTTACCTTGCCTGATGAGAGGGAAGAAATGATGCCATGCACCCTGAGATCTTTGCATGGCCCGAAAGGTGTTGTCCGACCGTACCATCCTGGCGGGTCAAACGACGAGCTGCCTTCTGGCTGACAGAGGCAGGGCTATTCTTACACGTGCTGTATCGCATACATCCTCTCCTGAAGATCCATTGCAAGGAGTTGAAGTCATGAGCGTAATGAATGTAGATGATGACGCTTTTCAAGACCAAGTCTTTACGACGAATTTGCTCGTGCTGGCCGAGTTCAGTGGCCCAGGCATCAATGAAAACGGCGACCCGGACAGCAGTGCACTGACCAATCGGATCGTTGACGATCTGGCAGTGGAATACGATGGCCGGGTCTTGATGCTGCGGGTGCACAAGGACAGCAGTGAAGCGACAGCCGAAAACTTCGGGGTAGACAGCGTACCCTCCGTCATCTTCTTCAAAAATGGTGCAGAAGTGTCGAGAACGACCGGGTTTCACGACAAGGACTGGTACAGACAGGAAATCGATCGCCTCCTGCGGAGTTGAACCGGAGAGGGCCTTCCTTGAAGGAGGGAAGGCCCCGGCAGGTTAGATTAGAAAAGGAAATATCGCTGCGCCATCGGCAACACATCCGCCGGTTCACACCATAGCAACACGCCATCAGCCTTGACCTGATAGGTCTGTGGATCGACATCGATCACGGGCAGGTAATCGTTGTGAATCAGGTCCTTCTTCTGCACGCTGCGGCAGCCTTTGACCACCCCGATCTGCTTTTTCAGGCCCAGTGTTTCCGGAACGCCTGCCTCGAAGGCGGCCTGGCTGATGAAGGTCAGGCTGGTGGCCTGCAATGAGCTGCCATGGCTGGCGAACATCGGGCGGTAATGCACCGGCTGCGGCGTCGGAATCGAGGCGTTGGCATCGCCCATCAGGCTGGCGGCAATGGCCCCGCCCTTGAGAATCAGCGTAGGTTTCACGCCAAAGAAGGCCGGACGCCACAGCACCAGGTCTGCCCATTTGCCGACTTCGATGGAGCCCACTTCATGACTGATGCCATGGGTGATGGCCGGGTTGATGGTGTACTTGGCGATGTAGCGCTTGGCGCGGAAGTTATCGTTGCCAACGCCGTCCTGCGGGAGCGGACCGCGCTGTTTCTTCATCTTGTCGGCGGTCTGCCAGGTGCGCATGATCACCTCGCCGACCCGGCCCATGGCCTGGCTGTCGGAGCTGAGCATCGAAAACGCGCCCAGATCGTGGAGGATGTCTTCGGCGGCAATGGTTTCCCGGCGGATGCGGCTTTCGGCGAAGGCCACGTCTTCAGCGATGCTCGGGTCCAGGTGATGGCAGACCATCAGCATGTCCAGGTGCTCGTCGATGGTGTTGCGGGTGAACGGCCGCGTGGGGTTGGTGGAACTGGGTAGCACGTTGGGTGAGCCGCAGGCCTTGATGATGTCCGGCGCATGACCACCGCCCGCACCTTCGGTGTGGTAGGTGTGGATCGTGCGATTCTTGAACGCGCCCAGTGTCGTTTCGACGAAGCCCGATTCGTTGAGGGTGTCGGTGTGAATCGCCACCTGCACGTCGTATTCGTCGGCCACGCTCAGGCAGTTGTCGATGGCGGCAGGCGTGGTGCCCCAGTCTTCGTGCAGCTTCAGGCCGATGGCACCGGCCTTGACCTGCTCGATCAGCGGGCCGGGCAGGCTGACGTTGCCCTTTCCGGTGAAACCGACGTTCATCGGGAACGAGTCGGCCGCCTTGAGCATAAGGGCCATATGCCATGGGCCAGGCGTGACCGTGGTGGCATTGGTGCCGGTGGCCGGGCCTGTGCCGCCGCCGATCATGGTGGTCACGCCACTCATCAACGCTTCTTCGATCTGTTGCGGGCAGATGAAGTGAATGTGGGTATCGACACCGCCAGCGGTCAGGATCATGCCTTCACCGGCAATCACCTCGGTGGCAGCGCCCACGGCGATGGTCACGTTCGGCTGGATATCCGGGTTGCCCGCCTTGCCGATGGCCGCGATGCGACCGTCCTTGAGGCCGACGTCTGCCTTGACGATGCCCCAGTGATCGATGATCAGGGCGTTGGTGATCAGTGTGTCCACCACATCGGCAGCCATCAGCTGGCCCTGGCCCATGCCGTCACGAATGACCTTGCCGCCACCGAACTTCACTTCTTCACCGTAGGTGGTGAAGTCCTTTTCGACTTCGATCCAGAGATCGGTATCGGCCAGGCGCACCTTGTCGCCCACCGTGGGGCCGAACATGTCGGCATAGGCTTGTCGGCTTATTTTCATCTATCGGGTCTCCAGAGCTGCAAGTTTCAAGTTGCAAGCTGCAAGTAAAAACGGCGGCTGCGCTGGTAAACAAAGGGCCTGTAGGACCGGATTTATCCGGGAAGAGGCCCACATTCACAGCATTTGCGTTGTCAGACAGAATGCCTTCCCGGATAAATCCGGTCCTACAGAGGTGAAGGCGTTTTCATGTCAATCCAGCGCGCCCATGACTCGTCCGGCAAATCCATACACCTTGCGGTCGCCTGCCAGGTCCACCAACTCGATTTCCCGCGACTGGCCCGGCTCGAAACGCACGGCGGTGCCGGCGGGGATGTTCAGGCGCATGCCACGACTCGCGGCCCGGTCGAAGGTCAGGGCGTCGTTGGTTTCAAAGAAGTGGAAGTGAGAACCGACCTGGATCGGACGGTCGCCGCTGTTGGCGACGGTCAGACTGATGGTACGGCGACCGGCATTAAGCTCGATTTCGCCAGGCTGAATCTGGTATTGGCCAGGGATCATGTTGGTTGCCCCAAGGTTTTGAAATAGATCGCAGTCGGCATGTAGCGACCGTCCGGTGTGGCGCAATAATTCGGCAGTTCGCCGACACGGGTGTAAGCGAGTGAGCGGTAGAAGGCTTCGGCGGGTGAGCCGGCTTCGGTGTCCAGGTAGAGCAGGCCGCGCTTGTGCTGGACGGCGGCATGCTCGACGGCCTCCATCAATTGCGTGCCCAATCCACGTCCCCGGGCCTGTTGCCGCACCATGAGTTTCTGAACTTCGGCACGGTTGAGGCCATTGGGTTTCTGGCACAGGGCAAGCTGTACGCTGGCCAGTACCTCTTCGTTCTGAACCACGACCCAGAGCAGCAGACTGCCATTGGTAATCTCGGCGTGCAGGCTGTCGCTCCAGGCCTGGGCCTGCGAGGCGTTCAGATCGGCCATGAACCCGACCGATGCGCCGTTGCGCACGGCGTCGAGCAGCAGCTCGGCCAATCCGTGGCGGTAATGCGCAAAACTTTCAGCGTTTACACGACGCAACTGTGCAGGGTTCATGGGCAATGACCTATCGAGGTTGAGGAGCCTGGGAAGCCGGTGCGGGAGCGCCGGGAGACAGATCCAGCTGCATGAAGGTCAGGTCCAGCCAGCGCCCGGACTTGGTGCCGACCTGAGGCATCTGCCCGGTGGTCTTGAAGCCCAGACGTTCATGCAGAGCGATGGATGCGGCATTACCGCTCTCGATGGCGGCGACCATGATGTGCTTGTCGCAGAGGCGGGCACGCTCGATCAATGCAGCCATCAGTTTTGGCCCCAGCCCCTTGCCGCGCTGATCGGCACGGACATAGACCGAGTGTTCGACGGTGTGGCGAAAACCCTCGAAAGGGCGCCAGTCACCGAATGACGAATACCCCAGCACTTCTCCTTCGCTGTCAACGGCGACCAGGATGGGATAGGCCTGTGCCTGACGGGCGTCGAACCAGGCCTGACGGTTGGCCAGGTCCACGGGCTGTTCGTTCCAGATGGCCGTGGTGTTGAGCACCGCATCGTTGTAGATGGCCAGAATACCGGCCAGGTCGGCGGGCAGGGCATCGCGAATCAGGTCGTTCATGGGTCGTTGGCTCAGGCAATCGGTTGATGCACGGTGACCAGTTTGGTGCCGTCCGGGAAGGTGGCTTCCACCTGGATCTCGGGGATCATCTCCGGGATGCCTTCCATGACCTGATCGCGGCTCAGCAGGGTGGTGCCGTAATGCATCAGATCGGCCACGGTCTGCCCGTCGCGGGCGCCTTCCAGCAGTGCCGCCGAGATATAGGCTATGGCTTCCGGGTAGTTGAGTTTCACTCCGCGAGCCAGTCGGCGTTCGGCAACCAGGCCAGCGGTGAAAATCAGCAGTTTGTCTTTTTCGCGTGGAGTCAGGTCCATTGTCGGGTCCGTTTCTTTGAGTTTTGATGATGTTGTTCGCGAACAACATCACCCCGCACAATCATGTATTCCAGATTCTGGGTGTTACGGCCTCGCGCCCGAGTAAAACCGGGCGCAGCAGCTTCCATAATTCGATCAGCCAGGCCCGTGCGTGCATGGCCTCATCCGCCAGGCAGCGCGCCACCACCAACCCCGGTAATTGAGTCAGGTCGCCACGGACCGGGTTGGGCAGCGAAATCGAACGGCAGGTTTCGAGCAGTTCGCTGTCGATTTCTCCGGTGATCAGCAATGTGCCAAAGACCGTCTTGCCGTCCAGGCCGATGGGCGAGTCCAGCAGACCGTCGCCTCCGACAATGCGCTGCCGTTCGTGCCAGAGCAACTGGCCGTCGCGGCGAATGTCCAGATGAGACTGGAAATGACCTTGCTCGAAGCGTTCATCACTGGCAGGGCGCCCCAGCGCCACCACGTCCCAGTAGCACAGCCGGGCATTGCCCATCAGCTCGATTCGGGTGGCCAGTTCAGCCTGGGCCTTGCTGAATACGATGGTTTCCTGAGGCAGCCATTCGAGGGTCGCGCCGGGTTCGACGCGCAACTCCAGTTGCTGATAGGCCGGGCTCGCGGCGCGATACCATTTGGCGGCGCCGGGGCTGGTCAGTTGGGCCCAGGCCTGCTGGCCGACCGTGGCCGAGATATCCAGTAGATCCCCGCCTGCAATGCCGCCGGGTGGGTGAACAATGATGTGCTGGCAGACTTGCGGGCCTTCGGCATACAAGTGTTTCTGCACTCGCAACGGCCCTTTGTGGCGTCGCTGGACCGGTCGCGTGGTGTCGTCGAAGCGCCCATAGCCCAGCTCCAGCTCGGCATGCCAGCTGGGGGTGAACAGGGCGGTGTGGGCAGGCAGGTTCATGGTGTCTTCATGGGGTTGTCGAATGCAGCACCTTAACGGATTGGCGTCTCAAATGGTGACCAGACCACGGACGCCCTCGGCTTCCATGTTCTCGCCCCGGCCTTGCTGGACGATTTCGCCCCGGGACATCACCAGATACTGGTCGGCCAGTTCGGCGGCGAAATCATAGAACTGTTCCACCAGCAGAATAGCCATGTCACCCCGTTCGGCCAGCTTCTTGATGACCGCGCCGATTTCCTTGATGACCGAGGGCTGAATGCCTTCGGTGGGTTCATCGAGAATCAGCAACCGTGGACGGCTGGCCAGCGCACGACCGATTGCCAGTTGTTGCTGTTGACCGCCAGACAGGTCACCGCCGCGCCGATGCTTCATCTGCAACAGCACGGGGAACAATTCATAGATGAACGCCGGAACCTCTTTGGCCTCCGAACCGGGGAAACGTGACAGGCCCATCAACAGGTTTTCCTCGACCGTCAGCCGCCCGAAGATTTCCCGGCCCTGAGGCACGTAGGCAATGCCGGCATGCACGCGCTGGTGCGGCTTGAAGCCGGTAATGGGCTTGCCTTCCCACTGGACTGAGCCTTCCTTCGAGGGCAGCAGCCCCATCAACACCTTGAGCAATGTTGTCTTGCCCACGCCGTTACGTCCGAGCAGGCAGGTGACTTCACCGACTTTCACATCGAAGGACAAGCCACGCAGGATGTGACTGCCGCCGTAGTATTGATGAAGCTTTTCGACTTGAAGCATGGCTATGGTTTCTCATCTATTGCGGCGTCCACCCGTAGGAGCGGATTCATCCGCGAAAACGTCGTCGCGTTTCACACAGCATTCGCGGATGAATCCGCTCCTACGGCTTCAGCGCCCCAGATACACTTCGATCACGCGTTCGTCGGCCTGTACGTCGGCCAGCGAGCCTTCCGCCAGAACGCTGCCCTGGTGCAGCACGGTCACGTGGTCGGCGATCGAGCCGACGAAGCCCATGTCGTGTTCCACCACCATCAGCGAGTGTTTGCCTGCCAGGCTCTTGAACAGCTCTGCCGTGAATTCGGTTTCTGCGTCGGTCATGCCGGCAACCGGCTCGTCGAGCAGCAACAGTTGCGGGTCTTGAACCAGCAGCATGCCGATTTCCAGAAACTGCTTCTGGCCGTGGGACAGCAAGCCCGCGGGGCGATGCAGCGAAGCCGTGAGGCGGATGGTTTCCAGCACTTCGTTGATCCGGTCCTGCTGCTCGCCGGTGAGGCGGGCGCGGAGGCTGGCCCAGACGGACTTGTCGGTTTTCTGCGCCAGTTCCAGGTTCTCGAACACACTCAGGGCTTCAAACACCGTGGGCTTCTGGAATTTGCGGCCGATCCCGGCCTGAGCGATCTGCACTTCGCTCATCTGTGTCAGGTCCAGGGTTTCGCCGAACCAGGCCTTGCCATGGCTGGGGCGAGTCTTGCCGGTGATCACGTCCATCAGCGTGGTCTTGCCCGCGCCATTGGGGCCGATGATGCAGCGCAACTCGCCCACGCCGATGTACAGGTTCAAATCGTTGAGGGCCTTGAAACCGTCGAAGCTGACACTGATGTCTTCCAGGGTCAGGATCGTGCCGTGCCGGGTATTGAGCCCCTGGCCTGCACGCTGGCCCAGGCCGATGGCGTCCCGGCTGGTGCCAGCATCGGAGTTGGGGTCCAGAATCGGTTCGAGCATGAAGGCCGGTGTCGGTGTGTTTTTCATGACTCGCTCCTTTTCTTCAACAGGCCGATCACGCCCTTGGGCAAGTACAGCGTCACGATGATGAACAGGGCGCCGAGGAAGAACAGCCAGTATTCCGGCAGCGCTACGGTGAACCAGCTCTTCATGCCATTGACCAGACCGGCCCCCAACAGAGGGCCGATCAGCGTGCCGCGTCCCCCCAGTGCGACCCAGACGGCGGCTTCGATGGAGTTGGTCGGGGACATTTCGCTGGGGTTGATGATGCCCACCTGCGGGACATACAGCGCCCCGGCCAGCCCGCAGAGCACAGCGCTCAGCACCCAGACGAACAGTTTGAAACCCCGTGGATCGTAGCCGCAGAACATCAGGCGGTTTTCGGCGTCGCGCAACGCGGTCAGCACCCGACCGAACTTGCTCTGCGCCAGCCGCCAGCCCACATACAGGCTCGCCACCAGCAGCAGGACCGTTAGCAGAAACAGGGTGGCTCGTGTGCCCTGTGAGCTGATGCTGAAGCCCAGAATGCTGCGGAAATTGGTAAAGCCGTTATTGCCACCCAGGCCGGTTTCGTTGCGGAAGAACAGCAGCATGCCAGCGAAGGTCAGGGCCTGGGTCATGATCGAGAAATACACACCCTTGATCCGCGAGCGAAAGGCGAAGAAACCGAACACCAGCGCCAGCAAGCCCGGTGCCAGTACCACCAGGCACATGGCCCAGAGGAAATTGTCGGTGCCGACCCAGTACCAGGGCAGTTCGGTCCACGACAGAAAGGTCATGAACGCTGGCAGACCATCGCCTGCGGCTTCACGCATCAGGTACATGCCCATGGCGTAGCCGCCGAGTGCAAAGAACAGGCCGTGGCCCAGGGACAGCAAACCGGCGTAACCCCAGACCAGATCCAGCGCCAGGGCAACGATGGCATAGCACAGGATCTTGCCGACCAGCGTCAGGGTATAGGCCGAAACCTGCAGGCCGTTATCGGCAGGCAGCAACGACAAGAGCGGCATGGCGAGCAGTATCGCCAGTACCAGAATGCCCACGGTCAGCGTGCCTTTGGGCCCGACTTTCTGTGCAGCGGTCACTATCAATGGCTGATTCATCAGTCGATCACCCGTCCTTTCAGTGCGAAGAGGCCTTGCGGACGTTTCTGGATAAACAGAATGATCAGCGCCAGGATCAGGATCTTGCCCAATACGGCACCGATTTGCGGTTCAAGAATCTTGTTGGCGATGCCCAGCCCGAAAGCGGCCATCACGCTGCCTGCCAGTTGGCCGACACCGCCGAGCACCACCACCAGGAACGAGTCGATGATGTAGCTCTGGCCCAGGTCCGGGCCAACGTTGCCGATCTGACTCAAGGCCACGCCGCCCAGCCCGGCGATCCCCGAACCCAGCCCGAAGGCCATCATGTCGATGCGCCCGGTGGGCACGCCGCAGCAGGCGGCCATGTTGCGGTTCTGGGTCACGGCGCGCACGTTCAGGCCCAGGCGGGTCTTGTTCAGCAGCAGCCAGGTCAGCACCACCACAAACAGGGCAAAGGCGATGATCACGATACGGTTATAGGGCAGTACCAGATTGGGCAGGACCTGAATGCCGCCCGACAGCCATTCGGGGTTGGCGACCTCAACGTTCTGTGCACCGAAGGCCAGGCGCACGGCCTGAATCAGCATCAGGCTGATACCCCAGGTGGCGAGCAGGGTTTCCAGCGGTCGGCCATACAAATGGCGAATCACGGTGCGCTCCAGCGCCATGCCGATCAGGGCCGTGACGAAGAACGCCACCGGCAAGGCGATCAGCGGGTAGTACTCGATGGCGCCCGGCGCATAGCGCTGGAACATCAGTTGCACCACATAGGTGGAATAGGCGCCCAGCATCAGCATCTCGCCGTGGGCCATGTTGATCACGCCCAGCAGGCCGAAGGTGATCGCCAGTCCCAGGGCCGCCAGCAGCAGGATCGAACCCAGTGACAGGCCGCTGAAGGCCTGCCCC
Organism: Pseudomonas sp. NPDC089734; assembly: GCF_044748865.1. NCBI lineage: Bacteria > Pseudomonadati > Pseudomonadota > Gammaproteobacteria > Pseudomonadales > Pseudomonadaceae > Pseudomonas > Pseudomonas sp. NPDC089734. The sequence goes on along the minus strand of NZ_JBIVGV010000002.1, from coordinate 170,752 downwards.
AGCACTTCGCCGACCATCAGCTTGCGTTTGACCTGCGCCAGGCTGGTTTCAGCTGCAATTCTTACGGTGGTATCGGTTTCTACGCCGGGCGAAAGCAAGGTTTCAAGCCGGGTACGTGCCAGAGGGTCACCGGTCTCGCCCAGCAGGCGGACTGCTGCCAGCCGCACAGTGGGGCTGCTGTCGACCAGTTGCAGATTGGCCAGTGCCAGGTTCAGGGCGTCATGGACGCTGGTGTCGGTTTCGGCGGCCACGCGCTGGGTCAGCAATTCCAGTTGCGCAGGGCGGGCACTTTTTTGCAATTGCCGGGCCGCAGCCAGACGCACTTTGGCATCGGCGGCCAGCAATTGGTGGCTGGCCAGCGCGGTCTCGACCAGACCCCGCAGGCGATTGTTCAGGCGCAGTTTGCGCGGTTCATCCGGGGTTGGGGCGTCGGCGGCGGCAGGTGCCTGAGCATCCATCGCCACGTATTGCTCATTGTTTTCAAGGTAGGCGCGTTTGCTGCTGTCCACAGCGACACGCCCATCGCGCAAGGCTTCGAGCAGTTCGACGCGCTCAGCCTCAGGGCGGGCTGCCCAGGTTTCAAGCAGGTCAGCCTGTTGCGACGAGCTGGCAGAGACGAAATCGCCCGCATCGCTGGCGTGTACGGCCCATGGCAGCAGCAACGCGAACGTGAGGATGAGACGGTACAGGGTCTTGGGCATATCGATAGCCTGAGGTCGGCGGTGAGGCATTTCGCGAATGAATTGCCCCCGCAGGAGCGAATTCATTCGCGAAAGGTATTGGCTCTGTCTTAGTTGCTCTTCACGGCATGGTCCGGCTTCTTGTCGTTGCCAGGGATGTACGGGCTCCATGGCTGGGCGCGGATAGGGTCTTTGGTCTGCCAGACCACGTTGAACTGACCGTTATCCTCGACTTCGCCGATCATCACCGGCTTGTGCAGGTGGTGGTTGGTCTTGTCCATGGTCAGTGTGAAGCCCGACGGCGCGGCGAAGGTCTGGCCGGCCATGGCTTCACGCACTTTGTCGACATCGGTGGACTTGGCTTTCTCGACAGCCTGAGCCCACATGTGGATACCCACGTAGGTGGCTTCCATCGGGTCGTTGGTCACGGCCTTGTCGGCACCCGGCAGGTTTTTCTTCTGGGCGTAGGCTTTCCAGTCAGCCACGAACTTCTTGTTGACCGGGTTTTCCACGGACTGGAAGTAGTTCCAGGCGGCCAGGTGCCCGACCAGAGGCTTGGTGTCGATGCCACGCAATTCCTCTTCGCCGACCGAGAAAGCGACGACCGGAACGTCGGTGGCCTTCAGGCCCTGGTTGGCCAGTTCCTTGTAGAACGGCACGTTGGAGTCGCCGTTCACGGTGGAGATCACCGCCGTCTTGCCACCGGCCGAGAACTTTTTGATGTTCGCCACGATGGTCTGGTAATCGGCGTGGCCGAACGGGGTGTAGACCTCTTCGATGTCGCTGTCCTTCACGCCTTTGGAATGCAGGAATGCGCGCAGAATCTTGTTGGTGGTACGCGGGTAAACGTAGTCGGTGCCCAACAGGAAGAAGCGCTTGGCCGCGCCACCGTCTTCGCTCATCAGGTACTCGACCGCAGGAATTGCCTGCTGGTTAGGCGCTGCGCCGGTGTAGAACACGTTGGGCGACATTTCTTCGCCTTCGTACTGAACGGGGTAGAACAGCAGGCCGTTGAGTTCTTCAAACACCGGCAGCACCGATTTACGCGATACGGAGGTCCAGCAGCCAAATACCACGGCCACCTTGTCCTGGGTCAGAAGCTGACGACCTTTTTCCGCGAACAGTGGCCAGTTGGACGCCGGGTCCACGACCACAGGCTCCAGCATCTTGCCGTTCACGCCGCCCTTGGCGTTGATTTCGTCGATGGTCATCAACGCCATGTCTTTGAGCGAGGTCTCGGAGATGGCCATGGTGCCGGAAAGCGAATGCAGAATACCGACCTTGATCGTTTCGGCTGCCTGAACGGTCCAGGTCATACCCATTGCGGCGATTGATGCGGTCAGGGTGAAGGCTTTGATCAGGCTGCGACGCTTCATTGGACGGCTCCGTTCTGTTGGCTTTTTGAGTTGGGCGAAAAGAATTGCCTGGGTGCTGCCAAGCAAGGGCTGTGCCCAGCCGGGAAAATGAGCCGCTGCTGCGTTCTGGAGAGGGTGTCTGGAAGGGGCGCGCACTGAAGTGGCGCTGATCGTGGTGCGTTGTGGTTTTTTTGTTCGTTGTTGGTGCGCCAGGCATGGAAAAGCCGCTTTTCAGCGGCTTTTCCAGAGGATTTGACGAGGCCCGAACCGGTCGGGTGAGGAATTCATCACAAAACCGCCCGCCGGTTTCAGGCTTCGCAGCTGCAATTTAAGCTGCCGCGGACGATTTGGCAAAGCGTGAAAAAACTATCCGATCGAATGCCCATACTGCCACCAGCGAAGCCCCTACCAGTGGAAACGCTACAGCCAGTCCAAACATGATCACGATCGCCGTTTTCCAGCGGGGCAAGTCATGCCGCAGAGGCGGTGTACCCAGCCCTCCTTTGGGGCGGCGCTTCCACCAGATCACCAGTCCGCTCACCGAACCCAGCAGGATCATCAGGCAGGCGACAAAGATCAGCATCTGGTTGATCCAGCCGAAAAACTTGCCCTCATGGAGCATCACGCTCAGTTCGGTGGCCCGGGAAACCAGGCTGTAATCCTGCCAGCCCACATGGGCCAGTACCTGGCCGCTGTACTGGTCGATATGCAGGGTGGCGTCATTACGCGGGTCGTCTGCGAACACTGCCACCGTGAAAACGCCTTCGGCTGTCTTGGGGGCGGTGATGCTGTAACCGGGTTCGACGCCGTGTTCGGTGGCGATGTCGACGACCTGCTGCAAGGTGATTTTCGGGGCCGCAGGCCCGGCAGACGGGCCGTGATGATGCATGTGTTCGGCATGCTCACCCGTGGACTGCGGCATCGGCGTGTTTTCCATCGCCCAGGGCACGGTCTGTACGCTTGCCGTGTTGAGTTCGCCCGCCAGTTGAGTGGATTTGGGAACGTCGTTCCACATGGCGGCGGGGAAGGTATTCCACAGATCGGCGTATTGCTTGCCCCACATGCCGGTCCAGGTCATGCCGCTGAGGAGCATGAACAGCAGAATCAGCGACCCCCAGAATCCGGTGACCGCATGCAGGTCGCGCCATAGCATTCGCCCACGGCTGGACAGACGCGGCCAGAGCACGCCGCTGGCCGTTATGCCGCGTGGCCACCATAGATACAGGCCCGACACCACCAGCATGATGCCCCAGCCTGCCGCCAGCTCGATCAACCGGTCACCGACGGTGCCGATCATCAGCTCGCCATGCAGGGCGCGGGCGATGGCTTGCAGGTTGTTCTTCGCGTCCTGGGTGCCTAGGATCTCGCCACGATAAGGGTCAATGAAGACGTTCAACTCGCGGCCCTGTTCACGGACCACGAACTGGGCGCTGCCCTGTTCGTTGACCGGCGGGAAGTATTTGCTGATCGCGGCCTGTGGATAACGGCTCAGTACCCGCTGCTGCAACGCGTCGGCGCTGATCCGGTGGTGTGTCGGTGTCACGTTCAACAGGTCGCTGTACATCAGGTTGTCCAGCTGGGGCTTGAACAGATAGATGATCCCGGTCAGCGACAGCAGGATCATGAACGGCGCCACGAACAGCCCCGCATAGAAGTGCCAGCGCCAGGCCAGGTTATAGAAAGAGACTTTACGCTGTGACATGGAAAGCGCTCACGGTAAAAGAATTCAAGGCTGAATCACGGTTCATCATCAGAAGCTCACATCGACCCTGGTCCACAGCGTGCGGCCCGGTTCATTGATTGCACTGGGGTCATCGGCCGAGAAGCCGAAACCGGCATTGCCTGCCAGGTTCAGGTGTTCGGCGTAGTTCTTGTCCAGCAGGTTATCGACCCCGGCACTGAGCTTGAGGTGCTTGTTGACGCGGTACGCGCCGTTGAGTGAGAACACGCCAAAGCCCGGGCTTTCATCCAGATCCTTGCCGACCACGTTGCCTTTGTTCAGGTCGATGCGAGTCTGTTTGCTGACCACTCGCCACAAGGCCCCCGCGCTCCAGGCATCACGGGTATAGCTCAAGCCCAGACGGGTTTCCAGTGGCGGCATCTGTGGCAAGGCAGTGCCGTCGCTGCTGTTCTTGCCCCAGGCGTAGGCCAGGGTGGCGTCGGCTTTCCAGTTGGACGTCAGTTGATAGGCCGCCCCCAGTTCGCCGCCCATGATCCGGGCATCGATATTCTGTGCCTGCGAGGTCGAGCCCATCATGCCGCCATCGCTGTAGGCGAACAGAATATAGTCACGTACCTGGCCGACGTAACCTGAGGCCCAGGCTTCCAGATCATCGGTCTTGTACTGAATACCGAAGTCGAACTGTGTGGTTTTCTCCGGCTTGATCGAGTCGTAGGCGTTGACGGACCCCTCTGGCCCGGAGGTGGGGGAAAACAGTTCCCAGTAATCCGGGAAGCGCTGCACATGGCCCAGCCCTGCATAGACCGTGGCGGGGGCCGAGGTCAGGTCATGTTCATAGCGAAGGAAACCGCTGGGCAGGGTGTCGGCGCGGGTCTTGTCGGCGGTAGGGTTGGCTGTGGCCATCATGCCCGAGCCGGTGCTTTGCCGATAATCCTTGACCGAGGCCCTGTCCAGACGTGCTCCACCGATGATTCGGTCCTGTTGCGCGGCATACCAGGTCAGTTCGCTGAAAATGCCGTAGTTATGGAAGTCGGCATCCTTGGTCCATGGCAGCGCTTTATAGGTGTCGACGCCGGAAGCCGAACGGGCGCGGTGTTCGTTGGTCTGGGCGTCGATGCCGCTGATCAACTGCACATCGTCCCAGCGCCAGGTGGCCTTGAGGCGTGCGCCCATGGTGCGGCGATCCACGTTGCTGGCCATGGCTGAAGCCATCATGCCGGTGCCCGAGGGGTTGCGCAGGTTGTAGTTGTCCATCACATGATCGGCGTAGTTGTAATAGACCTGTGCTTCAACCTTGTCGAGAACATCGCCGATATTGGATTTCTCGAAGCGCAATCCAAGGCTTTCACGCTTGAATTGAGAGCCGTCCATGCCGCGTCCGGCATAACGGGCTTCGCCATCGCCCTTGCCGGCGGTCAGCTCCAGCAGCGTATCGGCATCCGGGGTCCAGCCCAGGGTGACATCGCCGTTCCATTTCTCCCAGCGTGACGGCACGGTATCGCCGTTGCCGTCCTGGTAATCGTCCGAACGGGACTGGTTGCCAATCACCCGCACATACCCCAGTTGCCCACCTGCTGCGGCATCCACCAGCTTGTCGAACCGCCCATTGGAACCTGCCAGCAGGCTGGCATTGACGCGCGTGCCCAACTCACCGAAGTGTTCCGGTTCGCGCTCGAAAAGCACCGTGCCAGCCGAAGAGCCCGGCCCCCACTGTACGGATTGCGGGCCTTTGATCACCGTCAGGCGGTCGTAGGTTTCCGGCGAAATGTAGGAGGTCGGTGCATCCATCCGGTTCGGGCAGGCACCGAGCATCAGGCTGCCGTTGGTGAGGATATTCAGACGTGAACCGAACATGCCGCGCAGGACCGGGTCGCCATTGGTCCCGCCTGCACGGATCGCGGAAAAGCCCGGAATGGTTTTCAGGTAATCCGCACCGTCGCTGGCCGGCACGGGCTGGCGAGGGTCCTTGGGATCGGTGACGACCGTCAGGGGCGAGCTGGGGGCCACGGCGGTGATGACGGTCGGGCTGATTTCGTTGGTTTCATGATCGTGCAGGGCGGTATCGGTGGCGGCCAGCGCAAAAGGCGTCAGGGCCGTGCCGCACAGCACGCTGAGGGCGTGCCTGTAACGTATCCGGGAAAGGTTCGGCATGAAGCGTGGCGCACGCGCGCGTATCCGGGAGCTGGACATAAGCGTTCCATTCATTCAGTCAGGGTCGCGCAGCCTTCGGGCTGCGGTTGTCAGGGTTCAGGACAGGACTGAAGAAGGCGGTGCCCGGCTGCGGGCGTGAAGGTAGGCGCTTTGACGGGCATGACTCTGCCGGGTGATGGCGGCAAAGAAGTCCGAGGGCTTGGGCGGTGTTGCAGCCACCAGTGTCAGCACTTGAGGCAGGGCAGGACAACTGAACAACAGGGTGCAGTAGCCACATTTGGCCCATAACGCATGATCGCCCATGCCCGTATCGACCGGCTGGTGATGTTCGCTGCCGCCGTGATGAGCGTGGGACATTTCCATGTCCATCGACGCGGACATGGGCATCGACATGGACATACCGGCGTGATGCTCCATCGGCATCGACTGGGAAACCAGCGGGCCGATAAAGATCATCAACATGGCGAACAGGCTCAGCCACGCGCCTCGGGTTCTACGAGGTGCGGACAAGCTGGCGCGATCAGGGCGCATGGCGCTCAAGTCAGGCAGTCAATCAATGCTTGTGTTCGGGCTCCTGCTTCTGGATCACGACCTGTACATCGATATCGCCTGCCTTCTCGAAATGCAGCGTCATCGGGAAGCGCTGGCCAAGCGTGAGCAGGGAGCGGTCTTTGATGTCCAGCAGCATGACGTGATAGGCCATGGGTGCAAAACTGACCTTTGCGCCTGCCGGGACGGCAACGGACGGGACCTGTTGCATCTTCATCAGCCCGTTGGTCTGCACGTGTTCATGCAGTTGCGCTTCGCCTGCGATGGGGCTTTTGACGCTGAGCAGACGGTCAGGGCTGTTGCCCTTGTTCTCGATGGTGAAGTACGCCGCCACGGTCGGCGCATTCGGTGGCAGTTCCATGGACCATGGATGGCCGATCAACAACTGGCCGCCGGTGTATTCGTGAGCATGGGCAAAGCAGGCAGGCAGCAGCAACGCGGCCAGCATGAGGGCTTTCTTGAGCATTGTGGTTCTCCGGTCAATTCATTCAGGCGTGTTGAAACACTCGCGAAGTGAACATCAGGCGTGCGGAGAGGCTCGGGGATTGGCGCTTGGCCATTGCTGGCGGGGGGAGGCATGGCTCAGGAAAATCTCAGCCGGGAAATAGTCCGGCTCCGGCCTGACCAGCAGATCGTGAAAGCCCGAAGAGAGGGCGACCACGATAGAGCCTGAGCAGCAGGCACAATGCTGCATGCCACTGTGATCGTCCTGGGCCGGTGTGCTTTGAGTGGTATCGCCCAGAGAGATCGCCACCAGACGCGTGCCACTGCCACTGCAGAAACTGCCCCATAACAGCTGCTCGCCCGACGTGCGCGCAGCACCCGGCGACAGAGGCATGGCCAGCAGGCTGAACAGCACTGCAAAGCAGGCAATCCAGACCGATGTTGTCCGGCGTTGGGACATTACGGTTTCCGTTTGAGTGAACAATCCAGTCGACCCCGCCATTTAGCCTGAACGGGGGCGATAAGTAAAAAGCCAGAGGCGTGGTCAGGTGTCGCGGAGGAGGGGCTCGGTTGCGCCGAGGAGCTGTACCGTCAGCTTCGCCGATAGAAACCCTTGGGAAGAATCGTCAGCGCGGCTATACTGCCCCCCGTTTCAAAACGGTCATCTTCACTTGCTACCGTTTTCCCGCCACCTGTCCGAGGGGCGCTGCAGCAGGTTTTCCTGTCAGGCTCGGATGGGGCGTTGTCTGACCGGCCCCCGGTCAGGCCTTAAACGCACAACGGCGCCCATTCGCATTTTTATGGAATGGAGACTCTCAATGAGTGCTGTAATCACGCCTGCAGATTTTAACGATTTCAAGGTTGCCGATATTTCCCTGGCGGCCTGGGGCCGTCGCGAAACCATCATCGCCGAATCCGAAATGCCAGCCCTGATGGGGCTGCGCCGCAAATATGCCGGTGAACAACCGCTCAAGGGCGCGAAGATCCTCGGTTGCATTCACATGACCATCCAGACGGCCGTGCTGATCGAAACCCTGGTCGCACTGGGCGCTGAAGTTCGCTGGTCGTCGTGCAACATTTTCTCCACCCAGGATCAGGCTGCTGCTGCCATTGCCGCTGCCGGCATCCCTGTTTTCGCCTGGAAAGGCGAAACCGAAGAAGAATACGAGTGGTGCATCGAGCAGACCATCCTGAAAGATGGCCAGCCATGGGATGCCAACATGATCCTCGACGACGGCGGCGACCTGACCGAGATCCTGCACAAGAAATACCCACAGATGCTCGAGCGCATCCACGGTGTGACCGAAGAAACCACCACCGGCGTTCACCGCCTGCTGGACATGCTGGCCAAGGGCGAGCTGAAAATCCCGGCCATCAACGTCAACGACTCGGTCACCAAGAGCAAGAACGACAACAAATACGGTTGCCGTCACAGCCTGAACGACGCCATCAAGCGTGGTACTGACCACCTGCTGTCCGGCAAACAGGCGCTGGTCATCGGTTACGGTGACGTGGGCAAGGGCTCGGCTCAGTCCCTGCGTCAGGAAGGCATGATCGTCAAGGTCACCGAAGTCGACCCGATCTGCGCCATGCAAGCCTGCATGGACGGTTTCGAAGTGGTTTCGCCGTTCATCAACGGTGAAAACGACGGCACCGCTGCCAGCATCGACAAGGCTCTGCTGGGCAAGATCGACCTGATCGTGACCACCACCGGTAACGTCAACGTCTGTGACGCGAACATGCTCACTGCGCTGAAAAAACGTGCCGTGGTCTGCAACATCGGTCACTTCGACAACGAAATCGACACCGCTTTCATGCGCAAGAACTGGGCATGGGAAGAAGTGAAGCCACAGGTCCACAAGATCCACCGCACTGGCGCCGGTTCTTTCGACCCACAGAACGACGACTACCTGATCCTGCTGGCCGAAGGCCGTCTGGTTAACCTGGGCAACGCCACAGGCCACCCAAGCCGCATCATGGACGGCTCGTTCGCCAACCAGGTTCTGGCTCAGATCTTCCTGTTCGGCCAGAAGTACGCCGACCTGACTCCTGCTCAAAAGGCAGAGCGTCTGACCGTTGAAGTACTGCCGAAGAAACTCGACGAAGAAGTGGCCCTGGAAATGGTCCGCGGTTTCGGCGGCGTCGTGACCAAACTGACCAAGACCCAGGCCGACTACATCGGCGTGACCGTCGAAGGTCCGTTCAAGCCACACGCTTACCGTTACTGATTGATACGGGCAGTCCGCTCCCCCAGTAGGAGCGGACTTGTCCGCGATCGAGCGCGAAGCGGTCGTTACGACCATTTCGCGAACAAGTTCGCTCCTACAGTGAGATCGGCCTCCATGAGCCAAGACCGTCGCTTCAGCTTCGAGTTCTTCCCGACCAAGACCGATGCTGGGCATGAAAAGCTGCTGACCGTTGCGCGTCAGCTTGCCAGCTACAACCCGGATTTCTTCTCCTGCACCTATGGTGCCGGTGGTTCTACCCGTGACCGCACGATGAATACCGTGCTGCAACTGGAAAACGAAGTCAAAGTCCCTGCTGCACCGCACCTGTCGTGCGTGGGCGACAGCAAGGCCGAATTGCGTGACCTGCTGGCCCAGTACAAGAATGCCGGTATCAAACGCATCGTCGCTCTGCGCGGTGACCTGCCTTCGGGCATGGGCATGGCCAGCGGCGAGCTTCGTTATGCCAGCGATCTGGTGTCCTTCATTCGTGAGGAAACCGGCAGTCACTTCCATATCGAGGTCGCGGCCTACCCGGAGATGCACCCTCAGGCGCACAACTTCGACGACGATGTGAAAAACTTCGTGCACAAGGCCAAGGCCGGTGCAGACAGTGCGATCACCCAATACTTCTTCAACGCCGACAGCTATTTCTACTTCCTGGAGCGCGTACAGAAGAAAGGCGTTAGCCTGCCGGTCGTGCCGGGCATCATGCCTATCACCAACTACACCAAGCTGGCCCGTTTCTCGGATGCATGCGGTGCGGAAATCCCGCGCTGGATCCGCAAGCAGCTGGAAGCCTACGGCGATGACACTCAAAGCATCCAGGCATTCGGCGAGCAGGTCATCACGCAGATGTGCGAACGCCTGCTGGAAGGTGGTGCACCGGGTCTGCATTTCTACACGCTCAACCAGGCTGAACCGAGCCTGGCCATCTGGAACAACCTGAAGCTGCCACGCTGAAGCGTTTTTTCCAGGCAGGCATTCCCGGCTCATGTCCGTGAATGCCTGTAGCTGAAACCGTTGGGCAGCATGAAAGCAGCACAGCGCGTTGGCTCTGTTATACTCCAGCCTTCCCGCCAGGCTTACGCCCGGACGCTCGGTCTTGCAGAGCCCATTTCGACCACGCAACAGCGCCTTTCCAAGCCGCGCCAATGCCCCGGAATGAACCAGAGACCCTGCAGGACCGGACGGGATCGCGTCTTCTCAGTCTCAGTACAAAAAGCAGGCAATCAAGCACCTGCCGTTTTTACGAGGCCTGAACGCCATTCGCGCCAGGCAAGATTATCCCTTGAGCTCAAGCTCCAACAGAACAGGATTACTCATGTCCTTTGCTTCCCTCGGTCTCTCCGAGGCTTTAGTCCGCGCCATCGAGGCAGCGGGCTATACCCAGCCTACTCCGGTGCAACAGCGGGCCATTCCCGCCGTGTTGCAAGGTCGCGACCTGATGGTTGCGGCACAGACAGGTACTGGTAAAACCGGTGGCTTCGCCCTCCCGATTCTGGAGCGGTTGTTCCCCAACGGTCACCCGGACAAATCCCAGCGTCATGGCCCGCGCCAACCTCGCGTGCTGGTCCTGACCCCCACCCGCGAACTCGCCGCTCAGGTGCATGACAGCTTCAAGCTCTATGCCCGTGACCTGAAGTTCGTCAGCGCCTGCATTTTTGGCGGCGTCGGCATGAACCCGCAGGTTCAGGCCATGGCCCGTGGTGTCGACGTGCTGGTGGCCTGCCCGGGTCGTCTGCTCGATCTGGCCGGCCAGGGTAGCGTCGACCTTTCCCACGTTGAAATCCTGGTGCTCGACGAAGCCGACCGGATGCTCGACATGGGCTTCGTCCATGATGTGAAGAAAGTGCTCGCCCGCTTGCCTGCCAAGCGTCAGAACCTGCTGTTTTCGGCGACCTTCTCGGCTGACATCACCGCACTGGCCAGCAAGTTGCTGCACGACCCCGAGCGCATCGAAGTCACGCCACCGAACACCACGGTCGAGCGTATCGAGCAACGGGTCTTCCGCCTGCCGGCCAACCACAAGCGTTCGCTGCTGGCGCACCTGATCACTCAGGGGGCATGGGAGCAGGTTCTGGTCTTCACCCGTACCAAGCACGGTGCCAACCGTCTGGCCGAGTACCTGGACAAGCATGGTCTGAGCGCCGTTGCCATTCACGGCAACAAGAGCCAGAACGCCCGTACCAAAGCCCTGGCCGATTTCAAGGCGGGCGATGTGCGCATCATGGTCGCGACCGATATTGCCGCCCGTGGCCTGGACATCGACCAGTTGCCCCATGTGGTCAACTTCGAGCTGCCCAACGTCGATGAAGACTACGTCCACCGCATTGGCCGTACCGGCCGCGCAGGTCGTACCGGTGAAGCGATTTCGCTGGTGGCACCGGACGAAGAGAAGCTGCTCAAAAGCATCGAGCGCATGACCCGTCAGAAAATCCCGGACGGCGACCTGATGGGCTTCGACATCAATGCGGTCGAGGCCGAGAAGCCTGAAGTCCGCGAGCGCCCGGACGTCCGTAACCCGCGCGGATCACGTGCTCCACGTGGCGAAGGCGAAAAGAGTAACAACGGCGGTCGCCGTGACAAGGGCAAGGACAAAGGCAAGGAAAAACCTGCCGCCGCCGCTGCCGGCGAACGTCCTGCCCGTCAGCCTCGCGAAAGAAAACCTCGCGAAGGCTCGCCCCGTGAACAGCGTCAGTCACAACCGCCGCGCCCGGCACCGGACCGCGCGCCTGACGAGTTCCTGGATGACGATGTGGATAACTTCGGCAACCGCGCCGACTACGTCAGCCCTTACCAGAACAAGGCATCTGGACGCGGCCGTCGCCCCGGTGCGCCTGCGGCACAAGGTGCAGCGGGTGGTGCGGGACGTCCACAGGGCCAGGGTCGCCAGGGCAACCCGCGCAGCAGCAATGGCTCGGGTGCTGGCAACGGCACTTCGGGCAAGCGCAATGGTTCCGGATCCGGTTCGCGCAATGGCGGCTCCCGTGACGGTCAGCCACGCAACCGCCGTCCGGCACGTGACGATCAGGCCCGTCAGGAACCGCTCGTGCGCAATCCGCGTGAAGGCCAGCCGCAACCGAGAATCGTGCACAAGGAATCGAAAATCGATCGGTTCCCGTCTGCCGAGCAGCTCGATCAGTTGCCAAGCCGCCCACGCGGTGAAAAACCGGCCTTGCTGACGCGCAATCGCGAAAGCTGAAAGCCCTGCTGAAATGAAAACGCCCCGACATGTTCGGGGCGTTTTCATTGGGGGTGGTATTGCTCCTGCGCCCCCGAAAACAAAAACGCCGACCCTGAGGTCGGCGTTTTATCGTGCAGCCAGGCTTACTTCTTCTGAATACCTTCAAAGGTGATGTTCAGGTCCAGAGTCTGGGAAGACGGGCCTGGGCCTTTGATGCCGAAGTCATTCAGGTTAAGTGTCGAAGTACCGTTGAAGCCGGCACGGTAGCCGCCCCATGGGTCTTTACCTTCGCCGTTGAAAGTGGCCTTGATCACGATTGGCTTGGTGACACCGTGCAGGGTCAGGTCGCCAGTGACGTCAGCGGTTTTCTCGCCAGTGGATTTGACACTGGTGGAGACGAACTTGGCTTCTGGGTATTTGCCAGCGTCCAGGAAGTCCTTGCTGAGGATGTGCTTGTCGCGCTCGGCGTGGTTGGTGAAGAGGCTGGCGGTTTTCAGATCGACAGCGATCTTGCTGGCTTCAGGCTTGGCAGCGTCGAAGCTGAAAGTACCGCTCCAGTCCTTGAATGTGCCATGAATGAAGCTGTAGCCCAGGTGGCTGATCTTGAAGTCAACGAAAGCGTGCTGGCCTTCCTTGTCGATCACGTAATCAGCAGCCATCGCCTGACCAGCAGACAGCAGAGCAGTACCTAGAGCCAGAGCGGCGAGAGACTTCTTCAACATGCTTTTATTCCCGTTTTGGTTGAACAATCAGTTACGACCCAGCATACGCTTGAGGGTCACATCGCGATCGATGAAGTGGTGTTTCAGTGCAGCCAGGCCATGGAGCACCGCAAACACAACGATGAACCATGCCAGATAAAAGTGTATCCAGCCCGCCGTCTCGGACTGCCCGGGCAGGCCACTGATCAGTGCCGGAACCTCGAACAGGCCGAAAACCGGAATCCCGACGCCGTCGGCTGTGGAAATCAGGTAACCGGCGAGCATCACGGCAAACAGCGCGACATACAGAAACAGATGGCCAAACGCAGCACCGAGGCGCGTCAACTTACTGTAGCTGTCCAGGGGGGGAGGCGGCGGGCTGAGAAAGCGCCAGACCACACGGAACAGCATCACGGCAAACAACGTGATACCGATGCTCTTGTGCAGATCGGGTCCGGCCTTGCGCCAGCTATCGTAATAATCCAGCCCCATCATCCATAGCCCAAGCGCAAACAAACCAAAGACCACAACAGCCACGCCCCAATGCAGCACCATGCCGACCAGACCGTAGCGAGAGGATGAATTACGTAACTGCATCGCCAATTACCCTGTGAGAAGTGTTACCAGACTAGCTTTTTATCTATCGAATGAAAGCGCAAAAATTTGCTCTGAAATATCGAAAAATACGATCAAAGGCATGTTGTCGCGCCTTCCTGAATCGCTTCCTCGATGTTTGATCCCCGTCTTCTCGAAGGCTCTTTCGAGGCTTTTCAATGACAATCGGCTGTTTTGCTGGCGCAGCATCTCGATAAATTCTGGTCAGTAACACTCTGCCATGACCATCGGCCGTTCAATGGCGATGAACGGCACTCTGCCAAAAGTTCCACTCCACAGGTTTATAAAGAACGAATGGGCGGCGCATAAAAAAAGGGCACGGTAGGAATACCGTGCCCTTTCAGGTCAGCGCTTGGCGATCAGTTCTTGGTCTCTGTCGCTGTCGGCTCGACCTTTGTCTTGGCTGGCGCTTTGGCAGCCTCGGTTTTTGCCGGTGTTTTCGCCGGAGCGGTGGATTTGGCGGGAGCCTTTTCCTTGTGCGCGGCTTCTTTTTTCACTGGCTCTTTTTTAACGGCTTCCTTGGCCGGGGTTTTCCTGGCTTGCTCTGCCTTGGTCGAAGTCGCCTTGGCTGGCTCGGCTTTCGCCGGTGTCTTGGCCGGTTCGGCCACTGGCGTAACAACGGGAGCGACAACAGGTGCAACGGGAGCGGGAGTCGGCTCAGGGGCTTTCTCGACAGGCTTCTCGACCGGTTTTTCAGCCGGTTTCTCCGAGGAACCACCGAACAGGTTGCTGAAGAAACCACCTTCGGATTTCTTCTCTACAGGCGCCGGGGTCGGGGCTGGAGCGACCTTGACCGGCTCGAAGGATTTACCGGCTGCCAGATCCTGCACCTGGCTGGCCGCCCGCTGACCACTGCGCAAGGCGCCTTCCAGTGTGCCGGGGTACAGGGCGTCGGTGTGCTCACCCGCAAAGGCTACGCGTTGAACGGGTTTTTCCCACAAGCGCCAGTATTTGCTGATCTGGCCCGGACCGAATGCCAGATAAGAACCGCCGGTTGAGGGATCGACGCTGTAACGGCGAATCTCGTAGCCGGTGTAGGCGCCTCGGGCCTGTGGATAAAACGTGTGCAGGCGAATCAGCACCTGATCGACCAGTTGCTTGTCACCGAATGCCTGCATGATCCGGGCATTGTCGCCGGACAGGTTGATCACCACGTTGGCACCGCCCTTGAGTGCAGGCTCGATCCACAGCATGCCCAGGCCGGTGTTGCTGAAGATTTCACCCGACATGCGCGCCTTGCTGTCCCAGACCGGCGTCTTGAACTTGAGCATGATCTGGTCGCGCCAGCCATAGTTGGTGCCTTTCAGGGCGCCCATGTGCTGGGCATCCAGTGCCGGTGTCATCTGAATGTTGCTCAACGAGCGCAGAGGGACGGCCAGCACCACATAATCGGCGCTGTAACCCACGGCCCCGACCTTGACCGTGACGCTGTCCTTGTCCTGCACGATGGCCGACACCGGGGAACTGGTCTTGATGGTCTTGAGTTGTTTGACGAAGGCCTGGGCCAGTACCACGCTGCCGCCCGGCAGACGGGCTGCGCGCTGGTCGCGCTCATCCACCGAACGATACACCCGCGATTGCTGGGCAAAGTACAGCAGCGACAGGCGCGAAGGCTCGTCATAGCGGGTACGGATTTCCTGGTTGATCAGCTGCCGTGCCGTTGCGGGCAGGTTCAGGCGGTCCAGCCAGTTGGAGACGTTGATCTGATCCAGGGCGAACAGGGTGCTGTTGGCCGCCGGGTTTTCCGGGTTTTCGATGGAGCGTGCCAGATTGTCCAGCGTCTCTTCATAGCGCTTGATGGCCTCGGCGGTCGCCGGTTGCTTGAGCGCCAGATCGGCCTGGGTGAAATGCACGCCGTCGATCAGGTAGCTGGGGGTACGCACAAACTCGGGAGCCGGCACGCTCTGGATCTTGAAGTTGTCCAGATAGCGGTTCAGGACCGGCTGGGTCTTGGTGTTGCCGATCCACTCGCTGGTGGCCAGTCCCGAGCGTCCGCCGATGTTGGGTCTGGCTTCCAGCAAGGTCACCTGCCAGCCTTTGTTCTGTAATTCATAGGCCGCCGTCAGACCGGCCAGACCGCCGCCGACGACAATGGCCGTGCGTTGTTTTTCATTGGCGAGCGCTGAAACGCTGACCAGCCCTATCACGACAAACGCACACCCGCGCAGCCAACCAGAAAGCATTCCGAGAACTCCGAAAAACAGGGGAAATGGCCAATGCCAAAGAAGAGGCGCGCAGCATACGCCAGCCATAAAATGCCCGCCAGCCATGTTCAAAACGATACAAATGGTTGTCCCACAGCCGGGCATTGCATAGGCTTGCGCGATTGTTCGCCCTCGCGTCATGCGAGCTGCTACCCGGAGATTGCCAATGGGCCTTAATGACCAGTGGATGCAACGCGACCTCAAGGTCCTGTGGCACCCCTGCACACAGATGAAAGATCACGAAAGCCTGCCCCTGATTCCGATCAAGCGCGGTGAAGGCGTCTGGCTGGAGGACTTTGAAGGCAAGCGTTATCTGGATGCTGTCAGCTCCTGGTGGGTCAACGTCTTCGGCCACGCCAACCCGCGCATCAACCAGCGCATCAAGGATCAGGTCGATCAACTGGAGCACGTCATTCTGGCCGGCTTCAGCCATCAGCCGGTGATCGAACTCTCCGAACGTCTGGTCAAGCTCACGCCTGAAGGGCTTACACGCTGCTTCTACGCCGATAATGGGTCTTCCTGCATCGAAGTTGCGCTGAAAATGAGCTTTCACTACTGGCTCAATCGCGGTCAGCCGAACAAGAAGCGCTTTGTCACCCTGACCAACAGCTACCACGGCGAAACCATGGCCGCGATGTCGGTAGGCGATGTGCCGCTGTTCACTGAAACCTATAAGGCGCTGCTCATGGACACCCTCAAGGTGCCCAGCCCGGATTGCTACCACCGCCCGCAAGGCATGAGCTGGGAAGAGCATTCGCGCAACATGTTCGCCGCCATGGAGCAGACCCTGGCCGAGCATCACGACAGCGTGGCTGCCGTGATCGTCGAGCCTCTGATTCAGGGCGCGGGCGGTATGCGCATGTATCACCCGGTCTATCTCAAGCTGCTGCGCGAGGCCTGTGACCGTTACGGTGTGCATCTGATCCACGATGAAATCGCCGTGGGCTTCGGTCGTACCGGCAGCATGTTTGCCTGTGAGCAGGCCGGTATCCGCCCGGATTTTCTGTGCCTGTCCAAGGCCCTGACCGGCGGCTACCTGCCGCTGGCTGCCTGTCTGACCACCGATGAGGTGTACGACGCCTTCTACGATGACTACCCGACGCTGCGCGCCTTCCTGCATTCTCACAGCTACACCGGTAACCCGCTGGCCTGTGCGGCGGCACTGGCGACGCTGGATATCTTCGAGCAGGACAATGTCATCGAAAACAACAAGGCGCTGGCACAGCGGATGGCCACTGCAACGGCGCATCTGGTGGACCATCCCCATGTAGCGGAAGTGCGCCAGACCGGCATGGCCCTCGCCATTGAAATGGTGCAGGACAAGGCGAGCAAGACCGCTTACCCATGGCAGGAGCGTCGCGGCATGCAAGTCTTCCAGCATGCGCTGGAGCGTGGCGCATTGTTGAGGCCGCTGGGCAGTGTGGTGTACTTCCTGCCGCCGTACGTGATCACCCCTGAGCAGATCGATTTCCTGGCCGAAGTGGCCAGTGAAGGCATCGATATCGCCACCCGCAGCAGCATCAGCGTGGCCGTGAGAGAAAACTTCCACCCCGATTTCCGGGACCCGGGTTAACACCCAGCAGGAGGGGATTCATCCCCGAAAACTCCGCACACCACGTTTGCAAGAATAACCACCCAGAGACCCACCATGAGATTGTCCCGCTTCTTTATCGACGCCACCCTGAGCCTTGGCGAACACGAATTGCCAGAGGCCCAGGCGCACTACATCAGTCGCGTACTGCGGATGGTCGAAGGCGATGCGTTGCAACTGTTCGACGGTTCGGGGATGGAGTTTCGCGGCACGCTGCTGGAAGTCGGCAAGAAACGTGTGCGCGTTCAGCTGGATGAAAGTCTGGCCGGGCAGGTCGAATCGCCACTGCGCATTCATCTGGGGCAGGGGCTGTCGCGTGGCGAGCGCATGGACTGGGCGATCCAGAAAGCCACAGAACTGGGTGTCAGCGAAATTACCCCTATCGTCAGCGAGCGTTGCGAAGTGCGCCTCAAGGACGAACGCGCCGAAAAGCGTCAGGCGCACTGGCAACAGATTGCAATCAGCGCCTGCGAGCAATGCGGTCGTTCGGTGGTTCCAGTGATCCATCCGCCTGTTCCGCTGGCCGACTGGCTCAAACGTACTGAGGCCGACCTCAAGCTGGTGCTGCACCCGGTCGCAGAACCGCTGACCAGCCATGAAAAGCCGGCAACGCTGGCCTTTCTGATCGGTCCTGAAGGCGGCTTGAACGACGCGGAAGTCGAGCAGGCCAAGGGCGCTGGCTTCCACGCTGCACGCCTCGGCCCGCGCGTGTTGCGCACCGAAACCGCGCCGGTAGTGGCGTTAAGCGTTGCGCAACAGTTGTGGGGCGATTTCTAGCCTATTTGCAGGAGCGAATTCATTCGCGAAAATACGATTATTCGCGAATGAATTCGCTCCTACAGGACGTAGAAACAGATCGCCACGAAGTGCATCAGGCTGCCGGCAATCACGAACAGATGCCAGATACCGTGCCAATGGCGAATGTGGTCGTAGGCAAAAAAGATAATGCCCACGGTGTACAGCACGCCACCGCCTGCCAGCCA
Source organism: Pseudomonas sp. NPDC089734 (assembly GCF_044748865.1). Classification (NCBI taxonomy): domain Bacteria; kingdom Pseudomonadati; phylum Pseudomonadota; class Gammaproteobacteria; order Pseudomonadales; family Pseudomonadaceae; genus Pseudomonas; species Pseudomonas sp. NPDC089734. Next base: position 152,386 of record NZ_JBIVGV010000002.1, on the reverse strand, counting down.
GATGAAGCCTGCCATTCCCAGGGCTGCCAATAGCGGTTTGACGGCCACCAGTACAATCCAGCCCATCACCGCGTAGATCACGATGGACATGATCCGGGCTTCGGAGCGTGGCTTGATCTCCTGCAGGATGCCGATCAGCGCCAGCCCCCAGACAATCCCGAACAGGCTCCAGCCCCAGGGACCGCGTAATGTCACCAGACAGAATGGCGTGTAGCTGCCTGCGATCATCAGATAGATCGAAAAGTGATCGACCTTCTGCATGATGACCTTCGCCCGCCCGCGGACACTGTGGTAGACCGTCGAGACGCTGTACAGGCTGACCAGACAAACGCCATAGATCGCCACTCCCACGATCTTCCAGACATCGCCCTGCAGGCTCGCCATCACCAATAGCCAGACGGCACCGACAGCGGCGAGTATCGCGCCCACCAGATGCGACCAGGCGTTGAATTTTTCTCCGTAATACATCTGAACGTCACCGCTGATTACACCTGAACACCTGTTGCAGAGGCTTTCAGCTATTGCGGCAAAGTGCAATCCATACATTTGCAGCAGCCATTGTCGGATGTGTCAGGCACAATCGTTGTCACTCCAACAACAAGCGCCACGACATGCAGATCGATGACGAGCTGACCTTAAAGAAACTGGAAATATTCCTGGCCTTCATGCGCACCGGCAATCTGGCCCGCGCCGCCGCTGAGTTGCAGACCAGCAATGTCAGTGTGCACCGTGCGATCCACTCGCTGGAAAGTGCCTTGCGTTGCCCCCTGTTCAAGCACGAAGGCCGTAACCTGACGCCGATGGAAAGCGCCTATGTGCTGGAGGAACGCGCACAAAAGCTGATCCAGGAGGTGCTGACCACGGTTGAAATGACACGTCAGGCTGCGGGCTTCTCGGCGGCGCGTTTCAAGCTCGGTGCCCTCTACTCACTGACGGTCAAGACCGTGCCGCAGCTCATCATGGGGCTGAAGATCCGCCGGAGCGAGTTGAATATCGACCTGATCCTGGGCTCGAACATCGACCTGCTCTACAAGCTCAAGAACATGGAAGCCGATGCGATGCTGGTGTCGCTGGATGAAAGCGTCAATGACCCTGACTGCGAGCATCTGCCGCTGTTTTCCGACGATATCTTTCTGGCCGTGCCTGCCGATTCTCCGTTCTCCCGGCACAGCGAGGTTGACCTGAGTGACCTGCGTGAAGAGACCTTCATCACCCTGACCCAAGGGTTCGCCACCCACCGTGATGGTGTGCGAGTGTTCCAGCAGGCGGGTTTCGAGCCCAAGGTGGCGATGCAGGTCAACGATATCTTCACCCTCCTGAGCATGGTCAGTTCAGGGGTGGGCTATGCCTTGTTGCCGGGGCGTATCGCGGCGGTGTATGAAAACCGCGTGCGACTGATTCCGCTGCAAAAGCGCTATCACCTGCAACAACACATCGGTCTGGTGTTTCTCAAGTCCAGAGAGCGGGACCCGAACCTGTTGGCGCTGATTGCCGAATGCCGGATGTACACCAACCGCCTGGCCCCTGTTCACAGTGAATGAGGGCCGGGGTCACCCCAGATTCTTGCCGAGAAGCGCGTGATACAGCTCACTGTCGCCCAGGATGCCGACAACCTTGTTGCCATCCTGTAACACCAGCTTGTTGCCTGTCTGGTAGCGGATCTGCAAGGCATCGCGCATGCCGATCGTGGAGTTCACCAGCGTCGGGCGACGGTCCAGGCTGTTGACGTCCTGCCCCGGTGTCCAGTTTTGCAGGTTGAGCTGCGCGGCTCCCTGGCGTGCGCCCTTGATGACATTGCCGTCGGCCAGATCCAGCCAGGAGTCCACGCCGGGGTCCAGGCACACCGAGCCGTTGATACGGGTGCAGTTATCGACGGTCCGCATCAGGCTGCGTCCGCACAGTACGTTGAGTGGATTGGTGTGCGCGACGAAAGTGCGCACATAGTCGTCGGCCGGATTGAGCACGATCTCTTCGGGCACGCTGTACTGAATGATCCGGCCGTCTTTCATGATCGCGATACGGCTGCCCAGCTTGAGGGCTTCGTCCAGGTCATGGCTGACGAACACGATGGTCTTGTTCAACTTGCTTTGCAGGGTGAGCAATTCATCCTGGAGACCTTGGCGAATCAGCGGATCGAGCGCGGAGAAGGGCTCGTCCATCAACAGAATGTCGGCGTCCATGGCCAGCGCACGCGCCAGCCCGACACGTTGCTGCATGCCGCCGGACAGCGCATCGGGTTTCTTGTTGCGCCATTGGGTCAGGCCAACCAGCTCCAGTTTTTCATCCACCAGCTTGCGCCGTTCCTTCTCCGGACGGCCCTGCATTTCCAGGCCGAAGCTGATGTTTTCGCGCACTGTCAGCCAGGGCATCAGGGCGAACTTCTGGAACACCATCGCGATGCGTTGGGTGCGCATCATTTTCAGCTCGGCCGCCGTGCAGTTGGCGATATTGATCTGTGAGCCTTGATGTTCCACATACAGCGAGCCACGGCTGACGGTATTGAGACCGTTGATGCACCGCAACAGGCTGGATTTGCCCGAGCCGGACAGCCCCATCAGCACGCAGATCTCGCCTTTCTCGATTTCCAGGCTGGCTTTTTCCACCCCGACGATCTGGCCGATCTGCTTGAGGATCTGATCACGCGTCAGGCCTTGATCCAGCAGCTTGAGGGCCTCACGCGGATCCTTGGCGAAGATGACGTCTACCTGGTCGAATTTGATGATACTCATGCGTCGGACCCTACCTTGGCTTCGGGTTGTTTGCAGATACGGTCGAGCATGATTGCCAGCAGTACGATCGCCAGACCGGCTTCGAAGCCCAGGGCGATATCAGCGGTGTTCAGTGCATTGACCACAGGTTTACCCAGACCGTCGGCACCCACCAATGCCGCGATCACCACCATCGACAGTGACAGCATGATGCATTGGGTGATACCGGCCGCGATGCTGGGCATGGCATAAGGCAGTTCGATCCGGGTCAGCAGCTGGCGACGGGACGAGCCAAAGGCCTTGCCGGCATCGAGCAGTTCATGAGGGACATCGCGAATGCCCAGGTACGTCAGGCGAATCGGTGCCGCGATGGCGAATACCACGGTCGAAATCAGGCCGGGCACGACACCCAGGCCGAACAGGGTCAGGGTTGGAATCAGGTATACGAACGTCGGAACGGTCTGCATCAGGTCCAGCAGCGGCCTGATGAAGGTGTAGAACATGGGCTTGTGCGCGGCAATGATGCCCAACGGTACGCCGATGACGACGCACACCAGGGTGGCGAACAGCACCTGGGCCAGGGTTTCCATGGTCTCCTGCCAATAATGCAGGTTCAGGATCAACAGGAATGCCAGAATGACGAATACCGTCAACCCCCACTTGCGCTGGATGTAATGCGCCAGAGCGGCAATCAGACCAATCAATACCAGCGGGTTGAACCAGGTCAGGGCGAAGGTCAGACCGTGAATCATCATTTCCAGTGTCGAGGCTATGGCGTCGAAGTAGTTGGCGCCGTGTTGTGTCAGCCAGTCGACGAAGGCCGCGATGTATTCGCCCAGAGGGATTTTATGATCAGTCAGCATGGTATCGATTGTCCGCTTGCGGGAAGAATAGGGACTGCAGGCGGCCGGGCCGCCTGCAATCGTCTTACTGGGTCAGTCTGGCCTTTGCGGCCTCCAGGCCTGGTTTGCCATCCACGGTGGTGACGCCAGCGAGCCAGGTATCCAACACTTGAGGATTTTTCTTGAGCCACGCTTTGGCGGCGGCATCGGGCTTCATCTTGTCGTCCAGGACATTACCCATCAGGGTGCTTTCCATGGTCAGGGTGAACGACAGGTTCTTGAGCAACTGGCCTACGTTGCTGCACTCCTGAACATAACCTTTGCGGGTATTGGTGAAGATAGTGGCCTGGCCGAAGTTAGGCCCGAAATATTCGTCGCCACCGGTCAGGTACTGCATCTTGAAGCGGGTGTTCATCGGGTGCGGCTCCCAGCCCAGGAACACCATGTCCGTACCGCGACGTGTGGCCCGATCCACCTGGGACAACATCCCGGCTTCGCTGGATTCGACGACCTTGAAACCGGCGGCCTTCAGGCCGAAAGCATCCTTGTCGATCATGCTCTGGATCAGGCGGTTGCCGTCGTTGCCCGGTTCGATCCCGTAGATCTTGCCGTCCAGCTCCTTCTTGAATCTGGCAATGTCGGAGAAGTCCTTCAGCCCCTTGTCGTATAACGCCTGTGGCACGGCCAGCGTGTATTTGGCGTTCTCAAGGTTGGCGCGAACGGTTTCGACGGTGCCGGCGTCACGGTAGGCCTTGATGTCGTTTTCCATCGTCGGCATCCAGTTGCCCAGGAAAACGTCCATATTCTTGCCATCGGCCAGGGACTTGTAGGTCACCGGCACGGAAATCATGGTGGTCTTGGTCTTGTAGCCCAGAGATTCGAGCACTGCACTGGTCACGGCAGTCGTGACTGTGATGTCCGTCCAGCCGACGTCCGAGAAGTTGACCGTATGGCACGCCTCTGGCTCGGCAGCCTGCACCAGCACGGGCAGGCCGAGCAGGGCGACCAACAGCAACGATTTAGAACCTTTCATGGATGGACTCCTGTGAATGTTGTCGCTTCATCCGCCGATGAGCGCTGATGTGTTGGCGAGGCATTTTGCGAAGCTCTATCACTGCGCCCGGCGATCGAGTCGAGGCCGATCATGTAACAGGGAAAATCAAACGCCTACAGGGGGCGTCGTATCCAGTACAGGCGGGGTCGCATCCAGTGTGCGCAAGGTCGCATACAGATTCTTTCTATCGTTCAAGCGCACTTTTACCGGGTTTGAGCTGTGAAAAGCGGCCGGGTCATGGCGACATGAGAGAGTAGGCGAGGGACATCCGGGTGGGCATGTGTCTGCTCGCTTTTTGAACATGGCGTGTCACCGTCGCCACCTTTTAGCGCGAAAACAAGCGGTTGTGGCGCAATGCTACTGCCCTGTGCGATGAGTGACACCCGCACGTCGTCCAACGTTTTTCTGTTTCCTCCAAGTGCTACCGAATTGCTCACTTTGTCCTTGTCGGACATGGGGTGTGGCGTCGCAATTGGGTAATGGGGTCGCTGCTGGCTAGACGCTTCGCGACGTCGTTTTCAGGTGTTGTTGAATGCCTATTCAATTTTAGGCATGGGTTTTGCGATGGGGTAACAAGGCCATGCATGAAGCAAGGCTACTAAGAAGAGCCTCGTCTGAGGCCAACCACCGCCTAGTGTGAGGAGATAACGTGATGACTTCGTTCAATGCAGGGGCTCAACCCCAGAACCGCGCACCACAATCCATCGGCTTTCTGTTGCTGGATAACTTCACTCTGATTTCTCTTGCATCGGCGGTCGAACCTCTGCGCATGGCCAACCAGCTTTCCGGTCGTGAACTCTACCGCTGGACCACCCTCAGTGTGGACGGTGGGCAAGTCTGGGCCAGCGATGGCCTGCAGATCACCCCGGATGCGGCCATGCACAAGGCACCGGCGCTGGACACCGTCATTGTCTGTGGCGGTGTCGGCATTCAACGTACCGTGACCCGTGAACATGTGAGCTGGCTGCAAGGCCAGGCTCGCCAGTCCCGTCGTCTGGGGGCGGTCTGTACTGGCAGTTGGGCACTCGCATGTGCAGGTCTTCTCGACGGTTTCGATTGCAGCGTTCACTGGGAATGTCTGGCCTCGATGCAGGAAGCCTTTCCGCGGGTGTCCATGAGCACGCGTTTGTTCACCCTGGACCGTAACCGCTTCACCAGCTCCGGCGGTACCGCGCCGCTGGACATGATGCTGCACCTGATCAGCCGCGATCATGGCCGTGAACTGTCGGCTGCGATTTCCGAAATGTTCGTCTACGAGCGTATTCGCAACGAACAGGATCATCAGCGCGTGCCGCTCAAGCACATGCTGGGCACCAATCAGCCCAAATTGCAGGAAATCGTGGCGTTGATGGAAGCCAACCTGGAAGAACCCATCGACCTCGACGAACTGGCGGTCTACGTGGCGGTTTCGCGCAGGCAACTGGAGCGCTTGTTCCAGAAATACCTGCACTGCTCGCCGTCGCGCTACTACCTCAAGCTGCGCCTGATCCGCGCCCGGCAACTGCTCAAGCAAACGCCGATGTCGATCATCGAAGTGGCGTCCGTGTGCGGCTTCGTCTCGACGCCGCACTTCTCCAAGTGCTACCGCGAGTACTTCGGTATCCCGCCTCGCGACGAGCGCGTAGGTTCAAACACCACCCAGCAAGTCGCCATGATGCCGATTCCCCAGGCGCTGGTACTGGCCCCGCTCTCCGGCCCGATGTCAGCCTTGAGCCAGGCGCGTAACGAATCGACCTTTGCGAGTGTGCGGTTGTAGCAGCCTTTCGCGAATGAATTCGCTCCTACCGTAGGAGCGAATTCATTCGCGAAGCCACACGGCATCCCACAACGGATAGTCGCCCAAGCGAGTGACCAATCCGGCACGAAGCGGATTCGCCACTATGTAGCGGGCAACATTCTGTAAATTCTCTTCGCGTCGGATCGCCCGATCATGGAAGCTTTTTTGCCATAACGTCCCCTCTCGCGAAGCCGCTTTGTTGATCGACAAAGCACTGCACGCCTTGATCTGTTTCATCAGGTCTTCAAGGGAACAGTCGCCTAACTCCAACAACCAATGGAAGTGATCGGGCATGACAACCCAGGCCAGCGACCTGGCCTTTCCCTGGATTTGAGCGCGCTTGAATTGCTCAACCACCAACCGTCCCAGCAACCAATCATGGAATATCGGGCAGCGCCCTTCGACCACCGTTGTCAGAAGATAAATTTGCCGGGGTTGAGAATATCGGCCGATTCGCAAGCGACAGGCTTGTGCACGATCAGGCATCTTTCGCCATCCTTGGCTAATGGATTCAATGATTGAATCTAGTCGGATGGCAGGGCAGTGCAGGCTTAAAGTCTGGCGAGATATTTCCGGGTTTTGTGGCGTGGGCCTCGCGAATAAATTCGCTCCTACAGGGTGGGAGCGAATTCATTCGCGAAAGGGATTACAGGCTGAACCGCGAAACCATGCTGTTCAGGTCCACGGCCAGGCGCGACAGCTCATTGCTGGCGGCGGTGGTCTGGTTGGCACCTGTGGTCGATTGGGCTGACAGGTCGCGGATGTTGACCAGGTTGCGGTCGACTTCACGGGCGACCTGGGCCTGTTCTTCGGCGGCGCTGGCGATGACCAGGTTGCGTTCGTTGATTTCTTCCACCGCTGTGTGGATGGTTTCCAGCGCCAGGCCGGCGCCTTTGGCGATGCTCAGGGTCGACTCTGCACGTTCGGTGCTGTTGCGCATGGAGCTCACGGCCTGTTCGGTACCGCCCTGGATGCTGCCGATCATACGCTCGATTTCGCTGGTCGACTGCTGGGTGCGGTGTGCCAGGGCGCGGACTTCGTCGGCTACCACGGCAAAGCCACGTCCGGCCTCACCGGCGCGGGCGGCTTCGATGGCGGCGTTGAGGGCCAGCAGGTTGGTCTGGTCGGCCAGGCCGCGAATCACGTCCAGTACCTTGCCAATGTCACGGGATTCTTCAGCCAGATTGCTGATGAGTTCGGCCGTGCTTTGCACGTCACCGCTCATGCGTTCGATGGCATTGACGGTCTCGATGACCAGATCACGGCCGTCGCCTGCCGACGCTGTCGCGTTTTTCGAGGCTTCTGATGTGCTGGTCGCGTTGCGGGCCACTTCCTCGACGGCGCTGGTCATTTCGTTGACCGCTGTGGCTGCCTGTTCGATTTCGTTGTTCTGCTGCACCAGACCGCGAGCACTTTCGTCGGTCACGGCATTCAGTTCTTCGGCCGCTGAAGCCAGTTGAGTCGCCGAGCCGGAAATACGCTGCAACGTGTCGCGCAGCTTGCTCTGCATGGTTTCCATGGCCTGCAGCAAACGGCCCGCTTCGTCGGTGCCATCGACCTTGATCGGGCGCGTCAGGTTGCCTTCGGCGATGGTTTCTGCCGCGCTCAGGGCCGCTGAAATGGGGCGCGTAATACTATTGGTCAACAGCCAGGCGAACAGAACGGTCAACAGCGTGGCGATGATCAGCATGCCGACGACCAGATTGAAGGCCGACGAATATTCCTGCGCCGCCTGCCGTTTGGTTTCGTTCAACTGCTCAGTGTTGAGTTCTACCAGCTTGCTGAGGACCACGTTCATCTGGTCGGAGTTATTGAGCATGTCTTTGTTGAGCAGGTCTTGCAGCTCATCGACCTTGTTGGCCAGGGTCAGGGTTTTCATGCGTTCTTCGAGCTGACGGTATTGCCCGAGCAACTGGACATACTGGTTGTAGAGCGCCTGTTCTTTAGGGTCGCCAATCAGCTTTTCATAGATGGCCTGTGCTTCGGTGATCTGCTTGTTGCGCATGGACAGCAAGTCGATGGTCTTCTGCTGGATCTCGGGTTCCCGGTTGACCAGCAGGCGATAGGACAGCACTCGCAGGCGGATACTCACCTCGGCGAACCGATCCAGGCTCTTGATGCTGGGAACGCTGTTTTCAGCCAGGACGTCGGTCGCTGTACGGATCTTGCTCATTTGCGACAGGGCAAAAATACCCAGGATCAGCATGAGGGCGCCGATGACAGCAAACCCGAGGAACGCACGTGGCGCGATGTTCATATTGCGTAATGACATGGACACTTCCAGAAGTAAGGCGCGTTCCATGCGTCGTATATGAAGAAAGGGCAATCTCTCGATGCTTGCCTATCGGTTCTACGACGAAAGTCTTGAGGCGAAGACACTTGATTTGATGCAAATCAATTTATGGCGCTTTTTCATGAAGGCCAAAAAAGCCGTGCAAGTCTTTGAAACCAATGGCTGGAGCGGTTTTTGGGGGTAATTGCGGGTTGTCGGGCTGTGCGCTTTTGTCGCAGATTTGCCGTTCTGACGAACAGCAGGAACCTGATCCCGAAAATGCAGTCCCATTTCGCCTGAACACTTGCTTTACTGACATGTTCAGACGCTAGCATGCGCAATGACTTTTCTTTATCGTGTGCGCCCGTTGAAATTTGCTTGAGAAATCAGAATGTTGGAAGCCTCCCTTAGCCAATTGGAACAACTTGTCGGTGATCTGGTGCAACAGAACCAGCAACTGCAAGACACTAACGCGCAACTCAGCGCCGAGCTTGCCAAAGCCAAGGATGAGAACGACAGCTTGCAGCTGAGTCTGATGGAGCAGGAAGAGAAACAAGGCAGCACTGCCGCGCGTATCCAGGCGCTTGTCGAGCGTGCAACCAGCGCCAGTGCTGTCGGCGCATGAGTCACGACAGAAACGGGGTAACCGTTCTTTCCATTCTGGGTAATGAATATTCGGTCAAGGCTCCGGCTGGCGAGGATCAGACGCTTCTGCAGGCGGCGGCGATGCTCAAGACATCCCTGGCAGAGACCAAGCGCAAATACCCGACCCTGATCGGCGACCGTCTGTTAGTGTTGGCGGCGTTGAACCTGTGTTCGCAGCAGATCGAGCTTGAGCAGTTGCACCAGATCGAACTGGAGCGCTATCGGGAGCAGGTCAGCGCTACGGTTGATGTGATCTCCAAGACCATTTCCCAAAGCTGAATCCTCCTTCTGTAGGAGCGAATTCATTCGCGAGGGGCCGGTACATCCAATGGAAAACCACGGCCTGACATACCGTCTTCCCGGATAAATCCGGTCCTACACAGATTGGGGATGAATTCATTCGCGAGGGGCCGGTACATCCAATGGAAATCCACGACCTGACACACCGCCTTCCCGGATAAATCCGGTCCTACACAGATTGGGGATGAATTCATTCGCGAGGGGCCGGTACATCCAATGGAAAACCACGGCCTGACACACCACCTTCCCGGATAAATCCGGTCCTACACAGATCACGTAGGAGCGAATTCATTCGCGAAAGAGGTTCGCGAATGAATTCGCTCCTACCGGGATCAGCCCTGCATCACCAGCCGGATATCCGCTGCCAGTTCGCGCACGCGGGCTTCTTCGGTGTCCCATGAGCACATGAAGCGTGCGCCGCCCTTGCCGATGAAGGTGTAGAAGCGCCAGCCTCTGGCCGTCAATGCGGCAATGGCCGGTTCCGAGAGTTGCAGGAACACGCCGTTGGCCTGCACCGGGAACATCAGTTGTACGCCCGGAATATCCTTGACCAGTTCGGCCAGCAATTGTGCGCAATGGTTGGCGTGACGGGCATGCTTGAGCCAGGCGTCGTTTTCCAGCAGACCAACCCATGGGGCGGACAGGAAGCGCATTTTCGAGGCCAGTTGCCCGGCCTGTTTGCAGCGGTAGTCAAAGTCTTCGGCCAGATCGCGGTTGAAGAACAGGATGGCTTCGCCCACCGCCATGCCGTTCTTGGTGCCGCCAAAGCACAACACGTCCACGCCCGACTTCCAGGTCAGTTCGGCCGGTGAGCAGTCCAGAAAGGCGCAGGCATTGGAGAAGCGGGCACCGTCCATGTGCAGGTGCAGACCCAGCTCCTTGCAGGTGGCGCTGATGGCCTTGAGTTCTTCCGGCTGATAGACGCCGCCGACTTCCGTGGCCTGGGTCAGGGTCACGACCCGTGGTTTCGGATAATGGATATCCTGACGCTTGAGCGCCACTTCACGAATGGATTCAGGTGTCAGCTTGCCGCCCGCGCTGGGGGCTGTCAGCAGCTTCGAGCCGTTGGAGAAAAACTCCGGTGCGCCGCATTCGTCTGTTTCAACGTGGGCGGTTTCCGAACAGATGACACTGTGATAACTCTGGCACAGCGATGACAGGGCCAGTGAGTTGGCGGCTGTTCCGTTGAAGGCAAAGAAGACTTCACAATCGGTTTCAAAAAGCCGACGGAAATCGTCCGAGGCCCGGGCCGTCCATTGATCGTCGCCATAGGCACGTTGATGCCCTTTGTTCGCCTGTTCCATGGCTGCCCAGGCTTCGGGGCAGATGCCGGAATAGTTGTCGCTGGCGAACTGTTGGCTTTGGTCTGTCATGGCCGATTCCTTGTGGTCGTTTATCGTGCGCACTGTAGCGAACAATAGGGCTCCGGGTCATGTGTTGTCATGTCCGGGCTGTTTCCAGTTGGAGTGATATGGATCTTTCAAACCCGCCCTTTCTGCCGGGACGCGACAAGGCGCTGGATCTGCTCAAGTGGCTGGCGATGCTGAGCATGCTGCTTGACCACCTGCGTTACGTGGGCTGGACGGCGAATTTTCTCTATGTACCGGGGCGTCTGGCGTTCCCCTGGTTCTGTCTGGCCATTGCCGTCAATCTGGCCCGTCGTAGCGCCGCCCTGGTGACGCCGCGTGTGCAGTGGCGCTACCTGGGCTGGCTGCTGGTGTTTGCAGGGCTTTCGGAAATCCCCTATCGCTTGTTCATGACCGATATCACGACACTGAATGTGATGCCGACGCTGTTCCTCGGGCTACTGGTGGCGCAAGGCTGGCGGCATCGCAATGCCACGACCCGGGTCATGGCCATGGTGGCGGTGCTGCTGGCCCTCCTGTTTCAGCAGCAATTGATGTTCGGCTTCTGGGGCGTGCTGTTGCCGCTGGCCTGTCTGTTGGTGCTGTCCAGACCCCTCTGGTACGCGGTTTTTCCGGCGGCTCTCTGCCTTGCAGGCAATGCCTGGCCGCAGATGTTCGCCGCCATGGCCTGGGGAGATCCGGTTTCCATTGCCGCGGTGATCGTTTGCCTGATTGCTCCGGCGCTGGGCATGGCGCTGCTTCGTTTCAAGCCGGGCTTCAAGGTCTGGCCCATGCGCCGCTGGGCCTATGGGATCTATCCCGGACACTTTCTGCTCTTGCTGGGGCTGCGTGAATTGCTAGCCCTGTGAAATACCCTGTGGGACCGGATTTATCCGGGAAGGTGTCAGTGAGTCTGAATGGGGCTTCGCGAATGAATTCGCTCCTACGGGGGAGGGGGGATATAGACAAATGGCCATGACTGCGCTTATCTTCGCGGCAGGCCGCCTCATGCGGTCAACGTCGCTCGGACGGTTCCGGGCGCTTACGTCTGCGAGATACTCATGGCTGACCAAGGTTCGCCGCGCCGCTTTGCGCGCATAGATCGACTCCCCCCTTACGTGTTCAACATCACTGCCGAGCTGAAAATGGCGGCTCGTCGTCGTGGTGAAGACATTATCGACTTGAGCATGGGCAACCCCGACGGGGCGACACCTCCGCACATCGTCGAAAAACTGGTCACCGTTGCCCAGCGCGAAGACACCCACGGCTACTCGACTTCGCGTGGCATTCCCCGTCTGCGTCGTGCCATTTCCAACTGGTACAAGAAACGCTACGAGGTCGATATCGACCCCGAAAGCGAAGCCATCGTCACCATCGGTTCCAAGGAAGGCCTGGCGCATCTGATGCTCGCCACCCTCGACCAGGGCGATACCGTGCTGGTGCCGAACCCCAGTTATCCGATCCACATCTACGGTGCCGTGATTGCCGGTGCCCAGGTGCGTTCGGTGCCGCTGGTGCCGGGTGTGGATTTCTTTGCCGAGCTGGAGAAGGCCATTCGTGGTTCGATTCCCAAGCCGAAGATGATGATTCTGGGCTTCCCGTCCAACCCGACCGCGCAGTGTGTGGAGCTGGATTTCTTCGAGCGAGTGGTGGCTCTGGCCAAACAGTACGACGTGCTGGTGGTCCACGACCTGGCTTATGCCGACATCGTCTATGACGGCTGGAAAGCACCGTCGATCATGCAGGTTCCCGGTGCCAAGGACATTGCGGTGGAGTTCTTCACCTTGTCCAAGAGCTATAACATGGCGGGCTGGCGCATCGGTTTCATGGTCGGTAACCCGGAACTGGTCAGCGCTCTGGCGCGGATCAAGAGCTACCACGACTATGGCACCTTCACGCCTTTGCAGGTGGCGGCGATTGCGGCGCTCGAAGGCGATCAGCAATGCGTTCTGGATATTGCCGAGCAGTATCGCCAGCGTCGCAATGTCTTGGTCAAAGGCCTGCATGAACTGGGCTGGATGGTGGAAAACCCGAAAGCGTCCATGTACGTCTGGGCCAAGATTCCGCCAGCTTATGCACACCTCGGTTCGCTGGAGTTCGCCAAGAAACTGCTGGCTGAAGCCAAGGTCTGTGTTTCTCCGGGTATCGGTTTTGGCGAGTATGGCGACGATCACGTCCGTTTCGCCCTGATCGAAAACCAGGACCGCATCCGTCAGGCCGTGCGCGGCATCCGCGCCATGTTCCGGGCAGACAAGCCTGCCTGATTGAGTGCGTAGGAGCGGATTCATCCGCGAAAGGGCCGGTACATCCGCAAGAGATGTACTGGCCGGAACGCCGTTTTCGCGAATGAATTCGCTCCTACACTCGCCCATGGGCAAATCGATTCTCTTCCTTCCCCGCCAAGCCATGTCGTAAACGCACCTTTGTGTGGCGTCCGCAGGCATTTGGTCGCTGTGCGTCAGCCCTAACATCGCATTCAAAGGGCCTCTCGTGGCCCCGCCGATAAGACAGGCGCAACGCCGCCGCTGGGAGAATCGCGATGTTCAGCAAGCAAGACCAGATTCAGGGATATGACGATGCACTGTTGGCAGCCATGAATGCCGAAGAGCAGCGCCAGGAAGATCATATCGAGCTGATCGCCTCCGAAAACTACACCAGCAAGCGTGTGATGCAGGCGCAGGGCAGCGGCCTGACCAACAAGTATGCCGAGGGCTATCCGGGCAAGCGTTACTACGGTGGCTGCGAGCATGTCGACAAGGTCGAGCAACTGGCCATCGATCGTGCCCGGCAATTGTTCGGTGCCGATTACGCCAACGTTCAACCGCACTCCGGCAGCCAGGCCAACGCTGCGGTCTATCTGGCACTGCTGCAAGCGGGCGATACCGTGTTGGGCATGAGCCTGGCCCATGGCGGCCATCTGACCCACGGTGCCAAGGTCAGTTTTTCCGGCCGTCTGTATAACGCCGTGCAGTACGGCATCGACAACACCACCGGCTTGATCGATTACGACGAAGTCGAGCGCCTGGCGCTGGAACACAAGCCGAAGATGATCATCGCCGGGTTCTCGGCCTACTCGAAAACCCTGGATTTCCCGCGTTTCCGCGAAATCGCCGACAAGGTCGGTGCCTACCTGTTCGTCGACATGGCCCACGTTGCCGGTCTGGTCGCGGCTGGCCTGTATCCGAACCCGCTGCCATACGCCGACGTGGTGACCACCACCACCCACAAGACCCTGCGCGGTCCGCGTGGCGGTCTGATCCTGGCCAAGGCCAACGAAGAGATCGAGAAAAAACTCAACTCTGCCGTTTTTCCGGGCGGGCAGGGCGGTCCGCTGATGCACGTCATCGCCGCCAAGGCCGTGTGCTTCAAGGAAGCCATGGAGCCGGGTTTCAAGGTGTATCAGCAGCAGGTCATCGATAACGCACAGGCGATGGCGCAAGTCTTCATCAAGCGCGGTTACGACGTGGTGTCCGGCGGCACCGACAACCATCTGTTCCTCGTCAGCCTGATCCGTCAGGGCCTGACCGGCAAGGATGCAGACGCCGCCCTGGGCCGTTCGCATATCACCGTCAACAAGAACTCGGTCCCGAACGACCCGCAATCGCCGTTCGTGACCTCGGGCCTGCGGATCGGTACGCCAGCCGTTACCAGTCGCGGTTTCAAGGTGACCCAGTGCATCGAACTGGCTGGCTGGATCTGCGACATCCTCGACAACCTCGGCGATGCCGATGTCGAGGCCAACGTCGCCAGCCACGTGGCCGCACTGTGCGCCGATTTCCCGGTTTATCGCTGAGTCAGGAGTAGCCCTCAATGCAACATTACTCAGGCTTCGGCCTTTTCAAGCACTCCCTCAGCCATCATGAAAACTGGCAGCGCATGTGGCGCACGCCGACGCCCAAGAAGGTCTACGACGTGGTGATTGTCGGTGGCGGTGGTCATGGTCTGGCGACGGCCTACTATCTGGCCAAGGAGCACGGCGTCAAGAACGTGGCCGTGGTCGAAAAAGGCTGGCTGGGCGGCGGTAACACGGCGCGCAACACGACCATCGTGCGCTCCAACTACCTGTGGGACGAATCGGCCCATCTGTACGAGCATGCGATGAAACTGTGGGAAGGCCTGTCTCAGGACCTGAACTACAACGTCATGTTTTCCCAGCGCGGGGTCTACAACCTGTGCCACACGCTGCAGGACATGCGCGACTCCGAGCGTCGGGTCAGCGCCAACCGCCTGAACGGTGTGGACGGTGAACTGCTCAACGGCAAACAGGTAGCTGAAGAGATTCCGTACCTGGACTGCTCGAAAAACACCCGTTATCCGATCATCGGTGCCACGGTTCAGCGCCGTGGCGGCGTGGCCCGTCACGATGCCGTGGCCTGGGGCTTTGCCCGTGCCGCCGATGCCTTGGGCGTTGACTTGATCCAGCAGACCGAAGTGATCGGCTTCCGCAAGGAAAACGGCGTCTGCATCGGTGTCGAAACCAATAAGGGCTTCATCGGCGCCAAGCGCGTCGGTGTGGTGACTGCCGGTAACTCAGGGCACATGGCGAAACTGGCCGGCTTCCGTCTGCCGGTCGAATCGCATCCGTTGCAAGCGCTGGTGTCCGAGCCGATCAAGCCGATCATCGACAGCGTCATCATGTCCAACGCGGTTCACGGCTACATCAGCCAGTCCGACAAGGGCGACCTGGTGATCGGTGCCGGTATCGACGGCTGGGTCGGCTACGGCCAGCGCGGTTCGTACCCCATCATCGAGCACACCATCCAGGCCATCGTCGAGATGTTCCCGGTGTTGTCTCGAGTACGCATGAACCGCCAATGGGGCGGCATCGTCGACACCACGCCGGACGCCTGCCCGATCATCTCCAAGACCCCCGTTCCGAACATGTTCTTCAACTGTGGTTGGGGCACCGGTGGCTTCAAGGCGACGCCCGGCTCCGGCAACGTGTTTGCCGCCAGCCTGGCCAAGGGCGAAATGCACCCGTTGGCCAAGCCTTTTTCCATCGAGCGCTTCCACAACGGCGCGCTGATCGACGAACACGGCGCGGCCGCCGTAGCTCACTGACCGGGGAGAATCCGAACATGCTGCATATTTTCTGTCCTCACTGTGGCGAACTGCGCTCCGAAGAGGAATTCCACGGTTCCGGTCAGGCGCATATCCCGCGTCCGCTGGACCCGAATGCCTGCACCGACGAAGAGTGGGGCGACTACATGTTCTTCCGTGACAACCCCCGTGGCCTGCATCACGAACTGTGGATTCATGCTGCCGGGTGCCGCCAGTATTTCAATGCCACCCGTGACACCGTGACCTACGAGATTCTCGAAACCTATCCGATTGGCACCCAGCCACAGTTCACGGCCAAGGGAGACAAGGCATGAGCCAGACCAACCGACTGCCCAACGGTGGCCGTATCGACCGCAGCAAGGTGCTGAACTTCTCCTTCAACGGCCAGACCTATCAGGGTTATGAAGGCGACACACTGGCCGCCGCGCTGCTGGCCAATGGTGTGGACATCATCGGCCGCAGCTTCAAGTATTCCCGCCCTCGCGGCATCTTCGCGGCAGGTTCCGAAGAGCCGAATGCCGTGTTGCAGATCGGTGCGACTGAAGCGACCCAGATCCCCAACGTGCGTGCGACCCAGCAGGCGCTGTATTCAGGACTGGTAGCGACCAGCACCAACGGCTGGCCGAGTGTGAACAATGACGTGATGGGCATTCTCGGCAAGGTCGGCGGCAAGCTGATGCCGCCGGGCTTCTACTACAAGACCTTCATGTATCCACAGTCGTTCTGGATGACGTACGAGAAGTACATCCGCAAGGCAGCCGGCCTGGGCCGTTCGCCGACCGAGAACGATCCGGACACTTACGATGCCATGAACCAGCACTGCGACGTGCTGATAGTCGGTGCCGGGCCTGCCGGTCTGGCCGCGGCCCTGGCGGCTGCGCGCAGCGGTGCCCGGGTGATTCTGGCCGATGAGCAGGAAGAGTTCGGCGGCAGCCTGCTCGACAGCCGTGAAAGCCTCGATGGCAAACCGGCTGCCGAGTGGGTGACCACGGTCATTGCCGAGCTCAAGGGCCTGAAAAACGTCACCCTGCTGCCTCGCGCCACGGTCAACGGCTATCACGACCACAACTTCCTGACCATCCATGAGCGCCTGACCGATCACCTAGGGGATCGTGCCCCGATTGGCATGGTGCGTCAGCGCATGCATCGCGTCCGTGCCAAGCGTGTCGTACTGGCGACCGGTACACACGAGCGTCCGCTGGTCTACAGCAACAACGATGTGCCGGGCAACATGCTGGCTGGAGCCGTGTCCACGTATGTCCGTCGCTATGGCGTGGCGCCGGGCAGAAAGCTGGTGCTGTCCACTAACAACGACCACGCGTACCGCGTTGCGCTGGATTGGCTCGATGCCAGCCTGCACGTGGTGGCGATTGCCGATGCGCGTCACAACCCGCGTGGCCCGCTGGTTGAAGAAGCGCGGGCCAAGGGCATTCGTATCCTGACCTCGAGCGCCGTGATCGAAGCCCGTGGCAGCAAGCGCGTAACGGCGGCCCGCATCGCGGCCATCGACGTCAATACCTTGAGCGTCACCAGCCCCGGCGAGTGGCTGGAGTGCGATCTGATCGCCAGCTCCGGCGGTTACAGTCCGATCGTACACCTGGCTTCGCACCTGGGTGGCAAGCCGGTCTGGCGTGAAGACATTCTCGGTTTCGTACCGGGCGAGGCCCCGCAGAAGCGTGTGTGTGTCGGCGGTGTGAATGGCGTCTACAGCCTGGCCGATACCCTGGCCGACGGTTTCGAAGGCGGTGCCCGTGCGGCCAGTGAAGCCGGTTTCAAGGCCGTGGAAGGCGTGATGCCCAAGGCCTTGAGCCGTGCAGAAGAGCCCGCGCTGGCGCTGTTTCAGGTGCCTCATGAAAAAGGCACGGCCCGTGCGCCGAAACAATTCGTCGATTTGCAGAACGATGTCACGGCTGCGGCCATCGAACTGGCCACGCGCGAAGGTTTCGAGTCGGTCGAGCACGTCAAACGCTATACCGCGCTGGGCTTCGGCACCGATCAGGGCAAGCTGGGCAACGTCAACGGCCTGGCCATCGCGGCCCGCTCGCTGAACGTTTCCATCCCCGAGATGGGCACCACCATGTTCCGCCCCAACTACACGCCGGTGACTTTCGGTGCGGTTGCAGGTCGTCATTGCGGGCATATCTTCGAGCCGGTGCGTTTTACCGCACTGCATGCCTGGCACGTGAGAAACGGTGCCGAGTTTGAAGACGTCGGCCAGTGGAAGCGCCCCTGGTACTTCCCGAAAAACGGCGAAGACATGCACGCTGCCGTCGCCCGTGAATGCAGGGCCGTGCGTGAAAGCGTCGGCCTGCTGGATGCCTCGACCCTGGGCAAGATCGACATTCAAGGCCCGGATGCCCGTGAATTCCTCAATCGCGTCTACACCAACGCCTGGACCAAGCTGGATGTGGGCAAGGCCCGTTACGGCCTGATGTGCAAGGAAGACGGTATGGTGTTCGACGACGGCGTAACCGCGTGCGTAGGCGACAACCATTTCATCATGACCACCACCACGGGCGGCGCTGCCCGGGTTCTGCAATGGCTGGAAATCTACCAGCAGACCGAGTGGCCGGACCTGAAGGTGTATTTCACCTCCGTGACCGACCATTACGCGACCCTGACGCTGTCCGGCCCCAACAGCCGCAAGCTGCTCAGTGAAGTCACGGATATTGACCTGGGCCGTGAATCCTTCCCGTTCATGGCCTGGAAGGAAGGTCTGGTGGCGGGTGTCCCGGCTCGCGTGTTCCGTATCTCCTTTACCGGTGAGCTGTCCTACGAGGTCAACATTCAGGCCGACTACGCCATGGGTGTTCTGGAAAAGATCGTCGAGGCGGGCAAGAAGTACAACCTGACACCGTATGGCACTGAAACCATGCACGTGTTGCGGGCCGAGAAGGGGTTCATCATCGTCGGCCAGGACACCGATGGTTCGGTGACGCCGGACGACCTGAACATGGGCTGGTGCGTGGGGCGGACCAAACCGTTCTCCTGGATCGGCTGGCGGGGCATGAACCGCGAAGATTGCGTGCGTGAACAACGCAAGCAACTGGTGGGCCTCAAACCGGTCGACCCGACCCAATGGCTGCCGGAAGGCGCACAACTGGTCTTCGATACGAAACAGACGATTCCGATGACCATGGTCGGCCACGTCACGTCCAGTTATGCCCATAACTCTCTGGGTTATTCGTTCGCACTGGGCGTGGTCAAGGGCGGTCTGCAACGCATGGGTGAACGTGTGTTCGCACCCCAGGCCGATGGCAGCGTGATCGAGGCCGAAATCGTGTCTTCGGTGTTCTTTGATCCGAAGGGTGAACGGCAGAACGTGGAGTGATGTACATGGGCGGCCTTGAACACATCAGGCCGCCTGTGTAGGAGCGAATTCATTCGCGAAACCCCACAAACCGAATTCATGACAGGTGTCCCATGACCACAGTCAACGTATATCAACAACGCCCGGAAGCGGGCGTAAAGGCTGAATCGCCACTGTTCCATGCCGACCTCGGCAGCCTTGTCGGCAAAGGCCGCTCCAACCCTGGCGTGTTCCTGCGCGAGAAAAAACTGCTCGGCCATCTGACCCTTCGTGGCGATGCCCGTGATCCGGCATTTGCTGCCGGGGTTCACAAGGCTCTGGGCATGGAGCTGCCCGCAACCCTGATGCTGGTCACTCAGGGCGAAAGCTCGCTGCAATGGCTTGGCCCGGACGAGTGGCTGCTGATCGTGCCGACCGGCGAAGAGTTCGCCACCGAGCAACGCTTGCGCGAAGCGTTGGCGGGGCTGCATATCTCCGTGGTCAATGTCAGCGGTGGTCAGTCCATTCTGGAGCTGTCCGGCCCCAAGGTGCGCGAAGTGCTGATGAAGTCCACCAGCTATGACGTACACCCTGACAACTTCCCGGTGGGCAAGGCTGTCGGCACGGTGTTCGCCAAATCCCAACTGGTGATTCGCCGCACGGGCGAGGAAACCTGGGAATTGCTGATTCGTCGCAGCTTCGCCGATTACTGGTGGCTGTGGTTGCAGGATGCCAGTGCCGAATACGGATTGAGCATTCAGGCGTAGTGAGCCCCCGTTCGCGAATGAATTCGCTCCCACACTGTAGGAGCGGATTCATCCGCGAACCATTGTCAGGAGTCACCTTTATATGAGTCGCGCCCCCGATACATGGATTCTGACTGCCGACTGCCCCAGCGTGCTGGGGACGGTGGACGCGGTGACCCGCTATCTGTTCGAGCAGGGCTGCTACGTCACCGAACACCATTCGTTCGATGACCGGTTGTCCGGGCGTTTTTTCATTCGTGTCGAATTCCGTCAGCCAGAGGGTTTCGACGAGGCCGGATTTCGCGCCGGACTGACCGAGCGCGGCGAAGCGTTTGGCATGATCTTCGAGCTGACGGCACCGAACTACCGGCCAAAAGTCGTCATCATGGTCTCCAAGGCCGATCACTGCCTGAACGACCTGCTCTATCGCCAGCGCATCAACCAACTGTCCATGGATGTGGTCGCTGTGGTTTCCAATCACCCCGATCTTGAACCATTGGCTGGCTGGCACGGAATTCCGTACTACCATTTCCCACTCGACCCGAATGATAAGCCTTCTCAAGAGGCCAGGGTCTGGCAGGTCATAGAAGATTCAGGTGCCGAACTGGTGATCCTTGCCCGCTACATGCAAGTGCTGTCACCGGACCTGTGCCGCAAGCTCGACGGCAAGGCGATCAACATTCATCACTCGCTGCTGCCGGGCTTCAAGGGTGCCAAGCCTTACCATCAGGCCTACAACAAGGGCGTGAAACTGGTCGGTGCGACGGCGCATTACATCAATAACGACCTGGACGAAGGACCGATCATTGCCCAGGGCGTCGAAGTGGTCGATCACAGCCATTACCCCGAAGACCTGATTGCCAAGGGCCGGGACATTGAAGGACTGACATTGGCGCGAGCCGTCGGGTATCACATCGAGCGGCGCGTGTTTCTGAACGCCAACAGGACGGTAGTGCTCTGAAGCTGCAAGCGACAAGTTTCAAGCTGCAAGTGAGAAGCGAAAAGCAGCAAGCTGAAGGTTGGCCAGATCCTCTTGCCGCTTGAAGCTTGCCACTTGCAGCTAACTCCTCCTCTTTCCAACAACAAAACATAGAGGTGACATGCATGTCTGATAATCGCGGTGTGGTGTATCTAGGCGCTGGCAAGGTCGAGGTGCAGACAATTCCTTTCCCTAAAATGCAGGATCCCAGAGGCAAGCGCATCGAACATGGCGTCATTCTGCGTGTGGTCTCTACCAACATCTGTGGTTCGGACCAGCACATGGTTCGTGGTCGTACAACAGCGCAGGTGGGGCTGGTGCTCGGTCATGAGATCACGGGCGAAGTGATCGAAGCCGGGCGCGATGTGGAGAATCTCAAGGTAGGCGATCTGGTGTCCGTGCCCTTCAACGTAGCGTGCGGTCGCTGCCGCAGTTGCAAGGAACAGCACACCGGCGTCTGCCTGACCGTCAACCCGGCGCGGGCCGGTGGGGCTTACGGTTATGTCGACATGGGCGACTGGGTCGGAGGTCAGGCTGAGTACGTGCTGGTGCCTTACGCCGATTTCAACCTGCTGAAACTGCCGGACCGCGATGCGGCCATGGAAAAAATCCGTGATCTGACCTGCCTCTCCGACATCCTGCCCACCGGCTATCACGGCGCAGTGACGGCGGGTGTCGGTCCGGGCAGCACCGTGTATGTCGCCGGTGCCGGCCCGGTCGGTCTGGCGGCAGCGGCGTCGGCGCGTTTGCTGGGGGCGGCGGTGGTGATCGTCGGCGATGTGAACCCCAAACGTCTGGTGCACGCCAAGGCTCAGGGTTTCGAGATTGCCGACCTGTCGCTGGACACGCCTCTTCATGAACAGATCGCTGCGCTGCTGGGCGAGCCGGAAGTCGATTGCGCGGTGGACGCCGTGGGCTTTGAAGCTCGTGGCCACGGCCATGCCGGTGCACAGGCCGAAGCGCCGGCCACCGTTCTCAACTCGTTGATGGGCGTGGTACGGGTGGCGGGCAAGATCGGCATTCCCGGCCTGTATGTCACCGAAGATCCGGGGGCTGTCGATGCCGCTGCCAAAATGGGCAGCCTGAGCATTCGCTTCGGTCTGGGCTGGGCCAAGTCCCACAGCTTCCACACGGGCCAGACACCGGTCATGAAGTACAACCGGCAATTGATGCAGGCCATCATGTGGGACCGGATCAAGATCGCGGACGTGGTGGGTGTCGAAGTCATCAGCCTCAATGACGCGCCACGCGGCTATGGCGAGTTCGATGCGGGCGTACCGAAGAAATTCGTGATCGACCCGCACAAGCTGTTCAGCGCGGCGTAATAGCATTCGCCGTCTGTAGGAGCGAATTCATTCGCGAGCAGATTTCGCGGATGAATCCGCTCCTACACGGTCGGAAAGAATCGCCATACAACGGGAACAAGGCCTTCTTCACCCAGTCAAACCGACTGTTTTTATCATCCATCGTTGGATGATTTCGGTGAGAGGTTGACGTAATGAACACTGCACGCGGTATCGCACTTGCAACATTGATGGGCCTGGCGGCCGCTCCGGCTCTGGCATTTAACCTGAACGACGCAGCCAATGCCGTTTCCAACGCCACTGGCGGCAACCAGAAAGCCACGGCGGCACCTGAAGCCGCGGGTTTGCTCAATACCCTCGGCACGCAATTGAAGGTCACACCGGAGCAGGCCGTTGGCGGCACCGGCGCCTTGCTGGGGCTGGCGAAGAATAAA
Source organism: Pseudomonas sp. NPDC089734 (assembly GCF_044748865.1). NCBI lineage: Bacteria > Pseudomonadati > Pseudomonadota > Gammaproteobacteria > Pseudomonadales > Pseudomonadaceae > Pseudomonas > Pseudomonas sp. NPDC089734. Next base: position 129,629 of record NZ_JBIVGV010000002.1, on the reverse strand, counting down.
CTGACCGGCTCCGACTATTCGCAACTGACCCAATCCGTACCGGGGCTGGATCAGTTGTCGGGGCTGACCGCATTGAACAGCCTGGGTGACGGCGGGCTGGGAGCCCTGTTGGGCGGAAACAAATCCGGGAGCGGTTCGGCACTGGGCAGTGCGCTCGGTAATGTGCAGAGCATGGGCGACGTGAACAACGCCTTCAAGGCGCTGGGCATGGACAGCAGCATGGTCAGCCAGTTCGTGCCGGTGATCCTGCAATACCTCGGTCAGCAAGGTGCCAGCGGCTCCGCATTGCAGAGCCTGAGCGGGTTATGGGGTGCCGGCAGCTGATTCGAGACGCAAGGCTGCAATACGCTCGTTCTTCTCCAGCCAGAGCTGGTTGACCCAGCTCTGGACCTTCTCGCGAAACGCCGGATCGCTCTCGTAGTCGCCTTGCCAGAGCGCCGGGTCCAGTTCGCGTGTCTTGATGTCCACGATCACCTTGGGCACCCGTCCGCATAGCATGTCCCAGAAACCCGGAATCCGTGAGCCGGGGTACACCACCGTGACATCCAGGATTGCATCCAGTTGTTCACCCATTGCGGCGAGCACAAACGCGACGCCGCCAGCCTTGGGCTTGAGCAGATGAGGATAGGGCGAACCCTGAGCGGTATGTTTGGCTGGAGTAAAACGGGTGCCTTCCAGGTAATTGACGATGGTCACCGGCTGGCGCTTGAACAGCTCGCAGGCGGCCTTGGTGATTTCCAGGTCCTTGCCCTTGAGTTCGGGGTTCTTCGCCAGAAAAGCCTTGGTGTAACGCTTCATGAACGGGTAATCCAGCGCCCACCAGGCCAGCCCCAGCAACGGTACCCAGATCAGTTCCTTTTTCAGGAAAAACTTGAAGAACGGCGTGCGGCGGTTGAAGGCCTGGATCAACGCCGGAATATCGACCCAGGACTGGTGATTGCAGACCACCAGATAAGACGTGTCGCTGCGCAGGCCTTCGTTGCCGCGAATATCCCATTGTGTCGGGGTGAATGAGGCAAAGATGAATTTGTCGATTTCGGCCCAGGTTTCGGCAATCCACATCACGGCCCATGAGCAACGATCACGAAGGCGGCCCTTGAACAACAGTTTGAGCAGTGCGAAAACCAACAGAGGGCCGATCAGCACGAGGGTATTGATCAGCAGAAGCAGGGTGACGAAACAGCCGGTCAGTACGCGGCGCATAAGGAACTCGCGAGTCTTTTGTGGCTGGCAATGATAGAGACACTGGCTGGCTGCGCCAATTACACAGGTGCTTACAAATGTTTCACGCGCTAACGATTATGCTGGTCGAACCCGAACAAACCTGAAGTTCGCTGTCTAAAACCGGGCGTCAACAAGACGCTGCCCATTGCGAGGAGCCTGCCACGTGAAACCGATCCTGGCACTGTTGTCCCTGCTGGCGTTGCCTGTCATGGCCGCCGAACCGACGCTGTATGGTCGCTATGAATACATCAAGGTCCCCGAGATCGGTGAGACGTTCAAGGCCAAGATGGACACCGGTGCGCTGACCGCATCGCTGTCGGCCAAGGACATCGAGTTGTTCCAGCGCGATGGCGAAGACTGGGTTCGTTTCCGGCTGGCGACCAGGGATGCGGACAAGAAAGTCCATGAACACAAGCTGTCGCGTATCAGCAAGATCAAGGGCCGTTCGGAAGGCGATGACGAGGATGAAGTCATTGACCCGACCACGCGCCCGGTCGTCGACCTTGAACTGTGCCTGGGCAACAAGAAGCGCACCGTCGAAGTGAACCTGGTGGACCGCAGCCACTTCAACTATCCCTTGCTGATCGGGGCCAAGGCGCTGCGCGAGTTCGATGCGGCAGTGAACCCGGCTCGTCGCTATACCGCCGACAAGCCGGAGTGCTAGACCGAGGGTTGGGTCGCCAGCATCGAAGGCCGCTGGCTGACGTCAGCGTACCAGGTGGCCAGGCGCGGATAGCTGCTGCGCCAGCGCAGGTCGGGTTGGCGGAAGTCCAGATAACCGAGCGCCGCGGCCACACTGATGGAGGCCACATCGAATGATGAGCTGAGTTCGGTGATGGCGTCCTGCTCGAAATAGCTCAAGGCCCGCTCGATCTTTTCCTGCTGATTGTCGAGCCACACATCCCAGTGCTTTTCCTGAGGACGCAGGGCGGTTTCATAACGGATCAGCAGGGCGGCGTCCATGACGGCGTCGGCCAGCGAAGCAAGGGTCATGCGCCGCCAGCGTGCCGAGCCTTCGCGGGGGATCAACGGGGTTCCCACATGCTGGTGGTCCAGGTAGTCGAGGATGACCCGGCTGTCATGGAGCACATTGCCGTCCGCCAGGCGCAGTGCCGGAATCTTGCCCACGGGATTGTCATCATTGAGCTCGACAGAGGGATTGACCGGCGTGAGTATCGTTGTATGCAACTCCACCCGGTTGATCTGCCCTGTTTCATGAAGCAGGACAACCACTTTGCGTGCAAAGGGAGAGGCCGGGTTGAAATACAGCGTCATGGTTGGGGCTGACATGGATGATCCTCGGCGGGTACAGCTTCATAGACTAGTCAGCGCGCCGTTGGTCTGCAATATCGAACGATTTTTCGCGAATGAATTCGCTCCTACGGGTGGCGCATCTTTTGTAGGACCGGATTTATCCGGGAAGGCGGTGTATCAGGTCGTGGATTTTCATTGGATGTACCGGCCTTTCGCGAATGAATTCGCTCCTACGGGGTGGCGCATCTTTTGTAGGACCGGATTTATCCGGGAAGGCGGTGTGTCAGGTCGTGGATTTTCATTGGATGTACCGGCCTCTCGCGAATGAATTCGCTCCTACGGGTAGCGCATCTTTTGTAGGACCGGATTTATCCGGGAAAGCGGTGTGATCAAGTCAACAATCCCTTGATACTCAACCCGGCAGCAATCCCCATTCCCACCCAGGCCAGGCTGTCCCACCAGCCATCGCCCAGCAGGGCCATGAACAGACCGGCACCGGTGAGTAAGGCGATCCAGCCGGGCTTTGCGAATGTCTTCCAGAAGGTCGAACCCTTGCCACTCATGGCGTCACCTTCGCGCGGCGACGCACCCACCACAGGTAAAGGCCGCTGCCCAGCACGATGATGGTCAGCACATCCAGCGTGGCCCATAGGATTTTCATCGGCATGCCGCCATAGTCACCGAAGTGCAGCGGTTGGGACATGCCCAGAGCATCCATGTACCAGGGGCGTTCGACGATGGCGGTGACTTGCAGGGTTTGCGCATCGATCAGCACAGGCGTGGCCAGATGGGCAGTCAGGTGTGTGTTGCCCTTGAGGAACACCGTGTAATGGTGCTCGCTGGAAAAACGGGTGCCCGGAAAGGCGATGAAATCCGGTTTCATGCCCGGTGCGGCGGACTCTGCAATCTCCAGCAGGCCAGTGGCCGGTGCCCGGTGACTCAGCGGTGGTGCGTCGCGGTAGGGCGCGATCATGGTGGCCAGGGCATCGTTGCGCCAGGAGGCAATCAACAGGTCGGCGCAGGCACTGATAACCCCTGTCACACCGACCACCAAAGCCCAGGTCAGGGTCACGATACCGATCAGGTTATGCAGGTCCAGCCAGCGCGTGCGGGTGGATTTGCCTGCGCGTACGGTGCCGAATTCAAGCTTGCGCATGAACGGTGCGTACAGCACGGTCCCTGAAACGATGGCAACCACGAACAGCAGGCCCATGAACGCCAGCAGCAACTTGCCCGGCAGCTCGGCATACATGTCCACATGCAGGCGCAGCATGACCATCATGAAGCCGCCATTGGCCGAAGGCATCTCCTGTGCTTCGCCGGTTCGGGCATCCAGGGCGAAGGTGTGGGACGAGTTGGGCTCGGTGCCCGGTGTCGCTGCGGTAATGGCCATCACGCCATTGGGATCGTCTTCGTCCCAGCCGAAATATTGCATCACTTCACCGGGGCGATGCGCCTCGGCGGCCTGGACCAGTTGCTCAAGGTTCAGGCGTGGTGTGTCTTCAGGCATTTCCCGGTAATGCGGTGCATCACCCAGCAAGTGCTCGATTTCATGGTGAAAGACCAGCGGCAGGCCGGTCACCGCCAGCATCAGCAGAAACAGCGTGCAGATCAGGCTGCTCCAGGTATGGGCGATGGACCAGCGGCGCACGGTTTGGCTTTTCATGGCGTCTTCCAAAAGCAAAAGGCCCGCTGACGGTCAGGGGCCTTTGGCATGTCACGTTATAGGTACATCACCACTTGTAGTTGACGCTGGCGACGACGTTGCGTTGGTCGCCGTAGTAGCACCAGAACCCATCACAGGTGGCCAGATAATCCTTGTTGAAAATGTTCTTGGCATCCACCGCCACCGAAGCGCCCTTGAGGCTGTTGCTCAGTCGGCCCAGGTCGTAATGAATGGAAGCATCATACACGGTGTAGGAACCGACATGCCCAAGGGCCGTATTGCTCTGGTTGCCGTAGGTGTCGCCGACATAACGCGCGCCTGCACCGATGCCGAAACCATCGAGTGCGCCGCTGTGCCAGGTATAGTCGGCCCAGGCTGTCGCCTGGTTGCGTGGAACCTGAGGAACGCGGCTGCCCTTGTCGTCACCTTTCAGGATTTCGCTGTCGGTGTAGGTGTAGGAACTGATCAGCTTCAGGTTTTCCGTGACGTCTGACGTGGCTTCCAGCTCCAGGCCCCGGACCTTGATTTCACCAATCTGGCTGGAGACGTTGTTCTCGGTGATCGACACGTTCTTCTGGCGCAGATCGAATACTGCCGCTGTCAGTAGTGTTTTAGAGCCGGGTGGCTGATATTTCAGACCCGCTTCGTACTGGCGGCCTTCGGTCGGTTTGAAAGACTGTGTTGCGCTGACACCGGCACCGGTCGCTGGTTGGAACGACTCGGTGTAGGAGATGTACGGTGTGAAGCCGTTCTCGAAGACATAGCTCAGGCCGGCGTTGGCACTGAAGTGCTGGTCGCGCTGGGTGCTGCTGACGCCACTGTTGTTGAACGTGGTGCCGGTATGCACCCAGTCCTCACGCCCGCCGAGGGTCAGACGCCATTGGTCCATCGCGATCTGGTCCTGTGCGTACAGACCGGTCTGTTGGGTCTTCTGGTTGTAGTCGTACAGGGTCGAGTACAGAACGTTCGAGAAGTCTGCACCGTAGACCGGACGGTTGACGTTGGTGGTGGGGACGTTGGCATAGCCATACAGCCACTGGTAGTTGGTATTGGAACGCTGGTGATCAAGGCCCAGCAGAACGGTGTGGCTCAACGCGCCGGTCTGGAAGTCCGCCTGGAAGTTGTTGTCCACGGCAAACTGGCTGATGTCTTCGTTGACGATACCGGTGCTGCGACCGATGTTGCCGTCTGCGTCGACCGCCGTTGTACCGCTGGCGACACTCAGCGCCTGGAACGACAGGTCGCTCTTGGTGTAACGCAGGTTCTGACGGAATTGCCAGACATCGTTCAGGCGATGATCGAAGGCATAACCCAGCGCGTAGTAGGTGCGGTCATAGAATTCCCAGTCCGGATCGCCCAGGTTCTTGTGGTGCGAAATGCTGCCCGCTGCCGAGCTCAGCTTGGTGCCCTGCAAAGGCAGGAACTGGCCGGTAATCCCGGTATCGTCCCGTGTGTATTGGGAGATGAAGGTCAGGTGGGTGTCTTCGTCGATGTTCCAGGTCAGGCTCGGCGCAATGTTGTAGCGCTTGTCCGGGATGTGATCGATGGCCGAGCCACTGTCACGCACGACGCCGCTGACGCGATACAGGAACTGGCCTTCATCGTCGATCTTGCCGGTGCTGTCGAAGTTGATCTGTTTGTGTTCGTTGGTGCCGGCCTGCAGGCCGATTTCATGGCTGCTCTCGGCTTGCGGGCGACGGCTGACCATGTCGAGCATGCCGCCCGGCGGTGTCTGGCCGTAGACCGAAGACGACGGGCCGCGCAGGACAGCGATGCGCTCCAGGTTCCATGGCTCGGGTTTCGGGTTGGCGTAGGAGCCGACCGGCAGGGGCAGGCCATCGAGGAATTGAGTCGGTACGAAGCCGCGAATCCGCAACCAGTCGTTGCGTGAATCGGAGCCATAACCGCTGCTGACGACGCCTGCTATATAGCGCAGGGCGTCATTGAGGTTGAGCACGGAACGGTCGTCCATCTGCTCGCGTGTCACGACCGAAATCGAGCGCGGGGCTTCCACGATGGGAGTATCGGTCTTGCTGCCTGCCGCCGTGCGGGTCGCGGTGTAACCCTCGACCGGTCCCCATGCGGTTTCGGCATCTGCCAGCGAGCCCTGAATGTTGGTTTCCGGCAAGGCCACGGTGCCTTCCGGAGCTGCTTCCAGGCTGTAAGTGCCCGCGCTGCTTTGCACCAGTTGCAGGCTTGTACCACGCAAGGCCTGACGCATTGCGCCGGTAGCATCGAACTGGCCTTGTACCGGGGCCGACAGGCGACCGCTGACCAGCGCCGGATCGATTGCCAGTGTCAATCCTGCCTGACTGGCAATCTGATTCAGCGTGGTGGACAGTGCGGCGGCGGGCAGGTTGTAGGCTCGAACGCTTGAAGCCTGTTCGGCGGCGATCGGCGAGGTGCTCACCAGAGGCGCGCCCAAGGCGATTGCCAGTGCCAACAGGCTGGGACGCATAAGGGTTTCAAGCGGACGAGACATACAGGGCTCCAGGGCAAACGGTGTCTATTGCCTCTCTGCCGCACGAATCTGAATAAGTGACAGGGCCACTCGAAAAAAAATCTGACTCAGGGTTTTTCGGGTGCTTCAGTCTCGTCCTTGTCGTTCCTGGGCTGCACTTTTACCCACCATGGCGTGTGCTGTTCGATCTGCACCGGCAAGGTGGGCAGCAAGGCCTTGAGGGCCAGGTCCGTATTGCGCAACGGGAAGCTGCCGGTAATCCGCAGGTCAGCGACCTGAGGCGATACGCCCAGATAGCCGACACGATAGCGGCTCAGTTCTTCCAGCATGTCCGCCAGGCGTGCGTTGTCCATCACCAGCATGCCGCGGGTCCAGGCATCGGCACCGGAAGGCAGGCTGAGCAGCGGGCCGAGGCCGTCGGGTTTCAGCAGGATCTGCTGCCCTTCGCGCAAGACCTGCTCGTTGCCATGGTCACGAGGATTGGCTGCGACGGCCGATTGCAGCACGCTCAACAGCGTGCCATCTGCCTCGCGTCTGACCAGGAAGCGTGTGCCCAGTGCCCGCATCTTGCCGTCGGTGGTTTCAACGATGAAAGGGCGCGGGTCATCATGGCTGCCGGTTTCGACCAGTATTTCGCCGTCCTGCAGGACGACGCGACGCTGTTTCGTGTCGAAGTGCACGTCGATCGCGCTGTGGGTGTTCAGGCGGATCAGCGTGTTGTCCGCCAGACGGATGTCGCGTTGTTCGCCGGTCGCCGTGCGTTGGTCCGCGAGCCAGTAATCCAGTTGCAGGTAGCGATCACTCAAGAACAGTGCCAGTCCGCAGCTCAGCAACAGGCCAGCGACGCCACCACTCAACTTGCGTACGCGACGCCGAAGGTTGCCGGGTGCCTGTTGCAAGGCTTTGCGGGCCGGGCCTGAGGGTATGGCAAAACGCTGGTTGAGCATGCCCAGCTGATTCCAGGCGCGGGCATGCTCTTCGCTGGCGGCCAGCCATTTGGTGAACTCATCCTGTTCAAGCCCGTCGCCTGAGTCCAGGCACAGTTGCCAGGCAATGGCGGCATCGAGTACGTGTGTCGAAACGGGGCGGGAACCGGCGAGTTTCATGTCGGTTCGCCATACAGGGCGATGTAGCACTGGCGCATGGCCTGGGCCAGATATTGCCGGACGCGGGAGACGGAAACACCCAGGCGTTCGGCGATCTCGGCGTGTTGCATGCCGTCGAAACGGTTATAGAGGAACGCTGCCCGGGCCTTGCTGGATAGCTTGCCCAGCATGCGGTCAATGTTCCGGAGGTCTTCAAGAATCAGTAGTTGATCTTCCGCAGAGGGGTGTTCTGCCTCCGGGATCGACATCAGCTCGTTGAGGTAAGCCTGTTCCAGAGCGGCGCGACGGAAGTAATCGAACAACAGGCCCTTGGCGACCGCAGCCAGAAAGGCGCGCGGTTCATTGGGAGCCTTGAGTTCGTCTCGTCCGAGCAGCCGCACAAACGTGTCCTGGCTCAGGTCTTCGGCCCGCTGTGGGCAGGCCACATTGCGTCGAAGCCAGGCCAGCAGCCAGCTGCGATGGTCGCGATATAACGCACCAACGATCTCGTTATGAGTACTGGGGGCTGACGACACGAGTGGCCTCGAATGTAAATGTATTAAATAACGAGAACGATTCGCGATTCTGTCAGAGCCAGAAGATGCTGGCAATTGGTGCTTATCGGAATGCCAGGCACCCAAATAAGTATGAGGATTGGGCAGGAGCCCGTTCATTCGCGAATTGCTCGCGAATGAATTCGCTCCTACGGCGTCGTTTTGTCAGCGCGGTTTACTGATGGGCGCCAGCAGCAGCTCGATACGGTGCTTGCGAATACCGTCCGCCGCGGCTTCTGCCAGTGCAGTATCGGTAATGATGGTGTCGAACTGTTCAAGGGCCGAGACCTTGTACATGCCGAATGTCCCGTATTTGGAGCTGGTAGCGATCAATACGGTTTGCGAGGCCGACTGCATGGCTGCCTGTTTGACTTCGACCTTCAACGCGGACGGGGTAGTGGTACCGCGTTGCAGGTCCCATGAGCTGGTCGACAGGAAGGCGACATCGGTCGCGAGCTGGCGCAGGGTCGCGGCTGCGAGCCCGCCGACGCTGGAACGGTTGGGATGGTCAAGCAGGCCGCCAGTGTGAATGACATCCACATGGGTGGCATCGGCCAGGGCGTTGACGATGCCGAAGTCATTGGTCACTACGGTCATGCCCGAAAGCGCCACGATATGCGGGACGATTTCCAGGGTGCTGGTGCCGGCATCCAGGTAAATGGTCATGTCAGGATGCAGCAGCCCGGCCGCCAGTCTTGCCATGCCTTGCTTGTGCGGCAACTCCACCACGGCCTTGGATTGATGGCTGGGTTCGCTGTGTACCTGGCTGGCGATACGAGCGCCGCCGGTCACGGAATAGGCGCGCCCTTCCTGCTCCAGCACGGCGATATCGCGGCGGATGGTCATGTGCGAACAATCGAACATCTCCATCAATTGATGCACGCTGAGAACCTGGTGCTTGCGCAATTGGCGAAGCATCAGCTCACGGCGCTGATCGGGGATCATCGGTGTACCGCCAACGATGGCGATCTCCTCTTCGGTGGACATTCCTACTCCTGTGCATCCATGGCCCGCCTGCGGCAAGCGGCGGTCGTGGCATCTTAGCCAATCGCTTCGACAATGGCAGCAGCTGTTCGGCTCGGAACGTCCCGGAAATAGCCTGAATTCGCTATGCTCGGTGACATATTTGCAAGATGCGGCACGGCAGTGATTCGTGCCAGGGAGAGAAGTGTGCTGGCAACGACTCTGGTATTGATGGCGGCCGTGCTGCATGCCACGTGGAATACCCTCGTCAAGTTCAGTACCGAACGACTATTGGTGATCGCCAGCATGGATGCCGTGGCGCTGCTCTGTGCTGTGCCGGCTCTATTTCTCGTCGCTCCGCTTCCCGTGCATATCTGGCCATGGCTGGTGGCTTCGGCGCTGCTCGAGTTGCTCTATCGCGCCTTGCTGATCAAGGCCTATCGGGTCGGGGATCTGGGGCTGGTTTATCCGCTGATGCGCGGGCTGTCACCCTTGGTCGTGCTGGGGTTGACGCTGGTGTTTGCGGTCGAGCCATTGAGTGCCTGGCAGATTTTCGGGATTTTACTGATTCCTTGTGGTCTGATCTGTCTGCTCTGGCAGGGTGGCGGCGGTGCACGTCTGCCCTGGTCGATGCTGCCTGTTGTGGTCATGATTGGCGTCTGCATCGGCAGTTACACCTGGATTGACGGCCAGGCCCTCAGGCTTGGGGCTCACCCACTGGATTATCTGATCTGGCTGACGTTGATAAGCGCTTGGCCTTTTCCGTTGCTGGCTGTCTGCCACAAACGCTCGGCGTTCATGCTGTTCTGGCGTGAACAGTGGCAATTGGGGGTGAGTGTCGGGCTATGTGTGTTGTTCAGTTATGCACTGGTGCTGTGGGCCATGCAGCTGGGGTCCGTGGCCGAAGCGGCTGCCTTGCGGGAAATCAGCGTGGTGCTGGTGGTGTTGTTCGGTATGCGGTATCTGAAAGAGCCTTTCGGCCGGACCCGGTTACTGGCGTGCGGGTTGGTGTTGCTGGGCATGTTTCTAATGAAGTTCATATGACAGGACACGGGATATGACAGTTGCTTTCTGGTGTGTATTGGTCGCAATCATGCTGCCACTCATTTGCTCGGTCATTGCCAAGGCCGGAGGTGGCATGTACACGCCCCGGCATAATCATGATCCGCGCAGTTATCTCGACACGCTGGAGGGATTTCCCAGGCGTGCCCATGCGGCGCAATTGAACAGTTATGAAATCACCCCCGCGTTTGCGGCTGCCGTGATCATTGCCCACATCGCGGGGAATGCCCAGCTGGTTACCATCGATGTACTGGCTGTCCTGTTCATTACCAGTCGTTTGCTCTACATCATCTTCTACATTATCGATCTGGCTATGATGCGCTCGATCGTCTGGCTGGTCGGCCTGGGATTGATCATCGGGCTGTTTGCCGCCTCGGCCTTCCCGGCGGCTTGAACGCGACAGGTTTTCCTGCGGTGATCGGCAAGGCGGGTCATCGTTTTTCATGAGTGGGTCGAGCATTGATTTGAAAAGACTGTGTGCTGTTCTGTTGTCCTGTCTGGTGTTGAGCGCCTGTGGTGGCGTTGACCCTGACTCTCCCTTGGGTCAGCGCAAGGCGATCTTCAAGGATATGCTCAAGACCAGTGAAGAGTTGGGTGGCATGTTGCGCGGCCGCATCGCGTTCGACGGGCAGCGTTTCAGTGATGGCGCTATCAGGCTCGACAGCCTGGCGCATGAGCCCTGGAAGCATTTCCCGCAGGTCAAGGAGTCCGATCACACCAGTGCGACGGATGCCGTCTGGCAGAAGCAGGCCCGCTTTCAGGAAATGGCCCGCTCACTTGAGGTTGCGACGGGGGAGTTGGTCACGGCTTCCGGTGTCAGGCCGTTTTCGGCCAGTCAGCTGACACCGGCTGTGGATAAGGTAGAGGCTGCCTGCCAGGCCTGTCACAGAGCGTTCAGAAACCACTGAAACGGTCGAGCGGCGGTCGGGTTTCAATCTTCCGGCTGTACCTTTTCAAGTTCGGTCTGGGCATCCTGCAATTCCTTGCGTGACTCCGCGAGCTTGTCCTTTCGCTTGTTGATTCGCTCCGGGTCGCCCTTGGCCATGGCCTTGTTCAGGTCTGTCTGACGGCGGCTCACCTCGCGTTTGGCATCCAGGACCTTTTGCTCACGCTGCTTGAGCAGAGAGGTTTCGGTGCAGTTGGCGTTGACTTCGCTCAGTGCCTTTTCCAGGCCGGCCTGTTCACGCTTGTTGCCGTCGGCCCTGGCTTCCTGAATCTTTCCGTTGATTTCCTGGCTTTTAAGGACGCACTCGGAAAGGGGGGGAGCCTGTTCGGCTGCCAGTAACGGGCCTGCCAGCAGCGTACAGCCGACCAGCAGGATCAAGGGGGAAAGAAACCTCATGTGAACTCCTTTGAAAACCATAGCGTCCGGGTATGTGCACGGATGAAAAGGTGCTAGTGAAAACCTGCGATACCCTGTTCCCGCAGTTGCTTGCTCAAGGCCTGCACGTGCGGGTCCTGAAAAAATTCCCAAAGTCTTGTGGCCCTGCCAGGGCCTATACCCGGTTCGTTCTGCCATTGCTCGATACTTCGTGTGGCCAGTTCGTGCCACTCATCGCCCAGTTTTGCCTCTCCGGTGGGCGGCAGGCCGATAGCCTTGAGCCATGCCTGGAATGGCCGTTCTCGAGCTTTTTGCAGATTGTCGAACAGTTTACTGCTACTGCGTTCGGCAAAGCCCGGAATGTTAGCAATCTGCGCACGATCCAGGGTCATCCAGTCGAGCAGACCCTTGATGCGTCGGGCCTCGATCAGCTTGTCCCACGTGCCGGGGCCGACGCCCGATAGCGCCAGACCTTTCTTGCCACCGAGCCAGATCAGCCGGGCCCGGAACTGACTTTCGCACCCAGGTGTCGGTTGCCAGCAACTCAGACCATGAAAATCGTCTTTTTGTGGAACGGCCAGCTCAATTCTTTCGGTATTGCGTGACACGACCTTTTCCAGCCGCGGGATCGTGAGCCCGGCCAGGCTCAGGGCCACCTGATCGCCGGGCCGTATATCCAGCGCTTGCCAGCGTTGCAGAGAGCCCAGGCTGAGCCGGCTGATGGTGCGGTCATCCAGACGCACTGGCTTGAGGTCCAGAACCGGTGTGATTCTGCCACTGCGCCCTATGTTGAAATTGACCTTGCGCACTTCGGCCAGCACCTGGGCATAGGGGTATTTCCAGGCTGCTATCCAATAGGGGGCCTTGGCCTGCCAGCGTTCGGCAGAAGGTCGTGTTCCGTGGCGCATGATGATGCCGTCGGTGGCGAATGGCAGTGCTGTGCGATACCAGCGATCTCGCCAGTCTTTTGCCTGCGCAAAACTCTCCAGTGGCAAGGTATAAGACGCGCTGTCCTCGAACCCCATGGTTTTCAGGCCTTCGATCCGTTCGACCATACTGCTCGGGCCGGCAGGCCAGTCCCAGACAAACAGTCCGATATTCACCGCTTCTTCGGGGCTGATGGTGTTTCTGTTCATCAAGCCCGCGACCTTGCTGCGAGCCTTCACACTGCCGGATGTGGCTTGCACATGCCCGGGCAGGCGCCAATACAACTCGCCTTGTAGCACCTGTGTTTCGGCGTGAGGCAGACGGGCCGGGATCGCCGGGATGAGGCGAGCCAGAGATGTCCAGTCCTGACCGCTCAGGCCATCGCCACGGCTGATGACCCGGTTCAGTCTGCCGTCCACATACACCAGCGACACGGCCACGCCATCGACCTTGGGCTGTATCCACAGGTCTTTTCGAGTGTTCAGCCAGGATTGCACCGCTCGTTCGTCTGCCAGCTTGATGACGCCGGTATGCGGGACGGGATGAGCAAGAGGGCCGCTGGCGGTTTTCAGCGGATTGTCTTCGGGGGCCTTGTGGGGGAAGCAGCCTTGCAGAAGGTTCAGGCGTTGGCGTGACTGATCATAAAGTTCGTCGTCGATCAGCGCGACACCCTGCCGGTGATAGCTGTCATCCCAAAGGGCGAGTTGTTGCTGCAACGCCATGACCTCATCGCGGGCCTTGGCGGGTGGCCAGTCAGGGCATGACGTCGCCCAGGAAACCGTTGAAATGAAAAACAGGGCGGCACAGCTCAGGAAACGTACAGCGTTCAGCATCGAAGCGTCCTTGCTTTGAGAGGGGCGTTTTTGAGGCTAGATCGTGTACAAGGGTGCGGTGGACAAGGTGGTTACCGGGTTTTTCGGCCGGTACAGACGGGCATGATTTACGTCGGTAGCTGTGTCTTTAGTGTTTATTGCAGACGGGCAGAATAAGCACTCAATCCTGCTCTTGATCGGGTGCCCAATGGACATATCGACGCTCGCCGTTTTCATTCCTGCCTGTTTCGCGCTCAACATGGCTCCCGGCCCGAACAATCTGTTGTCGATCAGTAACGCGACACGTTATGGCTTTGTCCGTGCCTGCATGGGCGGAGCGGGGCGACTGCTGGCTTTTGCGATCATGATTGCGTTGGCGGCTGTAGGTCTGACAGCCGTACTGCATACCTCTGAGTGGCTGTTCCATGTGATCAAGATTGTCGGCGCGGCCTATCTGTTTTATCTGGCGGTGCAGTTGTGGCGTACCCATCCTCAGGATCAAGGCGATATGAATGCAGTTTCGGCAAGCATGTGGAGCCTGGCGCGCCAGGAGTTTCTGGTGGCCATCGGCAACCCGAAGGCAATCCTCTTGTTCACAGCTTTTCTGCCGCAATTTATCGATCACGCCAGCGCTGTTACCCACCAGTTTGCGGTGCTGGGGGCCCTGTTTCTGGCGCTGGAATGTATTGCTATCAGTTTGTACGGCTACATGGGCGTACATGCCCGCCGCTTGTTTGCACGACCCAGCGGCAAGCGCTTGTTCAATCGTATCTGTGCCGGGTTGCTGGCGGGAGCGGCTTCGGTGTTGCTGCTATCGCGACGGGCTTGAGTAAACCGCAGACGTAAAAAAGCCCCGGATGACGATGTCGTCCGGGGCTTTTTGTTGAAGCGTTAAAGCGTATTACAGACCGGCAGCAGCACGCAGGGCTTCAGCGCGGTCGGTTTTTTCCCAGGTGAACGTGGAGAAGGTGTCGTTGCCCACGGTCTTGGTTTGCGGCGTACGACCGAAGTGGCCGTAGGCAGCGGTTTCCTGGTACATCGGGTGCAGCAGGTCGAGCATGGTGGTGATCGCGTATGGACGCAGATCGAAGATGTCGCGAACCAGCTTGATGATCTTGTCATCGCTGATCTTGCCGGTGCCGAAGGTGTTCAGCGAGATCGAAGTCGGTTGAGCGACGCCGATGGCGTAGGAAACCTGAATCTCGCAACGCTCGGCCAGACCGGCAGCCACGATGTTCTTGGCGACGTAGCGGCCAGCGTAGGCAGCGGAGCGGTCAACCTTCGATGGATCCTTGCCGGAGAACGCGCCGCCGCCGTGGCGAGCCATGCCGCCGTAGCTGTCGACGATGATCTTGCGACCGGTCAGACCGCAGTCACCCACCGGGCCGCCAATGATGAACTGGCCGGTCGGGTTGATGTGGAACTGGGTGTCCTTGTGCAGCAGATCGGCTGGCAGTACGTGCTTGACGATCAGCTCCATCACGCCTTCGCGCAGGTCGTTGTAGGACACTTCGGGGTTGTGCTGGGTCGACAGAACAACGGCATCGATACCCACGACCTTGCCGTTTTCATAGCGGCAAGTGACCTGGGACTTGGCATCCGGGCGCAGCCAAGGCAGCAGGCCGGATTTGCGTGCTTCGGCCTGGCGCTGTACCAGCTGGTGCGAGAACGCGATAGGCGCAGGCATCAGCTCAGCGGTTTCATTGCTGGCGTAGCCGAACATCAGGCCCTGGTCACCGGCACCCTGATCTTCAGGCTTGGCACGGTCTACACCCTGGTTGATGTCAGGAGACTGCTTGCCGATGATGTTCATCACGCCGCAGGTGGCGCCGTCGAAACCGACGTCGGAGCTGGTGTAGCCAATGTCGCTGATCACGTCACGAACGATCTGCTCCAGGTCAACCCAGGCTGTGGTGGTGACTTCGCCTGCAACGATTGCAACGCCAGTCTTGACCAGTGTTTCCACGGCTACGCGAGCGTGCTTGTCCTGGGTGATGATAGCGTCCAGTACTGCGTCGGAAATCTGGTCGGCGATCTTGTCTGGGTGTCCTTCGGACACGGACTCGGAGGTGAAAAGTGAGTATTCGCTCATCTCTACGGGTTTCCTGAAATTTACCGATGGTGAGTGTTGCCAGCCGGTCGCTGAAAATGGCGAACCTGAATCTGGAAACCATTACGTAAGCCTACATAGAGGCTTTCCCCGGGAACTAGCCCCGCAGCGATGGCCCAACGGGCCAGATCATCCTGTTCGAAACCTAACCAAAGATCGCCACAGGCCTCCCTGGCCCAGCTCTGGTCATGACTACACAACTCTGTTACCAGCAAGCTACCGCCCGGTTGCAAACGCTCGGCCAGTTGCTTCAAGGCTTCGGCCGGTGCCGCGAAATGGTGAAGCACCATGTTCAGAACGACACAGTCGGCACTGACTTTAGTGCCTGTGAGGGCGTCGGCCAGCACCAGTTCGACATTGCCCAACTGTTCGCGCTCACAGACATCACGGGCCAGTTCCAGCATGGCCGGACTGTTATCCATGGCCGTGACATGTGCAAAGCGACGGGCCAGTTCCGGTAGAAAACCGCCGTCTCCGGGGCCGACTTCCAGGGCTGTGGCCCCGGCGGTGAAGCTCAGTTTGTCCAGCAGGCTCAGCAGGCTGTCGCGGTATTGAGCCAGACCGGCAATCAGGTCCTGCTGGGCACGAAACTTTTCCGCGGTTCTGGCAAAGAAGTCCTGGCTGGCCTGGGCGCGCTGGCGATGCACGAGGTCGATGCGACCGCGTACGTCATGGGGCAGGCTCAGTGCGTCCACTTCTTCCAGCAAGGCCGTGTGCAGCCTGCCACCGGTCAGTTCCGTGTGGGGCAGGGCGCGGCGATAGAAGATCGCATTGCCTTCACGGCGCGTTGCCACCAGACCGGCCTGGGCCAGCACTTTCAGATGGTGGCTCATGCCTGACTGGCCAATGGCGAAAATCTGCGCCAGCTCCAGTACGCCGAACGAATCGTTGGCCAGAGCGCGCAAGACATTCAGCCGCAGAGGATCACCGCCGGCCTTGCACAGGGCAGAGAGGTCGTCGTAGTCATCATGGCTGATTGCTGGCGCACACAAGTTCATAGGGAACGCAGTCTAGTTAGCGACCGGTCCGGCTGCAATAGCAATATCAAAAAGTTTTGATATTGGTTGGCAGGGTATCCGGACGTGACAGGTGTCACGTTATCAAGGGAGGGAGCGGGGTTGTCGGAGGGCAAATAGCGCCCCCCGACAGGAAAAACACGCTTCAATGACTATCTGTCATTGCTCCCAGGCAGTCCCTGAGGGAAAATGGACGCCTTTTTTCCGATCCCATTCCTTCATTCTCCAGGAGATCAGCGATGCCTAGCCGTCGTGAGCGTGCCAACGCCATTCGTGCCCTCAGCATGGATGCCGTGCAAAAAGCCAACAGCGGCCACCCCGGTGCCCCTATGGGGATGGCTGATATCGCCGAAGTTCTGTGGCGCGATTATCTGAAGCACAACCCGGCCAACCCGGCGTTCGCCGACCGTGACCGCTTCATTCTGTCCAACGGTCACGGCTCGATGTTGATCTACTCGTTGCTGCATCTGACCGGCTACGACCTGTCCATCGATGACCTGAAGAACTTCCGTCAACTGCACAGCCGCACGCCGGGCCACCCGGAATACGGTTACACCCCGGGCGTTGAAACCACCACTGGCCCGCTGGGGCAGGGTTTTGCCAACGCGGTCGGCTTTGCCGTTGCAGAAAAGACACTGGCAGCCCAGTTCAACCGTCCAGGCCACAACATCGTCGATCACCACACCTACGTATTCATGGGTGATGGCTGCATGATGGAAGGTATTTCCCACGAAGTGGCCTCCCTGGCCGGTACGCTGGGCCTGGGCAAGCTGATTGCCTTCTACGACGACAACGGTATTTCCATCGACGGTGAAGTCGAAGGCTGGTTCACCGACGATACGCCGAAGCGTTTCGAGTCCTACGGCTGGCAGGTCATCCGCAACGTCGACGGTCATGATGCCGACGAGATCAAGACCGCCATCGACACCGCTCGCAAGAGCGAGCAGCCGACCCTGATCTGCTGCAAGACCACCATCGGTTTCGGTTCGCCCAACAAGCAAGGCAAGGAAGAGTGCCACGGTGCTCCACTGGGCGCGGACGAAATCGCCCTGACCCGTGCTGCGCTGAAATGGAACCACGGTCCTTTTGAAATCCCGGCTGACATCTATGCCCAATGGGATGCGAAGGAAAAAGGCCTGGCTGCCGAAGCCGACTGGGACCAGCGTTTCGCGGCCTACTCCGCGGCGTTCCCTGAACTGGCCAACGATTTCATCCGTCGCATGAGCGGTGAGCTGCCTGCCGATTTCGCTGAAAAATCGGCGGCCTACGTTGCTGAAGTCAACGCCAAGGGCGAAACCATTGCCAGCCGCAAGGCCAGCCAGAACGCACTGGGCGCTTTCGGTCCGCTGCTGCCTGAATTCCTCGGCGGTTCGGCTGACCTCGCCGGCTCCAACCTGACCATCTGGAAAGGCTGCAAGAGCATTACCGGCGAAGACGCCAACGGTAACTACCTGCACTACGGCGTGCGCGAGTTCGGTCAGGCCGCGATGATGAACGGTATTGCCCTGCACGGCGGTTTCGTTCCTTACGGCGCGACCTTCCTGATCTTCATGGAATACGCCCGCAACGCCGTGCGCATGGCCGCTCTGATGAAGCAGCGTGTGATTCATGTCTTCACCCACGATTCCATCGGTCTGGGCGAAGACGGCCCGACTCACCAGCCAATCGAGCAACTGACCAGCCTGCGCACCACGCCGAACCTGGACACCTGGCGTCCGGCCGATGCCGTGGAGTCGGCCGTGGCCTGGAAATACGCCATCGAGCGTAACGACGGTCCATCGGCGCTGATCTTCTCGCGTCAGAACCTGCCTCACCAGGCCCGCGATGCCGGTCAACTGGCCGATATCGCCCGTGGTGGTTATGTGCTGCGTGACTGCGCAGGCGAGCCGGAACTGATCCTGATCGCCACCGGTTCGGAAATCGGTCTGGCCGTTCAGGCGTTCGAGGCCCTGAGTGCTCAAGGTCGCAAGGTGCGTGTGGTTTCCATGCCGTGCACCAGCGTCTTCGAGGCCCAGGACCCAGGCTACAAGCAAGCCGTTCTGCCCTTGCAGGTCAGCGCCCGTATCGCCATCGAAGCTGCCCATGCTGACTACTGGTACAAGTACGTCGGTCTGGAAGGTCGCGTGATCGGCATGACCACCTTCGGTGAGTCGGCTCCTGCGCCTGCGCTGTTCGAGGAATTCGGCTTCACGCTGGAGAACGTCCTGAGCACCGCTGAAGAGCTGCTGGAAGACTGATAAAAGTCGCAATGACCATGCAGGAGCGGATTTGTCCGCGAAGATCTTTTCTTCGCGAATGAATTCGCTCCTACCGGTTTATGTGCAGTCTGATTTATCTTGCGAGCACTCTATGCCTCAGCACCGCCCTTACAAAGTTGCTCTGAATGGCTATGGCCGAGTCGGTCGTTGCGTCCTGCGTGCGCTCTGTGAGCGGGGGGCCAAGGCTGGCTTTGAAGTTGTTGCAATCAATGACCTGGCCGATATGGCCAGTCTCGAATACCTCACCCGTTTCGACTCCACCCACGGCCGTTTTCCGGGCGACGTGCGGGTCGATGGGGAATACCTGCACATCAACGATCACCGGATCAAGGTGCTGCGCAGCGCCACGCCCGAAGGTGTCGACTGGGCATCGCTGGGTGCCGATCTGGTACTGGAGTGTTCAGGTGTCTACAACACCCGCGAAGATGGCCAGCGCTTTCTCGATGCGGGTGCGTCACGGGTACTGTTCTCGCAACCGATGGCCAGCGAATCCGATGTGGATGCCACCATCGTGTTCGGTGTCAATCAGCAGACACTGACCGGCACCGAACGCCTGCTTTCCAATGCCTCCTGCACCACCAACTGCAGCGTGCCTCTGTTGCGCCTGCTGGATGATGCGCTGGGGCTTGAATACATTTCGATCACCACTATCCATTCGGCGATGAACGATCAGCCGGTGATCGATGCTTACCATGACGATGATTTGCGCCGTACACGCTCGGCCTTTCAGTCCATCATTCCGGTGTCCACCGGTCTGGCTCGCGGAATTGAAAGGCTCCTGCCGGAACTTGCGGGCCGAATTCAGGCCAAAGCAGTTCGCGTACCGACGGTCAACGTCTCGTGTCTGGATATCACGCTGCAAACGGCACGTGATACCGACACTGTGGAAATCAACCGCATCTTGCGTGAGGCCGCCGCCAGTGGCCCGCTCAAGGGCCTTGTGGCATACACCGAGCTGCCGCATGCCAGTTGTGATTTCAACCATGACCCTCATTCGGCCATTGTCGATGCGAGTCAGACCCGCGTTTCCGGCCCCCGGCTGGTCAACCTGCTGGCCTGGTTCGATAACGAGTGGGGTTTTGCCAACCGAATGCTCGACGTCGCGGACCATTTCTTGCGCGTCGCAGATCAACAACAGTAAAAACAGGAACGCCTCATGACCGTGTTGAAGATGACCGAGCTCGATCTGCAAGGTAAGCGTGTACTGATTCGCGAAGACCTCAACGTCCCGATCAAGGACGGTGCCGTCAGCAGCGATGCCCGAATCCTTGCCTCGTTGCCGACCATCAAGCTGGCGCTGGAAAAAGGTGCTGCGGTAATGGTCTGCTCGCACCTGGGCCGTCCGACCGAAGGTGAGTTCTCTGCCGAGAACAGCCTCAAGCCGGTGGCCGAGTACCTGAGCAAGGCGCTGGGCCGTGAAGTCCCGCTGGTGGCCGATTACCTCGACGGCGTTGACGTCAAGGCTGGCGATGTCGTGCTGTTCGAGAACGTGCGCTTCAACAAGGGCGAGAAAAAGAACGCTGACGAGCTGGCACAGAAATACGCTGCGCTGTGCGACGTGTTCGTGATGGACGCTTTCGGCACCGCACACCGCGCCGAAGGCTCGACTCATGGCGTCGCCAAGTTTGCCAAGGTTGCTGCGGCAGGTCCTCTGCTGGCCGCCGAGCTGGAAGCACTGGGCAAGGCCCTGGGTGCTCCGGCCAAGCCAATGGCCGCCATCGTGGCTGGCTCCAAGGTGTCCACCAAGCTGGACGTACTCAACAGCCTGAGCGCCCTCTGCGACCAGTTGATCGTGGGCGGCGGTATCGCCAACACCTTCCTGGCTGCCGCAGGCCACAAGGTCGGCAAGTCGCTGTACGAGCCGGACCTGCTGGAAACCGCCCGTGGCATCGCCGCCAAGGTCAATGTGCCGCTGCCGGTGGACGTGGTGGTTGCCAAGGAATTCGCTGAGAGCGCTACTGCGACCGTCAAGCTCATCGCCGACGTGGCCGATGACGACATGATTCTGGACATCGGCCCGCAAACGGCCGCTCAGTTTGCCCAATTGCTGAAATCTTCCGGGACTATCCTGTGGAACGGCCCGGTGGGCGTGTTCGAGTTCGATCAGTTCGGTGAAGGCACCAAGACACTGGCCAAGGCCATTGCCGAAAGTGCCGGTTTCTCCATTGCCGGTGGTGGCGATACGCTGGCGGCCATCGACAAATACGGTGTCGCACAGCAGATTTCCTACATTTCCACCGGTGGCGGCGCGTTCCTCGAGTTCGTCGAGGGCAAGGTTCTGCCAGCTGTCGAAGTGCTTGAACAGCGTGCAAAGGCCTGAGTTTCCGATTCGGAAAGGGAGTAGTGCTCATGGTCAGGACGTTACCGTTGCTTTTCATCGCAGGTCTGCTGGCTGGTTGTGCCAGCAAGCCTGAGGTGGACGATGCCGAGCCTGAGCCCCAGGCCCAGTTGCTGCAATTGAGTTGCTATCAGGCGGGTTGGCAGGCTGAAACCGTGCCTGTGATCTACAAGCGTGGCGGCCAGGAAGTCTGGGACCGTTATGAGTTCATGCCGCGCATGGGTAATGTCGGCTGTCTCTGAGCCCGGTTTAAAGCTCGTTGGCAACATCGGCGAGCTTTGGTGGTCACTAGAAGGTGGACTTTTCCGAGAAGGAGTTTCGCCATGAAAGTTGCCACCCTGATTCTTGTGAGTTGCATTGTATTGGCAGGTTGTAGCGGTTCGGGCTCCAGGGCCCGAACCTGCGAAGTATTCAGCCCGGCCTCCGTGAATGTTCCGACGACCGAAAACAGTCAACGGGTCGAGGCGCATGTCACGGGTGAACCGGCCAGTGATCGTAATCGGGAACAGAACTGCCCCTGAATACTGAAGTGAGCGGTCATACCGACTTGCAGGAGACGTGATGAAAGGTTGGGTTGCCCTTGCGGCATTTGCAACGCTTGGCGGTTGTGCGACGGCGAAGGCTCCGACGTCCGGTGACACCTGGAACCATTGGGTCTGCGACAGCAAGGCCGAGGTTCACTGGCGGTATGCCGATTCGGGCAAGAAGGAAGTGGACGTGCGTCTGAACCAGAGCGATCAGGTCTTCAGGCTCAAGGCCGAACCTGGTGCGTCTAGCGGAACACTCTACAGTAACAATGTGTTGGCCTTTGCCAACAAGGGTAGCGACGGCCTGATCTATTGGGACGCCACCAACGATTTGATCGGACGCGGCTGCAAGGCCAGATAAACCGTAGCCGATGTACCACACGCATGGCCCCGTGGCTCATGTGTATAACTTGAATAGCAGTCGCCACTACGGCAGGCTTGCACGATTAACGACCCTACCGGGAGAGAAACAGACAATGGCACTTATCAGCATGCGCCAGATGTTGGACCACGCCGCCGAATTCGGTTACGGCGTTCCGGCTTTTAACGTAAACAACCTGGAACAGATGCGCGCCATTATGGAAGCGGCCGACAAGACCGACTCCCCGGTGATCGTTCAGGCTTCGGCCGGTGCCCGCAAGTACGCCGGTGCTCCGTTCCTGCGTCACCTGATCCTGGCGGCGATCGAAGAATTCCCGCACATTCCGGTGGTCATGCACCAGGACCACGGCACCAGTCCTGATATCTGCCAGCGTTCGATCCAGCTGGGCTTCAGCTCGGTGATGATGGACGGCTCGCTGGGTGAAGACGGCAAGACCCCGACTTCCTACGAGTACAACGTCGACGTCACCCGTCGCGTTGTTGCCTTTGCCCACGCTTGTGGCGTTTCGGTAGAAGGTGAGCTGGGTGTACTGGGCTCGCTGGAAACCGGTATGGCCGGTGAAGAAGACGGCGTCGGTGCCGAAGGCATCCTGGACCACAGCCAGATGCTGACTGACCCTGAAGAAGCCGCTGACTTCGTCAAGAAGACTCAGGTCGACGCCCTGGCCATCGCCATCGGCACCAGCCACGGTGCCTACAAGTTCACCAAGCCGCCTACCGGCGACATCCTGGCGATCGAGCAGATCAAGGCGATCCACAAACGCATCCCCAACACTCACCTGGTGATGCACGGTTCTTCGTCGGTTCCACAAGAGTGGCTGAAGATCATCAACGAGTACGGTGGTGACATCAAGGAAACCTACGGCGTGCCGGTCGAGGAAATCGTCGAAGGCATCAAGCACGGCGTGCGCAAGGTCAACATCGACACCGACCTGCGTCTGGCGTCCACCGGTGCCATCCGTGAATTCATGGCCAAGAACCGCAGCGAGTTCGACCCGCGCAAATACCTGGCCAAGACCGTCGTTGCCATGCGTGACGTGTGTATCGCCCGTTACGAAGCCTTCGGCACTGCCGGTAACGCCTCGAAGATCAAACCGGTCTCCCTGGACCGCATGTTCGAGCGCTACGCCAAGGGCGAGCTGGATGCCAAGATCAACTGAGTGTTGATCCGCTGATGAAAAACCCGCAGAAATGCGGGTTTTTTTATGAGCGGCGCCGCGGGCAAGCACGCGCGATTCTGTAGGAGCGGATTCATCCGCGAATGACACCCTTTTTCGCGAATGAATTCGCTCCTGCTCTTTGCCGTACAGTGATTACTGGGTACCCAGATAGCAAGGGAGATCACCCGTGCTTGGCACGTTGTCTGGATTGCTCAAGGGCAGGACCTCATTTTTCAGGAAGGCTTCGACTCCGCCCTCCCAAGGTGTTTTTGAAAAGGAATACTGAATCAATTTGGCTGAGGCCCAAAGCGGGTTGTTTTTCTTCAGCTTGCCGTTTTCCAGCCACTTGGGATTGATATCGGCATGAGCATGATCGTCGCTGGATTGATGGACGTAATTGCGGAACGAAATGATTTCGCCTTTCTCTCTGGCCAGCGGGTTGCAACTCCCCTTGCGTTCCGTGTGGGCGTCCGAGTAGGAGTCCTGGATCATATGCAGTAATGAGCCCAGAGCCATATGTTTGATGCTGACGGCATCGGATGGGCTGTTGTAGGTGTGCTGTACTCTGGGATTCCCCGAGGCAACGTAGGTCCCGAATTTTCCAGGCCTGAAAGAGCGTTTCCATTCCCCTCCGGGAATGGGGTCGAACAATGCACCCACCGTCCAGCCTGGTTTTCCCAGGTAGTTTGCAATGTCAGAGAATGCAGTGACGGCGGGGCCGTCGATGGGTTCTTTGGCGAACGAGTTGGATGATATTGAAAGGGTGTAGGTGAACTTGGCCCATGCCAGCATTCTTGCCTGGGTGTCACGGGCCGTTTCCTGTTGCGATGAGGCCATTGAGTGAATGAACTGGAAGTCACCGAAATGGCTTCTGTACAACATCATCGGGTTTTCAGTGACCGTGACCTTGGCGCAGGCCGTAGACGCACTGTTTTCCTTGCAGAGTGCCTGTTGTTGAGCATCCTTGAACAATGCATACCATTGGTACGCCTTGGTCACGTTCTGACGTAGCAATGAGTCGGGATCGTCGTTCCACTGGCTGCCCAATACAAGGTCTCTCAATATGCCTCTTTGTTTGAGTGTTTCCGCCGAGGTCTTGGCTCTCCCGCCTTCAGTATTTTCCGGGTCCATGTAATAGTCATAGGCAAGCAGGGTAATGGTTTCATGGACCGGATACTTTAATCCTTCGGTCAGCCTGGCCGCAGGGCAGAAAGCCGATACCCCCCAGCATTCCACATCGATAGGATTCATGTCGTAAGCTGCGACCGGTTTCGTTTCCGTTAACAAAGCCAATGCCAATGGTAAACAGGCATACGAAAGTGCGGAGCGGCTAAGGCGAAGAGGCCGGTCGGGTCGCATGAATAGTTCCTTCTAATTGTGTGTCGGTCGGCGAGGTATAGCTCACGAGATGGCAATTCGCCACAAGTTACCGTTGTCGATGGTTTGCCGACGTCATCAGAGACCGGGCGTTCTTCGCGAATGAATTCGCTCCTACCTCATCAGGCTGGCGCACGCCGTCTTGTAAGCCTCGTGCTGATACTTGTTCAGCGTATCGGGCAAGGCGAAGTCGTGTTTTCGGTGTTGGGCGTTGATGGTCTGTGGTGACACGAGGGTCACGCTGCAGTCGGCCAGGAGCTGGAAAACCGTTTCGATCTTGAAGGTGGTCGGGCCACCGGCGAATTCGCCTTTCTTGCTGCGTTTCTTGATCGCGATATGGCTGATGCCGTTTTCGCGTACGAAGCTGGCAACCTGGGCAGCGAAGGCTTTGACGTTGTCCGATTCGTCATCGTCTTCCAGTGCGATCTTCTTGATCGCCAGCGGCAAGTGCGAGATGCCGCTGTTCTGGCGGGTGGCCAGGGCGAAGAGGGCTTCGCTGCCTTTGATTTCTACACCGCAAATAATCATGAGAATGCCTGGGGCCTTGGGTTCATATAAAGGAACAGGTTATCTCATCGCTGGCGTTATTCCTGAGCAATTGATTCCAGATATTCCGAGCGCTCGTCACTCATGCGGGCAATGCAGTCGTTTTCATTGATGGTGTAAGCCTTGCTGCCAGCGGCGGAAGGGAAGACTTCGACCGCGCAATCGGCGTCGCGCAGTTTTTCCCAGGCTTGCTGAGCGGTCTTGAGCTTGCTGGTGAAGTCGTTGTACTGCGTCTTGTTGGCGACGAATTGCGACTGGACGCGATTGAGCAGGTTCTGAAAGTTTTCCTTGAGCAGCTCTTCGGCGGTGTGCCTGCTGTAGACCGAGCACTCCAGCGTCTGGTTGTCGCTATCGACGCCGTCGCAAGGCGTGCTGTCCGAATCTTGAGCGGCCTGTGCGCCTGTCGCGGCTGTCGCCAGAAGGGCCAAGGTCAGGAAAGTCGTTTTCATCGAGTTGCTCCGAGCCATTGATGCAGTGAATTCTGTCCTAAGCGCGAAGCAAAGAACAGGTTTACGACGCAGGCTGGCAGCGTCCCGTGACCCTTTGTCGCTTCTTGACGCTTTCGGCAAGCCCCCTGTCGTTTTTGCACCCGGCTCGCCTGACCCTCCGGCATATGCTGACCCCAATAGCGCCGACAGCCGATTCGGCGCGCAACGACCTAAAAGGGGACAGCCTGATGAGCCCAGCCGAACTGCACGCCGACAGCATCGTTATTGACGGGCTGATTATCGCCAAATGGAATCGTGAGCTCTTTGAGGATATGCGCAAGGGTGGCCTGACCATGGCCAACTGCACGGTATCGGTGTGGGAAGGTTTCCAGGCCACCATCAACAGCATCTGCACCAGTCAGAAGCTGATGCGCGAGAACAGCGACCTGGTGATGCCGGTCCATACCACCTCCGATATCCGCAAGGCCAAGGAACTGGGCAAGACCGGGATTCTGTTCGGCTTCCAGAATGCGCACGCCTACGAGGATCAGATCGGCTACGTCGAGATCTTCAAGAAGCTGGGCGTTGGCATCGTGCAGATGTGCTACAACACCCAGAATCTGGTGGGCACGGGCTGCTATGAGCGCGACGGTGGTCTGTCTGGCTTCGGGCGTGAAATCGTCGCCGAGATGAACCGTGTGGGCGTCATGTGCGACCTGTCCCATGTAGGCTCCAAGACCTCCGAGGAGGTCATCCTCGAATCGAAGAAACCGGTCTGCTACTCCCACTGCCTGCCGTCCGGCCTCAAGGAACACCCCCGCAACAAGTCCGATGCAGAGCTGAAGTTCATTGCCGATCACGGCGGCTTTGTCGGCGTGACCATGTTCGCGCCGTTCCTGGCCAAGGGCATCGAGTCGACCATCGACGACTACGCCGAAGCCATCGAATACACCATGAACATCGTCGGTGAAGACGCCATCGGTATCGGCACCGACTTCACCCAGGGGCATGGTCAGGACTTCTTCGAGTACCTGACCCACGACAAGGGCTACGCCCGTCGGCTGACCAACTTCGGCAAGATCATCAACCCGCTGGGCATCCGTACCGTGGGCGAATTCCCGAACCTGACCGAAACCCTGCTCAAGCGCGGCCATAGCGAGCGCGTGGTGCGCAAGATCATGGGCGAGAACTGGGTGAGCGTGCTCCGGGACGTCTGGGGCGAATAACTTTCACGCTACCTCAATTGAATTGATAACCCTGCTGCCATTTCGCGCAGTGGGCGTAACCCGACTTTCTGGAGTTTGACCCCATGGCTAAAATCGCCCCGCAATTGCCTATCGAAGTCGACAGCGAAACCGGCGTCTGGACCTCCGATGCATTGCCGATGCTCTACGTGCCTCGCCACTTTTTCGTCAACAACCACATGGGCATCGAAGAGGTGCTGGGTGCCGAGGCCTACGCCGAGATTCTCTACAAGGCCGGTTACAAGTCCGCCTGGCACTGGTGCGAGAAAGAAGCCGAATGCCATGGCCTGGAAGGCGTGGCGGTCTTCGAGCATTACATGAAGCGCCTGTCACAGCGTGGCTGGGGACTGTTCAAGATTCAGGACATCGACCTGGAAAAGGGCACCGCCAGCGTCAAGCTCGAGCATTCGGCGTTCGTGTATGTGTACGGCAAGGTCGGACGCAAGGTCGATTACATGTTCACCGGCTGGTTCGCCGGAGCCATGGACCAGATCCTGGCGGCCCGCGGCAGCTCGATCCGCACCGTGGCCGAGCAGGTCTACGGCGGTTCGGAAGAAGGTCATGACGACGGTCTGTTCGTTGTCAAGCCGTTGTAAGTCGAGGATCGGGTTATGGCTTTCGAAGCGATGTTCCAGCCGATCCAGATCGGCAAACTGACGATCCGCAACCGCGTGCTGAGTACCGCTCACGCCGAGGTCTATGCCACCGATGGCGGGATGACCACCGATCGTTACGTGAAGTACTACGAAGAGAAAGCCAAGGGCGGTATCGGCCTGGCGATCTGCGGCGGTTCTTCCAGCGTGGCCATCGACAGCCCGCAAGGCTGGTGGAAGTCGGTCAACCTGGCCACCGACAAGATCATTCCACACTTCCAGAACCTGGCGGATGCCATGCACAAGCATGGTGCCAAGATCATGATCCAGATTACCCACATGGGCCGCCGCTCCCGCTGGGACGGCGAGCATTGGCCGACCCTGATGTCGCCCTCGGGCATTCGCGAGCCGGTCCACCGTGCGACCTGCAAGACCATCGAGCCGGAAGAAATCTGGCGGGTGATCGGCAATTACGCCAGCGCGGCGGCCCGTGCCAAGGCCGGGGGGCTGGATGGCGTCGAGCTGTCCGCCGTGCACCAACACATGATCGACCAGTTCTGGAGCCCTCGGGTCAACAAGCGCACCGATGAATGGGGCGGCAGTTTCGAGAACCGCATGCGCTTCGGCCTGGAAGTGATCAAGGCCGTGCGCAAGGAAGTCGGGCCTGACTTCTGCGTGGGGTTGCGTATCTGCGGCGACGAATTTCACCCTGATGGCCTGAGCCATGAGGACATGAAAGAGATTGCCAAGTATTACGACGCCACCGGCATGATCGATTTCATCGGCGTGGTGGGCTCGGGGTGCGACACCCACAACACCCTGGCCAACGTTATCCCCAACATGAGTTATCCACCGGAGCCGTTCCTGCATCTGGCGGCCGGTATCAAGGAAGTGGTCAAGGCGCCCGTGCTGCACGCGCAGAACATCAAGGACCCGAATCAGGCCACACGGATTCTGGAAGGCGGCTATGTCGATATGGTCGGCATGACCCGCGCCCACATCGCTGACCCGCACCTGATTGCCAAGATCAAGATGGGGCAGGTCGATCAGATCAAGCAGTGCGTCGGTGCCAACTACTGCATCGACCGCCAGTATCAGGGGCTGGATGTGCTGTGCATCCAGAACGCTGCGACGTCACGCGAATACATGGGTGTGCCGCACATCATCGAGAAATCCACAGGGCCGAAGCGCAAGGTGGTGATTGTCGGTGCCGGCCCGGCGGGCATGGAAGCTGCCCGGGTGTCTGCCGAGCGGGGTCATGACGTGACGCTGTTCGAGAAGAAAGAATTCATCGGCGGGCAGATCACCACCGCCGCCAAGGCTCCGCAACGTGACCAGATTGCGGGGATCACCCGCTGGTATCAACTGGAACTGGCACGCCTGAAGGTCGATCTGCGTCTGGGAACGGCGGCCGATGTGGCGACCATTCTCGACCTGCGTCCGGACATCGTGGTGCTGGCGGTGGGCGGTCATCCGTTCCTGGAGCAGAACGAGCATTGGGGCGCTGCCGAAGGCCTGGTGGTCAGCAGCTGGGACGTGCTGGACGGCAAGGTCGCGCCAGGCAAGAACGTGCTGGTCTACGACACCATCTGTGAGTTCACCGGCATGTCCGTGGCCGACTTCCTGGCCGACAAGGGCGCGCAGGTCGAGATCGTCACCGATGACATCAAGCCCGGCGTCGCGATTGGCGGCACGTCGTTCCCGACCTACTACCGCAGCATGTACCCCAAGGAAGTCATCATGACCGGCGACATGATGCTGGAGAAGGTCTACCGCGAAGGCGACAAGCTGGTCGCCGTGCTGGAGAACGAATACACCGGCGCCAAAGAGGAGCGGGTGGTGGATCAGATCGTCGTCGAAAACGGCGTGCGTCCTGACGAAGCACTCTATTACGGACTCAAGGAAGGCTCGCGCAACAAAGGCCAGATCGACATCGACGCCCTGTTCGCCATCCAGCCGCAACCCTCCCTGAGCCAGCCGGGTGACGGTTACCTGTTGTTCCGCATCGGCGACTGCGTGGCCCAGCGCAATACCCACGCGGCGATCTATGACGGATTGCGGCTCTGTAAGGATTTTTAAGAACCCCTCCCTGTAGGAGCGGACTTGTCCGCGAAGACGTATGCCCAGACGACGCAGAGGATGCGGTTGTTCTGGCCCCTTCGCGGACAAGTCCGCTCCTACGGGAACTGGAGTGCAGCCACCATGTTGAACACCCTTCTTCCCATCCTGCTATTCGCAGCCCTGGCCCTTGCGGTGCTGGGCGCTGTGCGGCGGGTAAAAATGTGGCGCAACGGCCGAGCCTCCAGGGTCGATCTGCTGGGCGGTCTGCTGGCGATGCCCAAGCGCTATATGGTCGATCTGCACCATGTCGTGGCGCGGGACAAATACATTGCCAATACCCACGTCGCTACGGCGGGCGGTGCGGTGGCGTCCATTGTGCTGGCGATTCTGGTACATGGTTTCGGTCTGCATAACCGCTTTCTGGGATACGCCTTGCTGCTGATGTCGGCGGTGATGTTCGTGGGGGCGATCTTTGTCTTCAAGCGTCGCCTCAACCCGCCATCGCGTTTGTCGAAAGGCCCGTGGATGCGTCTGCCGAAAAGCCTGCTGGCGTTTTCCGCGAGCTTCTTTGTGGTGACCTTACCGGTCGCTGGCATTCTTCCCGAAGACTTCGGTGGCTGGCTGCTGGCCGCAATTTTGGCTGTCGGTGTGTTGTGGGGCGTCAGCGAGCTGTTTTTCGGCATGACCTGGGGCGGGCCGATGAAGCACGCCTTTGCCGGTGCATTGCACCTGGCCTGGCATCGCCGTGCCGAGCGTTTCGGTGGCGGTCGCTCGACCGGCCTGAAGCCGCTGGACCTGACCGATCCAAATGCGCCCCTGGGTGTGGAAAAGCCTGAGGACTTCACCTGGAACCAGTTGCTGGGCTTCGATGCCTGCGTGCAGTGCGGCAAGTGCGAAGCGGCCTGTCCGGCGTTTGCGGCCGGGCAGCCATTGAACCCCAAGAAGCTGATTCAGGACATGGTGGTCGGTCTGGCGGGCGGCACCGATGCCAGGTTCGCGGGCAGCCCGTATCCGTCACTCGACGGCAAGGGCAAACCCCTCGGTGAACATGGCGGCAACCCGCATCAACCAATCGTCAACGGGCTGGTGGATGCCGAAACCCTGTGGTCCTGCACCACCTGCCGGGCGTGTGTGGAAGAGTGTCCGATGATGATCGAGCACGTCGATGCCATCGTCGATATGCGTCGCCACCTGACCCTGGAGAAAGGCGCAACGCCGAACAAGGGCGCTGAAGTGCTGGATAACCTGATCGCCACCGATAACCCCGGCGGTTTTGCTCCCGGCGGGCGGATGAACTGGGCGGCGGACCTGAGCCTCGACCTGCTCAGCGAAAAGAAGAGCACCGACGTGTTGTTCTGGGTGGGGGATGGCGCATTCGACATGCGCAACCAGCGCACGCTGCGTGCTTTCGTCAAAGTCCTCAAGGCGGCCAAAGTCGATTTCGCCGTGCTGGGTCTTGAAGAGCGTGACAGTGGCGATGTCGCTCGCCGTCTGGGCGACGAGGCGACCTTCCAGATGCTGGCCCGGCGCAATATCCAGACACTGTCCCGATACAGCTTCAAACGCATCGTCACCTGCGACCCGCACAGCTTCCATGTGTTGAAGAACGAATACGGCGCTTTGGGTGGTGACTACCTGGTGCAGCACCACAGCACTTACATGGCCGAGCTGCTTCAAGGCGGCGCGCTCAAGCTCGGTCAGCACAAGGGTTCCAGCGTGACCTATCACGATCCCTGCTACCTGGGCCGCTACAACGGCGAGTACGAAGCACCGCGTGAAGTGCTGCGTGCGCTGGGTATCGAGGTCAAGGAAATGCAGCGTTCCGGTTTCCGCTCCCGCTGCTGCGGTGGCGGTGGCGGTGCGCCCATCACCGACATTCCCGGTAAACAGCGCATTCCCGACATGCGCATGGAGGATATCCGCGAAACCGGTGCCGAGCTGGTGGCCGTGGGTTGTCCACAGTGCACCGCCATGCTGGAGGGCGTGGTCGAGCCGCGCCCAGTGATCAAGGACATTGCCGAGCTGGTGGCCGAGGCTCTGATTGAAGAGCCGGTGGTCATCAAGCCCGCGCCAGCCAGACGTGAACCCGCGGAGGTGCATTGATGAGCGACATTATTCGCCGCGACCCGCGTGCCGAATGGATTGCACGCAACCGTCTGCATCCCTTGCATGCGGCCATGCAGCCGGCACAGACAAGCTGGATGGGGCCAAACGGCCTGATGCGCAAGAACGTCCATGGTCTGGGGTTCATTGGCCCCAATGGCATCAAGCGCATCGACCGCAGCGGGGCTCAACAGGGCGGAACGGCCAAGCGTTTAGCGGCAACCGAAGTCCGGTTACCGCTGCATCAGGTGCCGGAGCCTGCGTTCTACATCACGGTGGTGCCGGATATGGTCGGTGGTCGCCTGAGCAGTCACGACCGTGATTTGCTGGGGCTGGCTCATCAACTGGCCGGTGTGGATGGCGCTGTGCTGGCGGTGGTGTTCGGTGAGCACAAGGAAAGCACGTTCGAGACAGCAGGTGTCGACAGGCTTCTGGTGCTTGAGGGCGATGAGTTCGACGGTTATTCACCGGAGCAGCGGGTTCAGGGGCTGCGGGCTGTGGATAACCAGTTCAGCCCACGGCACTGGCTGCTGCCGGACAGCCGCAGCGGTGGCGGCGAGCTGGGGCGGCGCTTTGCGGCCAGCCTGGGCGAACGCCCGGCGACACGCGTCTGGCAGGTCAAGGATGAACAATGCGTCGGGCGTGCAGGCGCGGGGCGCGAGGACCTGGCCCGGCCGCTGGCGCGCCTGATTCTGGCGGCGGCCGAATGCGCCGAACCCGTCAGCGAAACCCGTCATGAAGCGTTGCCTGTGGAGTTATCCACACCTGTGGCGCGCAGCCTGACACGTATCGAAGACCTCGGTGCCGTGGCAGTCGATCCTGCTGTTATCCCCATGGCCGAGGCGGAGTTCATCTTTTCCGGCGGTAATGGCGTCAAGGATTGGGATGTGTTCCACCGCACGGCGGCGGCACTGGGTGCGACCGAGGGTGCCTCGCGAGTGGCGGTGGACGACGGTTTCATGAGCCGGGATCGCCAGGTGGGCGCCAGCGGCACCTGGGTCACGGCGCGGGTGTATGTGGCGGTGGGGATCTCTGGCGCTATCCAGCACCTGCAAGGCATCGGTGCCTGCGACAAGGTGGTGGCGATCAATCTGGATGCCGGCTGCGACATGATCAAACGCGCCGACCTGTCGGTGATCGGTGACAGTGCCGAAATCCTCAAGGCCTTGATTGACGCGGTCGAGGTTTATCGCAACGGGGTAAAACGTGATGCGGCCTGAACAAGCGAACTCATCTGTGGATAAGGCCTCCCTGAATGGCAGCCCGCTCCAGATCATGAGCCTGGTGTCCATCGGTGCACATCCGACTTCCGGTCGTGCACGCCGTGCCGAGCAGGATGCTCGGGCCGTTGAACTGGGGCTGCAACTGGCTGGGGATAACTTGCAGGTGCTGCATGCCGGTGATCCTCAGGAACCCGCGCTGCGGGCCTACATGGGCATGGGCCTCGATGAACTGCATGTTCTTGAGCAGCCCGAGGGTGCGGATGTGCTGCCCGTTCTGACGGATTACATCCGCGATACATCGGCGCAGATCGTACTCACCGGCAGTCAGGCGGAAACCGGCGAGGGGTCGGGCATGTTGCCGTTCCTGCTGGCCGAAAGGCTCGGCTGGCCTCTGGTCGTGGGGCTGGCTCAGGTCGAGTCGCTGGATAATGGCGTGGCTTTTGTCTTGCAGGCCTTGCCACGCGGCCAGCGACGTCGCCTGAAGGTTCGCCTGCCGTTTCTGGCCACTGTGGATAATGCTGCGCCCAAACCCCGGCAGAGTGCCTATGGCCCGGCCCAACGCGGCACACTGGGTACGGAACAGGTGGAAGTGCGTGTGGATGAGTTACTCACAGCCCATGCCTTGCAACCGGCCAAACCCCGGCCCAAGCGCCTGAAAGTGATCAAGGCCAAAAGTGGCGCAGACCGTATGAAAGCCGCGACCGCCAAGGCCAGTGGCGGAACCGGGCAAGTGCTCAAGGGGGTCACTCCGCAGGAGGGCGCTGCTGCCATTCTCAAGCTGCTGGTGGAAGAGGGCGTTATCCGTTAGACCGGAGTTACACACATTCCCTGTGTGTCGGGCTGTGGGTAACGTGTTCGCTTGTAGCTGAACATCCCGTAAACCGTGGGTTACAGCGTGTTGGTTGAAAAGTGATCAGCCTAACCTGCGGTTTTTCCTCGCTTTTTCGTGTGGATAAATCATCCACCGAGTTCTCTGTTGCGTACCAATTGCCCACAATCTCTGTTGGCCTCTCTGTGGACAAGTTGTTCGTGTTCTCCTGTAAGCCTTATAAAACATGGCTTTCAAGCTTTCGTATAAAAAATGACCAATCGATCGCTTGCTGGAATAAAAGTCGCCTGAAAGCCTTGTTCGTTCCTGTCCGGAAGGGTTTTCCACAGCCCCGGATCGAAACGGACAAAGTTGCCCCCAAACTCTGTTGGCGCTTCTGTGGATAAGGTGTTTGTCATCCTTTGCAGGCCACGTGATACGCGGCTTTAAAAGACTTGGTCAAAAGATGAACAGTATGAGGGGGTTGTGAATGCTTTGGATAAGTCACGGTTTTTTCTGGTTTTTTGAAAGCGAGGTGCAGGACTTTCCCACAATTGCTGTGGGTTGCTCTGTGGATAAGTTGTTCGCTGACTTCTGAAGCAGGCGGCAGGCCTGGCTTGCAAGGAAGTTGTACGTTTTTTGTACAGTCTGTAGGAGCGAATTCATTCGCGAAATGAGGCCATCGCGAATGAATTCGCCCCTACGGGGGTTATACCGCTACGCCTTTGAGGTAGGGCGCGGGCTCGGCACCCAGGTTTTCCAGCATGCGCGAGCTGTACCAGTCGATGAAGTTGACCACACCGAACTCATACGTCTTGGAATAAGGACCGGGCTGATAGGCGCTGGAGTTGATGCCCTTCTGGTTTTCCTCGGCCAGACGGCGGTCCTGATCGTTGGTGGCGTCCCAGACCTGGCGCATGCGTTCCACGTCGTAATCGACACCTTCCACAGCGTCCTTGTGGACGATCCATTTGGTCGTGACCATGGTTTCCTGAGCGCTGATCGGCCACACCGTGAAGACGATGATGTGGTCGCCCATGCAGTGGTTCCAGGAGTGCGGCAGGTGCAGGATGCGCATGGAGCCCAGATCCGGGTTCTGGATGCGGCCCATCAGTTTTGCACAGCCTTGCTTGCCATCCATGGTCATGGACACGGTGCCCTTGAGCAGCGGCATGCGCACGATACGGTTGCGCAGGCCAAAGCTGGCGTGGGCATAAGGGATTTTCTCGGCCTCCCAGGCGGCAGCAGACGCGGCCACATGATCCTTGAATGACTGGGTGGCACGCGGGTCGGTGACATCGTCCCATTCCAGCAGGGTGTTCAGCAGTTCCGGGTGAGAACCGCCGCAGTGATAGCACTCGCGGTTATTCTCGATCACCAGCTTCCAGTTGGCCTTTTCCATCAAGGTGGTCTGGACCGCCACCTTGGTGTTTTCCATGTCGTAGGGTTCCATGTAGTGCTTGAGGGTCGCCAGGAACTCATCGATGGCGGGCGGGTTTTCCGCCAGGCTGATGAAGATATAGCCTCCAGCCGTTTTCACGTTCACGGGCTTGAGGTTGAATTTTTTCATGTCGAAGTCGTCGCCCATCTCGGTGCCTGCATACAGCAGACGTCCATCCAGCTCGTAAGTCCACTGGTGGTAAGGGCAGACCAGTTTGGCGACCTTGCCCTTTTCGCCAGTGCACAGGCGTGAGCCACGATGGCGGCAGACGTTATGGAAAGCATTCACGCTGCCGTCCGGAGCGCGTACCACCAGGATCGGGTTCTTGCCGATCTGCAGGGTCAGGTAGTTGCCCTTGGCCGGAATCTCGCAGGTCATGCCGGCAATCAACCATTCCTTGTGGAAGATTTCCTGCATGTCGATTTCAAAGAGCCGGTCATCGTTGTAGAAGGGCTGTGGCAGCGAATAGGTGCGCTCGCGGCCTTGCAGCATCTGGGCTGTGGCTTTGCGTGCAGGTTCCAGCGGGTCGCCCAGGCTCAAGGTTGCAGTGATGTCCATTTTTCAAGGTCCTCATGGCCGCATCGATGGCGGCCTGCGAATGTGGCTAATACGGTTCTTTGCTGCGGTGCACGCAATGCACCTGTTATTTCATGCCCATGACCGGCATTTCGTGATGGTGTGTTGGAGGCGAGTGTGGAGCTGGCCGACGACGGAACCTTATCCATGGGCGACATGGCCGAATCCGTTCCCGACGAGGTAACCCCCAGCCTGCGGGGGCTGGTCGCCGTAAGTACGTGAATGTCGTTGATAGGTAAGTGAAGGCTCTGGCCGTTACGCAGAATCCGCACCATAAGAGGCCGACAGTCGGCCGTGGAGAACATGTATGTCCCAAAGCTTTCTCAATCCGGTAACCACCCAGACATGGGCCAATGGCCGCCATCTTGTGCGCGTCGTCAAGGTGATTCAGGAAACCTGGGATGTGCGGACCTTCTGTTTCATGGCCGACCAGCCGATTCTGTTCTTCTTCAAGCCCGGCCAGTTCGTGACGCTTGAGCTGGAAATCGATGGTCAGCCCATCATGCGTTCCTACACCATCTCCAGTTCGCCATCAGTGCCGTACAGCTTTTCGATCACCATCAAACGGGTGCCGGGCGGCAAGGTGTCCAATTACCTGCACGACACGCTGCACGAAGGTCAGGAGCTGGCGGTTCACGGGCCTGTCGGGTTGTTCAATGCCATCGACTTTCCGAACCCCAAGATCCTGTACCTCAGTGGCGGAGTCGGCATTACACCCGTCATGTCCATGGCCCGCTGGTTCTACGACACCAATGCCAACGTCGACATGGTGTTCGTGCACAGCGCCCGCTCGCCCAAGGACATCATTTATCACCGTGAGCTGGAGCACATGGCGTCGCGGATCGATAACTTCAACCTGCACCTGATCTGTGAAAAGCACGGGCTGGGTGAGCCCTGGGCAGGCTATCGCGGTTATCTGAACCAGAAAATGCTGGAGCTGATGGCTCCGGACTTCAGGGACCGTGAAGTGTTCTGCTGCGGGCCGACGCCCTATATGACGGCGGTCAAGCGTCTGCTGCAGGAAAGCGGTTTCAACATGGCGCAGTACCACGAAGAGTCTTTCGGTGCGACGCCGCCCGAAGTGCGTGCCGAAGCCGTGGAGCACGCCGAGATTGCGGCCGATGCGCCGGATGTCGATGCGGCGGATCTGCACCAGGTGGAGTTCACCGATACCGGCAAGAGCATCCGTGTGGCGCCAGGCGAAACCGTCCATGCGGCGGCGTCCAAGCTTGGCCTGATGATTCCTAAGGCCTGTGGCATGGGGATCTGCGGCACATGCAAGGTCATGAAGCTCAGCGGCGAAGTGGAGATGGAGCATAACGGCGGCATCACCGACGAGGATGTGGCAGAGGGTTACATCCTGTCGTGCTGCAGCGTGCCCAAAGGGGATGTGCGGATCGAGTATTGAGTCAGGACGGGCGCCTTTATTGTGCGCCCGGTTTCTTTCAGGGCTTATCCGTGGTTTTGCTTATAGGTCGCCAGCGCCGGCAGCAATTGCTGGTCGATGGCCTGTCGTACGGCCGGAAGTATGGTCGCCTTGCCGGTCAGCAATTGCTCGACCAGACGGCGCAAGGCCGTTGCCCGCTCTTCGTTCAAACCACAGACCGCTTGCATACAGGCTTGCTCGGCCGTTGCCCCGCTGGGCATCTCGAACCCCAGTGAGCGGAGTTGGCCCAGCAAATCCTCTTGATCAATCAAATCCGCATGCATCATGACGTGTATACCTTTGACGGGATGATGCTTCGATTCTGGTAGCGCCCCGCAACCTCGGCAACCCCGCCGTGCCCGGATGGCAGTATTACCTATGACAAGGTCGCTTTCGGCTAATTAACCATCCGGTTCATAAGGCAGACTGGCAGGGCTTGATGTTCCGTCAATGGTTTGGTCGCCCTCTTGATGGTACGGTCTTACGAGCCCCGGTTTGGTAACGGCTTGACCGGGATTTTTTAAATATTCGCCTCCTTCCTTCTCTCTTCATCCCGAAAAGTCGATCAGTGGTCGGTCTTTTCTGCTTTACCTGTCATTTCTGACAGTACCCAACCCTTCTTGATCAGTATTCAATCATTTTCGGTCGCCGGGCGTTAAAGCAAGTTTCAGGCACTCCGGTATCGGCCTGTATCACACTTACAGTCGCTCATTTATCCCAGGCTTTTCAGCTTTTAATGCGGCACCTGTTTTCTCGTTTGATGGTCTGTCCAGGCCAATGGATTGGTGACTTAAATGCAAAGAAAAATATTCTCAAGCACGGATTTCTTGAATCCAGTGACAGATTTTCCTTCCCCGGTATCGTCTTCTCATGGGGCGATGCTTCTCGACAGTATTCCTTTGGCGTTTGCTCCGAAAGACATTGATGTCAGTGTGGAGGGGCATGAGCTTTTCGTTTCACATGAAGATGGCAGTGGGGTAAGTGTTATCAATATCGCTGAGCGCCAGATCGTGTCCACAATTGAAAGATCGGGGGGCGGTGATATTGCTGTCAGCCCCGAAGGAGAAACGTTATATGTAGCCGGAGAACATGAATGTGTGGTCATTGATATTCAACGGTGCGCGATTAAACAGGTCATCGACGCCGAGGGCATCGACAGGGTTGCGGCCAGTCCGGATGGGCGTTTCATCTGCATGACCTTTCGCGATGCGCCGGGCGGGCTCATACGTGTGCTGGAGACCGCAGAATACAAGGCCGAGAGCGATTTCGACCTGGGACGAATGTCCAATGCGACGCTGGTCATGGCCCTCAGCCCGGACAGCCGCTACATCTATGCAGCGGAGATCTCGGATGACCCGGACAGTGCGGTTGCCGTGATTGATACCGTCGACTATTCGCAAGTGGATATCCCCGGTTTCAGAAACCCTTGTTCCATGGCCGTGAGTCGGGAGGGACGGTATTTGTATGTCGGTGGGTTCGATGAGATGTTCATTGCGGATACGACAACGCACAGAATTCACTATGCGCTGGAGTTCGGTTCAAGGGGATATCCCGTCAATGTCATCGGCGTCACGCCCGATGAAAAGTATGTATATGCCATCCACACCTGTAACTTTGACTTGTATAGAATCGATACCCAGGAAAGAACGGCTGAGCGTATTGATGTTTTCGAGTCTGTGGGAGGCGCGGTTCTAAACCGGGAGGGAACACGCCTTTATACGACTCATCCTGACAGGCAATGGGTTTCAATTTATGCCCTGTAAGCGTTATGACCTCTGCCAGCAAGAGACGCATTGAAAAGGAAGGGTGATATAAGCCATTCACCCTTCGGAAAGCCGTTTTCATTTCATTTGCCTGTGAAGCGTGCACGGGACTGTCTTGTTCGCGGCTCAGTTTTGCTAAACTGCGCAGCCTTCCAGGAGCTGCCATGAATTACCGTCACGCCTTTCACGCCGGCAACCACGCCGATGTGCTCAAACACCTGATTCTGACTCGCTTGATCGCCCTTATGGCGCGCAAGGAGCAACCTTTCGCATACCTCGACACCCATGCTGGTCTGGGGCTTTACGACCTCAAGGGCGATCAGGCCACCCGTACCGGCGAATGGCTGGAAGGCGTCGGGCGCTTGTGGGGCGCGTCGGATCTTCCGGCGCTGGCAGCCGATTACCTGCAAGTGCTGCATGACATGAATACCGATGGCGAGCTGCGCTACTACCCCGGCTCGCCTGAGCTGGCCCGTCGCCTGACCCGCCAGCAAGACCGGGTGCTGATCAACGAGAAACACCCCGAAGACGGGCGCCTGCTCAAAGAGAACATGAAGTGGGATCGCCGGGTGGCCGTGCACCTGGGAGAAGGCTGGCATGTGCCGCGAGCCTTGCTGCCCGTTGCCGAAAAACGTGCCGTGATGCTGATCGACCCGCCGTTCGAGCAGTTGGACGAGATGAAACGCTGTGCTGTCGCGCTCAAGGAAACCATCGGGCGCATGCGTCAGACCGTGGCTGCGATCTGGTACCCCATCAAGGATCAGCGCCAGCTCAAGCGTTTCTATCAGGACCTGGCCGAAACCGGCGCGCCGAAGCTATTGCGCGTCGAACTCTATGTTCATCCGCTGGACACACCAGCCAGCCTCAACGGCTCGGGCATGGCGATTGCCAACCCGCCATGGGGGCTGGAAGAAGAGCTGCGGGAACTGATGCCTTACCTGGCCGAGAAACTGGGGCAAACCCAGGGCGGCTGGAAGATGGATTGGTTGATTGCGGAATAGGGGGCTGAGCTGCAAGCTTCAAGCCGCAAGCTTCAAGTCAAAAGCTTGTAGCTTGTAGCTTGTAGCTTGTAGCTGCCAGCTACGCTGGCAAACAAACCCCGGTTCCGCCCAGACCGCAATAACCCTGCGGATTCTTCGCCAGGTATTGCTGGTGGTAGGCTTCGGCGTAGTAGAAGGTCGGTGCCTGATCGATCTCGGTGGTGATGTTGCCCAGCCCGGCCTTGCTCAGTTCGGCCTGGAACGCTTGTTCGCTGGCTTTGGCTGCGGCGAGCTGTTCAGGCGTGGTGCAGTAGATCACCGAGCGGTACTGGGTGCCGATGTCATTGCCCTGACGCATGCCCTGAGTCGGGTTGTGCGCTTCCCAGAAGATCTTGAGCAGCGATTCGTAGCTGATCTGCTCTGGTTCATAGACCACTAGAACCACTTCGCTATGGCCGGTCAGGCCCGAGCAGACTTCTTCATAGGTGGGGTTTGGGGTCAGGCCGCCTGCGTAGCCGACAGCGGTGCTGACCACGCCTTCCTGTTGCCAGAGGCGTCGTTCCGCGCCCCAGAAGCAACCCATGCCGAAGATCGCGAATTCAACCGTGCCCGAGAACGGCCCCAGCAAGGGGTTGCCGTTGACGAAGTGCTGTTCCGGAACCGCAATGGGTGTTTCACGGCCCGGCAGTGCCTGCTGGGCGGTGGGGAGTACGTTTTTGTCCACTAGAATTTCCGAACGCAAAGTCATGAACCCTATCCTCTCGATAAGTGAAAACAGATGGGAGGGATAAACAGTCCGACAGTGTGCCCGAGAGTCCGGTGCGCAGGGAAGGGGTCAGGCCGACGGGCGGCGAGGGTAGCGTTGCAGTTTTTCGATCAGTTCTTCGCCACGGATGGGTTTGTCGAACAGGTAACCCTGGCCCACGTCGCAGCGATGACGGCGCAGGAACGCCAGTTGAGCGGCGGTTTCTATGCCTTCGGCCACGACTTTCAACTTGAGGTTGTGAGCCATGGCGATCACGGCCGAGGTGATTTCCATATCGTCCGGGTCATCCGGAATATCCCGGATAAAGCTGCGGTCGATCTTGATCACGTCGATCGGGAATTTCTTCAGGTAACTGAAGGACGAATAACCGGTCCCGAAGTCATCCATGGCCAGTGACAGGCCGAGCTTTTTCAGCGAGTCGAGCTGTTGGCGAGTGTCTTCAGTGGCTTCCAGCAGCAGGCCTTCGGTCAGTTCCAGCTCCAGAAGGGACGGATTGAGTTCTTCCTCCTCCAGAATCGAGGCGATGGACGATACCAGGTCCGGGTCGGAGAACTGCTTGGGAGAGACGTTGATCGCCACCTGCAGGTTACCGAAGCCGGCAGCGGTCAGGGCCTTGCTCATGCGGCAGGACTGGCGCGCCACCCATTTGCCGATCGGGATGATCAGGCCGGTTTCTTCTGCCACGCTGATGAACTGATCGGGCCGGATCATGCCCTTTTCTGGATGGTTCCAGCGCAGCAGAGCTTCCATGCCCAGCAGGCGACCGGTGAGCAGGCACAGTTTGGGCTGATAGAAGACTTCCAGTTCATTCTGGGTCAGGGCGCGGCGCAGGTTGTTCTCGACGAACAGCTTGTAGCTGGCCTCGGCGTTGAGTGCTTCGGTGAACACCTGAACCTGATGCTTGCCGTTGGCCTTGGCCTTGTGCAGCGCCAGGCCCGCGTTCTTCATCAGGGTCTGCGGGTCCCGGCCATGCAGCGGCGCGCAGGCAAGGCCCACGGACCCCGTCACGCTGATGAGCTGGTTATCGACGAACATCGGTTTGTCCAGCGTTGCCAGCACCTGGCTTGCAACGCTTTGCCCGGCTTCCAGGTCGGTCTGGTCGAGCAGTACGGCAAATTCGTTACTGGCAAAGCGTGCCAGTATGTCGGCCGGGCTGAGGGTGTTGCGCAGTCGGCGTGCCAGGCTGATCAGCAGCTTGTCGCCGGTCTGGTGGCCGAGGCTGTCATTGATGCGCTTGAAGTTATCGATGTCCACCAGCAGCAGACTCATGGGCGTATCGCAGTCGCGTGCGAAGCGCTCATCCAGATTGCGGATGAAGGCCGGCCGGTTGCCCAGGTTGGTCAGGTTGTCGGTATAGGCCAGGCGCTCGATGCGCTGCTGCGCCAACTTGCTCTGGGTGATGTCCTCATAGATACCGATGTAGTGCGTCAGCTCTCGGTTGTCGCCATAGACCTTGGAAATCGACAGCTGACCCCAGTAGGGTTCCAGGTTCTTGCGACGGCTCTTGAATTCACCTTGCCAGCTGTTGCCCTTGGTCAGGCCGGAGTTCGCATCGAGCAGCAAGGCATTGAGGTT
Source organism: Pseudomonas sp. NPDC089734 (assembly GCF_044748865.1). Taxonomy (NCBI): domain Bacteria; kingdom Pseudomonadati; phylum Pseudomonadota; class Gammaproteobacteria; order Pseudomonadales; family Pseudomonadaceae; genus Pseudomonas; species Pseudomonas sp. NPDC089734. Next base: position 87,600 of record NZ_JBIVGV010000002.1, on the reverse strand, counting down.
TTCCAGCGCCGGCAATTCCGAGAGCTTGTGGCCGTGGACCTCTTCTGAGGTGTACTGGGTGATGGCGGTGAAGCTCGGGTTGACGTACTCGACCACGCCGTCGCAATTGACCAGCAGAAAGGCGTTGGCGCTTTGTTCGACGGCGCGCTGGAACAGGTGCAGCGCGTTGGTTGCCGCACGCCGGCTATGGTTGTTGATGACCTGTGCGAACTGGTCGGCCAGCTCGCCCGCAAAGGTGATTTCGTCGGGTTGCCACTCACGGGGCGAGCCGGTCTGTTTCAGGCTCAACACCCCGACGACCTGGCCATCGATCCGGATGCTGGCATCCAGAACGGCGTTGATGCCGGGCGGCAAGAGTATTTCGGCGATATCGCGTGTGCGCGGGTCGTCCTGCACGTTGCTGACATCGATTGCCCGGCTATTGTGCAAAGCGTCCAGATAGCTGGGGAAATGACCGATGTCGATCGGGGGACGGTTCTGGTAATCGTCGCTCTGGCGATGGTAATCGATGATCGATTCCAGGCTCTGGTCGTGAAGGCTCCAGATACCGACGCAGTCGACATCGTAGATGTCGCAGGCACTCCGGGTGATCAGCTTGGCAGCTTCAAGGACCGAGTTGACGGTGTTGTAGCGGTGGCGTGTCAGGCGCAGGATCAATTCCTGCTGGGCGCGTACACGTTCCAGGTGAGCCAGCTGGTCTTGCTGGGCGCGCTGGTTGAGCTCCAGAGCGATCTGCAGGCGCGAGTTCCGGGTTTCCAGATCCGGGTCGATTTCCGGTGCATCTTCCGCCGTCTGGCCTTCGATCACGAGGAAGTAACCGCGCAGCAGATGACGATTGTGCTGTTTGTAGGCTTCACCGATTTCCAGAAGACCCAGCGGGCCTCTGGGCGTGTGCAGCGTATAGCGGACCAGATAATGGGGAGCGGCTGTCAGTTGCAGCTGGATAGCGTCATGCAGCTGGTAGCGGGCCTCTGGCTCCATCAGGCTGGCGTAGGGCGAACCGATCAGGGCGCAGAGTTCCACGGCAGCCAGGCCGAACTGTTTTTCGCAGTTGGGATCGAGAAACAGCAGCGCCCAATTGGCTTCATTCAGCCGCTCGAAACGCAGCATGCCGAGGCGCGAAGGCACCGGCAATTGCGTTACTACCTCGGCTGCCGTTCTGCCGGCAGCATCGGTCTGGCTTTTCATGAACAAACTCGCTTCCAGAATGCTGATCGCGGGAGGGTATTGGCCCCCGATACTTTCGCGTATGGCAAGGTTGCATCATGCAGCCCGGGCTTACAAGAGAGGTCGGTGGCTTAGTGCTATAAAAGTGTCGACCGGTTCCTCATGTCTTGTTGTGTAACCGGGAACGCGACGCTGAATCAAGGGTATTTGGCAGGCTTGGACCTGACAGATAAAAAAAGCCCCGCCAGATTGGCGGGGTTGAGGTCGAGTGTGGTGGCTCGGGAAACTGTTCGGTTGATGGAAGCAACGAGACATCCGTTTCCTCCATCAACCGACGGCACGTTCCTTACAGCAGGATCGTGCGGATATCTGCCAGCAGTTCACTCAGACGCTTGGTGAAGCGGGCAGCGGCAGCGCCGTTGATCACGCGGTGATCATAGGACAGCGACAGCGGCAGCATCAGGCGCGGCTGGAATGCCTTGCCATCCCAGACCGGCTGCATGCTGGCCTTGGAGACGCCCAGGATCGCCACTTCCGGCGCGTTGACGATCGGCGTGAAGCCGGTGCCGCCAATGTGGCCGAGGCTGGAGATCGTGAAGCAGGCACCTTGCATGTCGTTCGCGGTGAGCTTCTTGTTACGCGCCTTCTCGGCCAGTTGGGCCGCTTCGGCTGCGAGTTGCAGCAGGCTCTTCTGGTCGACGTCGCGAATCACAGGAACCAGCAGGCCGTCCGGCGTGTCCACGGCGAAGCCGATGTGGACGTACTTCTTGCGGATCACGGCCTTGCCGCTTGGTGCCAGCGAAGCGTTGAAGTCCGGCAGTTCCTTGAGCAGATGTGCGATGGACTTGAGCAGCAGCGGCAGAACGGTCAGCTTGACGCCCGCTTTCTCGGCAGCGGCTTTCTGCGCCACACGGAAAGCTTCCAGGTCGGTGATGTCGGCCTGGTCGAATTGCGTCACGTGCGGGATGTTCAGCCAGCTGCGATGCAGACCGGTGGCGCCCAGTTGCATCAGGCGGGTCATCGGCACTTCTTCGATTTCGCCGAAACGGCTGAAATCGACTTCCGGAATCGGCTGGATGCCCATGCCGCCGCTTGCGCCGCCGGCAGGTGCTTCCTTGGCCTTCTGCATCATGGCCTTGACGTAAACCTGTACGTCTTCTTTCAGCACGCGGCCGTGTGGGCCGGTTGCGGTGACCGCGCTCAGCTCTACACCGAATTCACGGGCCAGTTGGCGAACCGCCGGGCCGGCATGAACCTTGGCACCGTTTTGAGCGGGAGCGGCGGGTGCGGGTGCAGCTTCTGCCTTGGGAGCAGGAGCGGCAGCCGGGGCAGCTTCGGCCTTGGCGGGTGCGGCGGCTGGAGCGCTTGCAGCCGGTGCAGCGGCAGGCGCGGCACCTGCGATTTTCAGTTTCAGGATCAGGTCGCCAGTACCGACTTCCTGTTCCAGCTTGACTTCGACGCTCTCGACCACGCCGGCTGCTGGAGACGGGATCTCCATGCTGGCCTTGTCGGACTCCAGAGTGATCAGCGACTGATCGGCCTCGATGCTATCGCCTGGCTTGACCAGAACTTCGATGATCTTGGCCTTGCCCGACGAACCGATATCCGGAACGTGGATGTCCTGAACGGACGCGCTGGCTGCTGGCGCAGGTGCTGCAGCGGGAGCAGCGGCCGGTTCGGCAGCGGCTGGAGCCGGTGCAGGGGCAGCAGCAGGGGCCGCCGCGGCCGGAGCAGCGGCTTCGCCTTCGACTTCCAGCTCGAACAGTTCGTCGCCTTCTTTCAGGCGGTCGCCCAGCTTGACCTTCATGACCTTGATGACGCCGGCTTTCGGAGCAGGGATTTCCATGCTCGCCTTGTCGGACTCAAGCGTCAGGATGCTCTGGTCAGCCTCGATACGATCACCGACCTTGACCATCAACTCAATGACTTCACCTTCACCGTTGCCGATGTCGGGTACGCGAATTAACTCACTCACAATGTCTCTCCTTCGGAGAACCTGTTCACTCTCGATTGCGCCGTATCCAGTTGCAACGAAACAGCGTTGGATGCTCATTTACAGATGTAAATTCCGCATCCTCGGCTGTTTCACGCCTGATCAGCGCACGTTACCGATGTTGAAGCAGACTCTTAACAGTCCAGTGGGTTGCGTTTTTCAGGATCGATACCGAACTTGGCGATGGCCTCGGCCACGACTTTAGGTTCGATGTCGCCACGGTCAGCCAAGGCTTCCAGGGCTGCCAGCACCACGAAGTTACGGTCGACTTCAAAGAAGTGACGCAGCTTGCGGCGGCTGTCGCTACGGCCGAAACCGTCGGTGCCCAGTACTTTGTATTCCTTGGATGGAACCCACTGACGGATCTGGTCGGCAAACAGCTTCATGTAGTCGGTCGATGCGATGACCGGGCCTTTACGGCCGGTCAGGCATTGTTCGACGTAAGTCTGCTGTGGCTTCTGACCAGGGTGCAGGCGGTTGAAACGCTCTACCGCCAGGCCGTCACGACGCAGTTCGTTGAAGCTGGTGACGCTCCAGACGTCGGCGCCGACGTTGAATTCGTCACGCAGGATCTTCGCTGCTTCGCGGACTTCACGCAGGATGGTGCCCGAGCCCAGCAACTGGACGTGGTGCGCCGCGGCCTTGGTGTCTTCCTCGAGCAGGTACATGCCCTTGATGATGCCTTCCTCGGCACCGGCCGGAATGGCTGGCTGAGTGTAGGCTTCGTTCATCACGGTGATGTAGTAGAAGATGTCCTGTTGTTCTTCGGTCATCTTCTTCATGCCGTCCTGGATGATCACCGCCAGCTCGTAGCCGTAGGTTGGATCATAGGTGCGGCAGTTAGGCACGGTGGCGGCCAGGATGTGGCTGTGACCGTCTTCGTGCTGCAGGCCTTCGCCGTTGAGCGTGGTACGACCGGCGGTGCCGCCGATCAGGAAGCCACGGGTGCGGCTGTCGCCGGCAGCCCAGGCCAGGTCACCGATACGCTGGAAGCCGAACATCGAATAGAAGATGTAGAACGGCAGCATCGGCTGGTTGTGGTTGCTGTACGAAGTACCGGCCGCGATGAACGACGACATGGCGCCGGCTTCGTTGATGCCCTCTTCGAGGATCTGGCCTTTCTTGTCTTCGCGGTAGAACATCACCTGGTCTTTATCGACTGGCTCGTAGAGCTGGCCGACGGACGAGTAGATGCCCAACTGACGGAACATGCCTTCCATACCGAAGGTACGGGCTTCGTCCGGGATGATCGGTACGATGCGCTGACCGATTTCCTTGTCCTTGACCAGTTGCGCCAGGATGCGCACGAAGGCCATGGTGGTGGAAATTTCGCGGTCGCCCGAACCGTCCAGGATCGCTTTCAGCGTTTCCAGTGGAGGTGTCGGGATGCTGATGCTCTTGGCGCGACGCTGTGGTACGAAACCGCCCAGTGCGCTGCGGCGCTCGGACAGGTACTTGGCCTCGGCGCTGCCTTCTTCCGGACGGAAGAACGGCAGGTTTTCCAGGTCGGCGTCCTTGATCGGCACGTCGAAACGGTCACGGAAGTGACGCAGGCTGTCGACATCGACCTTCTTGGTGTTGTGCGCGGTGTTCTTGGCTTCGCCTGCACCGGTACCGTAACCCTTGATGGTCTTGGCCAGGATGACAGTCGGCTGTTCCTTGTGGTTGACCGCCTGATGGTAGGCCGCGTAGACCTTGTACGGGTCGTGACCACCACGGTTGAGCTTCCAGATCTCGTCGTCGGACAGGTCTTCGACCATGGCCTTGAGTTCAGGCGTGTTGAAGAAGTGCTCGCGAACGAACGCTCCGTCCTTGGCCTTGTAGTTCTGGTACTCGCCGTCGATGACTTCGTCCATGCGGCGTTGCAGGGCACCGTTGGTGTCCTTGGCGAACAGTGGGTCCCAGAAACGGCCCCAGACCACCTTGTTGACGTTCCACTGGGCACCACGGAACACGCCTTCGAGTTCCTGGATGATCTTGGCGTTGCCGCGAACCGGGCCGTCGAGGCGCTGCAGGTTGCAGTTGATGACGAAGATCAGGTTGTCGAGTTTCTCGCGGCCAGCCAGAGCGATGGCACCCAGGGATTCCGGCTCGTCGCACTCGCCGTCGCCCATGAAGCACCAGACTTTCTGCTTGCCTGCAGGGATGTAGCCGCGGCTTTCCAGGTACTTCATGAAGCGCGCCTGGTAGATCGCCTGAATCGGGCCCAGACCCATGGATACGGTCGGGAACTGCCAGAAGTCAGGCATCAGCCATGGGTGCGGGTACGAAGACAGACCGTTGCCGTCGACTTCCTGACGGAAGTTGTTCATCTGGTCTTCGCTGATGCGGCCTTCGAGGAACGCACGGGCATAGACGCCTGGAGAGGCGTGGCCCTGGAAGTAGATCAGGTCGCCGCCGTGCTCTTCGGTCGGAGCCTGGAAGAAGTAGTTGAAGCCGATGTCATACAGCGTCGCGCTGGAAGCGAAGCTGGAAATGTGACCGCCCAGGTCCGGGTCGTTCAGGTTGGTTTTGACAACCATGGCCAATGCGTTCCAGCGTACCAGCGAGCGAATGCGGCGTTCCATGAACAGGTCGCCAGGCATGCGTGCTTCGTGGGTGACTGGAATGGTGTTGCGGTATGGCGTGGTGATGGCGTACGGCAGTTGCGAACCACTTCTAGTGGCCAGCTCGCCCATACGGGTCATCAGGTAATGAGCACGGTCTTCGCCTTCTTTGTCGAGAACCGATTCCAGGGCGTCCAGCCATTCCTGGGTTTCGACGGGATCGAGGTCTTGCATGGCTTGCTCCAGGGCGGAAAGGCTTCCAGAATCGGTTGCCTGAGTTTGCGACTGGCCTTGTGGGCAGACGACATAAAATTCTTGGATTACCGGAGGTTGTTCCGGCGGCGTGTAGTTTTACTACATATCGACGACCATTTCAGCCTTTCGAGTTACACACCCAGTAGTAAAACTACAGAGAAGCGACCAAATCGCTCCTGTTGTGTTGTGAGATAAAACGTTACCGTTGATTGAAAATTAATCTGTTCAGGTGAAAAATTGGTGTTTGTATCCATTGAAACCGATTTTTCAGCAATTTATAACCTTTGTTCGACAGTCGGTGGTTGCGCGTGGATCTTGCGGACATGGCAGGTAGCCCTTTGCACGCCGATCAAGGATAGACCATGAGCCTACCTTCGCTGGCCGATTTTCCGGCCATCCTGCTGCCTTTAGTTACCCGTGCGCAACAGACATTTTGCTCTGCGCTCGCTGCCCTGTCGGACGACGCATTGGCGTCTTTCGAGGCCTGGCCCGAGTCACGCCGGGCTGCGTTCGACCGGGTCTGTGCCTCCAGCGATTTCGTTACCGAACAAGTCTGTCGCGACCCCGGCATGCTGCTGGCGCTGGCTGATTCGGGCGAGCTTGAACGCAGTTTCGGTGCAGGAGAGCTGCGCGGACAGATCGCAACCGCCGTACTCGTTGCCGCTACCGACGATGAATTGGGGCGTAATCTACGTCGGCAGCGTGTGCGCCAGCAAGTGCGGATTATCTGGCGCGACCTGACGCGTCAGGCCGACCTGATCGAAACCTGTCGTGACCTGTCCGAAATGGCTGATGGCTCCATCGATCTGGCGTATCAATGGTTGTACGAACGCCATTGCCAGCTGCTCGGTACGCCGACCGGGCGCCGTACCGGCCAGCCCCAGCAGATGGTGATTCTCGGCATGGGCAAGCTGGGGGCCGTGGAGCTGAACCTGTCTTCGGATATCGACCTGATCTTTGCCTACCCCGAAGGCGGCGAGACGGTCGGGGCGAAGCGTCCGCTGGATAACCAGGAGTTTTTCATCCGGCTGGGGCAGCGGCTCATCAAGGCGCTGGACCCGGTGACGGTTGACGGTTTTGTGTTCCGGGTCGACATGCGCCTGCGCCCTTATGGTTCCGCCGGAGCGCTGGTGCTGAGCTTCAATGCGCTGGAGCAGTATTACCAGGATCAGGGGCGTGACTGGGAGCGTTACGCCATGATCAAGGCCCGTGTGGTGGGCGGTGATCAGGCCGCGGGTGAATTGTTGCTGCAGATGCTGCGTCCGTTCGTATACCGCCGTTACCTGGATTTTTCCGCGATCGAAGCACTGCGCACCATGAAGCAGTTGATCCAGCAGGAAGTCCGGCGCAAAGGCATGGCCGATAACATCAAGCTGGGGGCCGGCGGTATTCGCGAAGTGGAGTTCATCGCTCAGGCTTTCCAGTTGATCCACGGTGGCCGCGACCTGAGCCTGCAACAGCGTCCGCTGTTCAAGGTGTTGAAGACCCTGGAAGGCCAGGGATATCTGCCGTCCGCCGTGACCGACGAACTGCGCGAAGGCTACGAATTCCTGCGTTACACCGAGCACGCGATCCAGGCCATTGCCGACCGACAGACACAAATGCTGCCTGACAATGAGCAGGATCAGGCGCGTATCGCGCTGATCATGGGCTTTGCCGACTGGCCGACTTTCCATGAACGATTGATGCACTGGCGCAATCGGGTTTCATGGCATTTCCGCCAGGTCATTGCCGATCCGGACTCTGATCCCGATGACGAGCAGCAGGATGAAGGCGAGGTGGTCGTCGGTGGCGAATGGCTGCCGCTGTGGCAGGAGTCCCAGGATGAAGAGGCGGCCTGTCGCCAGCTCTCGCAGGCCGGGTTCGTCGATGCCGAAAAGGCCATCAGGCACTTGGCCAACCTGCGTGGCAGCCCTCAACTGCGCTCGATGCAGCGTCTGGGGCGCGAGCGTCTGGATGCGTTCATTCCCCGATTGCTGGCCCAGGCCGTAGAGCATGAAAGCCCCGACCTGGTGCTGGAGCGGGTGTTGCCGCTGGTCGAGGCGGTGGCCCGGCGCTCTGCCTATCTGGTACTGCTCACGGAAAACCCCGACGCCCTGCGCAGGCTGTTGACCCTGTGTGCCGCCAGCCCCTGGATTGCGGAGCAGATTGCCCGCTTCCCGTTGCTGCTCGACGAGTTGCTCAATGAGGGGCGTCTGTTCAATCCGCCGTTGGCACCCGAACTGGCCGCCGAGCTGCGCGAGCGCCTGATTCGTATTCCCGAGGACGACCTTGAGCAGCAGATGGAAGCCTTGCGGCATTTCAAGCTGGCGCATCGCTTGCGGGTGGCGGCTTCCGAGATTTCCGGCAGTCTGCCGCTGATGAAAGTCAGCGATTACCTGACCTGGCTGGCCGAAGCGATTCTGGAACAGGTGCTGGCATTGGCCTGGCGGCACACCGTCGCCCGGCACGGCACGCCTTCGCGGCCTGATGGCAGTCTGTGCGACCCGAGTTTCGTGATTGTCGGCTACGGCAAGGTGGGCGGCATCGAGCTGGGGCATGGCTCCGATCTGGACCTGGTCTTCATCCATGATGGCGATCCTCAGGCCGAAACCGACGGTGCCAAACCCATCGACGGCGCGCAGTTCTTCACTCGCCTCGGGCAACGGATCATCCACCTGCTGACGACCCAGACCAACTCCGGCCAGCTTTATGAGGTCGATATGCGCTTGCGGCCATCGGGGGCGTCAGGTCTGCTGGTCAGTTCGCTGGGGGCTTTTGCCCGCTATCAGGAGAACGAAGCCTGGACCTGGGAGCATCAGGCACTGGTGCGTGCCCGGGTCCTGGTGGGCAGTCCCGATGTCGGGGGCGAATTCGTCAAAGTCCGGGCAACGGTGCTGGGGCGCGAGCGTGATCTGGACAAACTGCGCGGAGAAGTCAGCGAGATGCGCGCCAAGATGCGCGATAACCTGGGAACCCGGCTGACCACGGCGGGACGGGGCGAGAATGCTTTCGATGCCGGGATGTCGTTCGACCTCAAGCAGGATGCCGGTGGTATCGTCGATATCGAATTTATGGTGCAATACGCGGCCTTGGCGTGGTCCAGAGAGCATCCCGGACTGCTGCGCTACACCGATAACATTCGTATTCTCGAAGGCCTTGAAGAGGCCGGGCTGCTGCCTGATGCCGATGCCAGCCTGTTGCGCGAAGCCTATAAGGCCTACCGCGCGGCGGCGCACCGCCAGGCCTTGCAGAACCAGGCGGGTACAGTGGCGGGTGACCAGTTCGTGGTCGAGCGGCGGGAAGTGATGCGGATCTGGAATGAGTTGGGCCTGACCTGACCTCAGGTTGCAGAAGCGAATTCATTCGCGAATACGGTTTATCGAACGCTATATATAGCTATGACAGGGAGGCGTCAGGTTGTGTGGGAAGGTCACGCAGCCTGACAAGCCTCCCTGGCTGTTTTTGGATTGAGCATGAAAATTTTGATCGTTGGACCTAGCTGGGTCGGTGACATGGTGATGGCGCAAACGCTGTTCCAGTGTCTGAAACAGCGTCATCCTGAGTGCGAAATCGATGTGCTGGCCCCGGAGTGGAGCCGTCCGCTGCTGGAGCGCATGCCTGAAGTGCGTGCGGCCCTGAGCTTTCCGCTGGGGCACGGTGCGCTGGAGCTGGCGACCCGACGCCGGATCGGCAAATCCCTGGCAGGCCAGTACGATCAGGCGATTCTGCTGCCCAACTCGCTCAAGTCCGCGCTGGTGCCTTTTTTCGCAGGCATTCCCAGGCGTACCGGCTGGCGCGGCGAATTCCGCTATGGCTTGCTCAACGATGTGCGTGTGCTGGACAAGCAACGCTATCCGCTGATGATCGAGCGTTTCATGGCCATGGCATTCGACAAGGATGCCGAACTGCCGCGTCCCTATCCGAAGCCGAGCTTGCAGATCGACATGGCTGTGCGCGATGCGGCGCTGGCCAAGTTCGGTCTGGCCCTGGACCGTCCGGTGCTGGCGCTATGCCCTGGTGCCGAGTTTGGCGAGTCCAAGCGCTGGCCGGCCGAGCATTACGCGCAGGTGGCCGAGTCGCGTATTCGTGAGGGCTGGCAAGTCTGGCTGTTCGGTTCAAAGAAGGATCATCCGGTCGGCGAGAGCATCCGCGAGTACCTGATTCCCGGTCTGCGGGAAGAGGCGATCAATCTCAGTGGCGAGACTTCGCTGGCCGAGGCCATTGATCTGCTGTCCTGTGCCGACGCCGTGGTGTCCAACGATTCCGGTCTGATGCACGTGGCCGCGGCACTCAATCGCCCGCTGGTCGCGGTCTACGGTTCGACCTCGCCGGGCTTTACACCGCCCTTGGCCGATGAGGTCGAAATCGTGCAGTTGGGCATCGAGTGCAGCCCCTGTTTCGAGCGGACATGCCGTTTCGGCCATTACAACTGCATGCGCCTGCTGGAGCCGGATTCCGTCGTCCAGGCCTTGGCGCGTCTGGGCGGCACCCCGGTGGAGGTTGCCTGACCTTGCGGGTATTGCTGATAAAGACTTCTTCGCTGGGGGACGTGATTCACGCCCTGCCGGCGCTGACCGATGCGGCGAACGCGCTGCCGGGCATTCAATTCGACTGGGTCGTGGAAGAGGGCTTTGCCGAGATTCCGACCTGGCATCCGGCCGTGGACAAGGTGATTCCGGTGGCGATTCGCCGCTGGCGCAAGAACCTCTGGCAGACCTTCAAGACCGGTGAATGGCAGCGCTTCAAGCAACGTCTGCGCGAGACGCACTATGACGTGGTCATCGATGCCCAGGGCCTGTTCAAGAGTGCCTGGCTGACCCGTTACGTCAATGCGCCAGTGGCGGGGCTGGACAAGGACTCGGCACGCGAACCCATCGCCAGTCGCTTCTATGACCGGCCATATCCGGTGGCCCGCGGGCAGCATGCCGTCGAGCGGCTGCGGCAATTGTTCGCTCAGGCACTGGGTTACGAGTTGCCTGCGGGGCTTGGCAATTACGGTCTCAAGCGTCTGGCGGCACTGGATGAGGCGCTTGAAGCGCCCTTCGTACTGTTTCTGCATGGCACCACCTGGGCCACCAAACACTGGCCCGAGCATTATTGGCGGCAACTGGCCGAACTGATGGCGACGCGCGGTCTGAATGTACGCCTGCCCTGGGGTAACCCGGCAGAAAAAGCCCGTGCCGAACGTATCGCCGAGGGGCTGGACAATGCACAGGTCTTGCCGAAGCTGAACCTGGCCGGTGTTGCCCGTGTATTGGCCAGCGCTCAGGCCTGCGTGGCGGTGGACACGGGCATCGGCCATCTGGCCGCGGCGCTGGATGTACCGACCATTTCCCTGTTCGGCCCGACCAATCCGGGGCTAACCGGCGCGTATGGCAAGTCCCAGGTGCATCTGGCCGGCGATTACCCGGCGTGTGCCCCTTGCCTGCAAAAGAAATGCACCTATCAACCGACAGCTGACGATCAGCAGCGGTTTGACCTGAAACGCGAGTGGCCGATGTGCTTCACTCGCCTGAATCCCGAGCGGGTAGCGAGCCAGTTGGGCGCGCTGTTGCTGGCAAAGGAACACAACTGATGCAACTGGCTTTCGTACTCTACAAATACTTTCCGTTCGGCGGTCTGCAACGCGATTTCATGCGCATTGCACTGGAGTGCCAGCAGCGCGGACACCAGATCCGTGTCTACACCCTGATCTGGGAAGGCGATGTGCCTCCAGGTTTTGAGGTGCTGGTGGCACCGGTCAAGGCGTTCTTCAACCATCGCCGTAACGAAAAACTCAGTGCCTGGATGGAGGCCGATCTGGCCAAGCGCCCGGTGGATCGTCTGATCGGCTTCAACAAGATGCCGGGCCTGGATGTGTATTACGCCGCCGATGGCTGTTTCGAGGACAAGGCGCAGACGCTGCGCAACTCGCTGTATCGCAAGTGGGGCCGTTATCGCCACTTTGCCGAGTACGAGCGGGCGGTGTTCGCCAAGGATGCGAAAACCCAGGTGCTGATGATTTCCGAAGTGCAGCAACCGCTGTTCATCAAACATTACGACACGCCGCTGTCGCGCTTTCATCTGCTGCCGCCGGGTATTTCCCAGGACCGGCGTGCGCCGCCTGACGCACCTCAGATTCGTGCCGGGGTCCGCCAGGAGTTCGGGCTGGCCGATGATGACCTGCTGCTGGTCCAGATTGGCTCCGGCTTCAAGACCAAGGGCGTGGATCGCAGCCTCAAGGCGCTGGCCGCCTTGCCTGCCGAACTTAAAAAACGCACGCGCCTGTTTGTAATCGGCCAGGACGACCCCAAAGTATTCCAGCTGCAAAGTGCGGCTCTGGGGTTGGGCGACCAAGTGACCTTCATGAAAGGGCGCAGCGATATTCCGCGTTTCCTGATGGGCGCGGATGTGCTGATTCATCCGGCCTATAACGAGAACACCGGCACCGTGCTGCTGGAAGCGCTGGTTGCCGGGCTGCCGGTGCTGGTCAGTGCGGTTTGTGGCTATGCCCATTACATTGCCGAGGCCGACAGCGGCCTGGTGCTGGATGAGCCATTCGATCAGGCGCAGCTCAACCGATATCTGGTGAACATGCTCGAAGACGAGGCTGCACGCAGTGCCTGGGGCCGGAATGGCCTGGCCTTCGCCGATACGGCGGACCTTTACAGCATGCCGCAGCATGCTGCCGATGTGATTCTGGCGGAGCACGATCAATAATGAAGTTGTTCCTCGCTGAACCCTTCAAGAGCCTGTGGGCCGGTCGCGATGCATTCGAGGCCGTCGAAGGCCTGGAAGGGCAGGTTTACCGAGAACTCGAAGGTCGTCGTACGTTGCGTACGGAAGTTGATGGGCGAGGCTATTTCGTCAAGATTCACCGTGGCATCGGCTGGGGTGAGATTGCCAAGAATCTGGTGACCGCCAAGCTGCCGGTGCTGGGTGCGGGCAAGGAATGGGACGCGATAGAGCGTTTGCATGAAGTCGGTGTGCCGACCATGACCGCCGTGGCCTATGGCGAGCGTGGCAACAATCCGGCCGCGCAGCATTCGTTCATCATTACCGAAGAGCTGGCACCGACCGAAAGCCTGGAAGACGTCAGCCTCAACTGGCGCAACGAGCCGCCCGAGCCACGCTTGAAGCGGGCATACATTGCAGAAGTCGCGCGTATGGTCGGGATGATGCACCGTGCCGGGGTCAATCACCGGGACTGTTACATCTGCCATTTCCTGTTGCACACCGACAAACCGGTGAGTGCCGATGATTTCAAGCTGTCGGTCATCGACCTGCATCGCGCCCAGACGCGCCGGGCCATCACGCCACGCTGGCGTAACAAGGACCTGGCAGCGTTGTATTTCTCGGCCCTGGACATCGGCCTGACCCGACGCGACAAACTGCGTTTTCTCAAAGGGTATTTCCAGAAGCCATTGCGCGAAGTGCTGGCTCGGGAAGCCACATTGCTGCGCTGGCTGGAAAAGAAGGCGGACAAGTTGTATCAGCGTAAATTGCGTTACGGAGATGCACTCTGATGGCGGGCTGGACTCTGGAGCCGGAGTACGCCTTTCTGGCTGACGACTTCGGTAGCCTGGACGCCGTATTTGCCTTGCAGGGCGAGCGCCTGACCCGTGACCTGCTCTCCGAAGTGATTCGGGTCGAGCGCGACGGGATCAATTATTACGTCAAGCGTTACACCGGCGCGGGCAAAGGCTTGCGCCGCTATCTGGGGCGTCCACGGGTCAAGTCCGAGTGGCAGAACCTCAAGCGCTTTGCCAAGTGGGGCATTCCGACCGCCGATGTGGTGGCCTGGGGGCTTGAGCGTAAGGGCGCTGCCTATGACCGTGGCGCGCTGATCACTCGTGAGCTGCCCGACACCGAGGACTTGTCCGCGCTGGCGCGGCGCAAGGACCCGCTGTTGGCGGATCGTGCCTGGGTCGATGGCATTAGCCGTCAATTGGCCCGCTGTACGCGGATCATGCATGACCAGCATTTCACCCATAACGACCTGAAGTGGCGCAATCTGTTGGTCGACAGTCAGGCCCGACTGTTTTTCATCGATTGCCCCAACGGTGCGTTCTGGTGGAGCTTCATGCTGCGCTACCGGATCACCAAGGACCTGGCCTGTCTGGACAAGGTCGCCAAGTATCACTTGTCTGCCACGCAGCGCCTGCGTTTCTACCTGCAATACCGTCAGCGGGACCGTCTGAATGCCTCCGACAAGAAGCGTATTCGCCATATCGTCAGTTTTTTCGAGGGGCGTGAATGAGTGTTTTCATTGCCAGTGCCGAGCAGGCCTTGCTTGAGCGCCATGGTCTGGCCGATTTTCAGTCGTTGTGGAACAGGCAGCTCGATGCCGTCGATGAGCCCAATACCGGGCGTGGCGGATGGAGCAGCGTGTTTCGTCTGGAACTGGAAGGTCAGGGCTTCTATCTGAAGCGTCAGAGCAATTACCTGACCTACACACTGCACCACCCGTTCGGTGAGCCATCGTTCTCGCGGGAATTTCGCAACATCATCCGCTACCAGAAACTGGGCATTCCGGCGTTGCAAGCCGTGTTCTATGGTGAAAGCCGTGCCGGTGGCGAGCGACGTGCCATTCTGATGACACGGGCGCTGGATGAGTGGACCGATCTTGAAGCGCTGCTTCAGCAGTGGCCTGAACTGGGCACCAATGCCCGTTCCGCGATTCTTCAGTCCTGCGGCCAACTGGCCCGCACGTTGCACGAAGCGGGGCAGGTTCATGGCTGCTTCTATCCCAAACATATCTTTTTGCAGCCTCGCGGCGGTGCCTATCTGGCACAGCTGATCGATCTGGAGAAAACACGTCCGGCGTTCTTTGGCAGGCGTGACCGGGTCAAGGACCTGGAGCCTCTCTTGCGCCGTGCGCCGATGTGGGGGGAGGCCGAGCATCGTGAGTTGCTGGCCGCCTATCTGCAGGCTGCCCCTGACAGTGCCTTGGTCGATGCCTGGTATTTGCGTCTGGGCAAGCGCGGCAAGCACAAGCGCGATCTTCAACACCGCGATCAAGAGGCTCGTTGATGCGCTTGTCTGAACTCAAGAATGCCGGGCGCACCCCGGAGTTGCCGTTGAGCATCACCCTGGCGGATACGGCCGGTCCGGCCGAGCTGCAACTGTTGACCCTTCTGCGGGTATTGCCGGGGCAACGCTATGTCGGTGCCGGTGTCTGGCGGGGGCGTCCGGTGTTGGCCAAGCTGTTGGTCGGCAGCAAGGCTGCCCGGCATTTCCAGCGAGAGCTGACGGGCGTCCGGTTGCTGGCCGAGCAAGGCCTGACGACTCCCTTGTTGCTGGCCGATGGCTTGCAGGACGGTGAAGGCGGCTGGTTGCTGTTCGAGTTTCTGGATGAGGCCGAAAGCCTGGGCAGCGCCTGGGGTCAGGTCGAGAGTCTTCCGCCCCTGGCCGATGAGCAGCAACAGGTACTGGGCGAAGCGTTATCCGCCGTCGCCCGGTTACACGCCAAGGGCTTGTGGCAGGAGGATCTGCACCTGGACAACCTGCTGCGTCACAACGGGCAGTTGTACCTGATCGATGGTGCCGGTATTGGCGTCGAAGAAGCTGGCAAGCCGCTCTCCCGGCAAAAGGCCCTGGAAAACCTGGGCGTCTTTTTCGCTCAGCTCCCCAAGGCGTTCGAGCCCTTCACCGAAGAGTTGCTGGTGCATTATCTCTTGAGCAACGCCGAGCACGCCTTGCCGATGGAGGCCCTGCAAAAGCAGATCGACAAGGTTCGCCAATGGCGGCTCGGGGATTTTCTGGACAAGACCGGTCGCGATTGCAGTCTGTTCAGCGTGCAGAACTCCGCTTCCGGATTCCGTGCGGCTCGTCGCGAAGAAGAGGCGGCCATGCTGCCGATTCTGGACCGGGCCGATGCGTTGCTTGATCAGGGGCATCTGTACAAGACCGGCGGTGCAGCCAGTGTCGGACGGGTCGAGGTGGACGGGCGCCTGCTGGTCATCAAGCGTTACAACATCAAGAACTTCAGTCACTGGCTCAAGCGTTTCTGGCGCCCGAGCCGGGCCTGGCACTCATGGCGCGAGGGCAACCGCCTGGCTTTTCTGGGTATTTCCACGCCCAAACCACTGGCCATGCTGGAGCAGCGGGTATTGGGATTGCGCCGCAAGGCATACCTGGTGACCGAGTTTCTGGACGGACCGGATATCATCGAGCGTTTTGCGCCCCATGTCGCCACGGGCGATGTCCCGGAAAACGAGCTGCAGGCATTGGACGACCTTTTTGGGAAGCTGCTGCGCGAGCGCATCAGCCATGGCGACCTGAAAGGCCACAACGTGTTCTGGAGTGAGGGGCGCTGGGCTTTGATCGATCTCGATGCCGTGTGTCAGCACCGTTCCCAGGCATCGTTTGCCAAGGCGTTTGCGCGTGACCGTGCGCGCTTCATGCGCAACTGGCCGGTCGACAGCGCGCTGTATCAATTGCTGGATCAGCGCCTGCCGAGAGTGTGAGTAGCGGGCTCCGGGACTTGATGACCAGGGCATCGGTCCCGGAGCGGTTGTGCTACGGCATTACGTCCATTGGCGCATGTTCATGCTTTCCAGGGACTGAATCAGGGCTTCCATGTCGTCGTGGGGGCGTTGATGGAGGGGCCAGGTGGGGCGATCTACATAAAGTTTTCCGTTGGGGTCGGTCATGACCGGCGTGCGATAGAGGGCGCCGTCTCTGGAGCGATGCACGATGATCTGTTGCCCGTCCCGACCTTGCTCGATCAGGAACATGCCGGGTCTTCTCAGGCGCCCGGCCGTCAGGAGTTCCACTTCCACGGACATGGCCGGAATGGTGGGGAGTTCCATTTCCACCAGATAGTCGCCCTTGAGGAAGTATTCCTCCCTGCCTATCTGGGCCCGAACGTGTCCACCCGTATCGAATCCCAGCGGTCTGGCCTGTCCAGGGGGCACTTCGACCACACGCAGCCCGATTCCCCCTTGCAGTTCGGCAATGCCGGGCACCACGTTCTCGAATGTATTGGAGTGGCTGTTGCCCACCAGGGCAATCCACTTGTGTGTCCCGATCACCTCCTGATGCCTGTTGATCGTGCGTGAGGCAAAGAAATTCATCATTTCCTGCCGGGTTGTCGAGGTCTCGAGGTGAAGGCCGTCGAGGCGGTAACTGGTCGAACAGTCGATGGCGCGAACTTCTATCCCGTGTTCACGGGCGCGAATCACCAGCTTCTCGAAGTTGTAGGTCAGGTTCGGGTCAGTACGATGGCCGCTGTCCATCACTCTCAAGTCATGCAGCAGGGATTTGCTCATCTGTCCGGTCTCGAAGAAACGGTCCAGGTCTGCCTGATGCATGTCTGTCATCAGGTGTTCCATATAGAGCGTCTTGACGTCGTTGCGCTTGAGCAGAGGCAGGTTGTCGATGATCAGTTTCTTGCTGACGATGGCCGCATGCGATTCGCCGATCACCACGCCATCGGTGTGCCGGTAGAGCAGTTCAAGGAGCTCGGAAGGGCTGCTGGCGTCCGGAATGACAGGGAGGGTCGGACGGGGAGGGAGTGTCCTGGATATGACGTCATGGGCATCGGTCTGCAATTGTCGACGGCGTCTGAAAAAGTTCTGCCTGACGACATTATGTTCGGGGTTATGCAGGTAATAGTACTCATTGACGCCCTTGTGCTCGAAGTTAATCAGGTCATGCATTGTCCGTCGCGTGGCGGCCGGCATTTCATAGGTCGTGTCCATCAGCGACTGTTGAATGGCCGTGAGGGGTGGTTCGACTGCCCAGCTCTCTGAATCGGCCCGTTTCCAGCCGCTGGCATTGTCCCAATGAAAGCCGTGCTCACCGGCGTAATAGCTGACGTCCGTGGCTTCGGTTTCATATTTCAGTTGCTTGAACAGTCTGTAATCGATCTCTCTGGCGGGCACCACCGGGATGGGGGAATGCGCAATAAGCGGGTTGCCCGACTCCAGCACGAAATCGCTTTTCAGCATTTGACCGTCCACCTTGTAGGTGCCCGGGTCGGCTTTGATCCGAGGCAGGCGGTTGGCGGCAGCGTCCTGGATGCGAACGCTGATGACGCCTTCCAGCTCGGCTATGCCGGGGACATTCTGGTAAGTGTTGGCCAGTTTCTGGTCCAGCAAGGCGATCCAGCGTCGGGAAGCGTTTCTTTCGATATCGTCACTGATGACCTTGTGCCCGAAAAACTTGCTCATCTTCTGGGTGGCCGTGCTGTCACCGGCCGCGCTTGCAACGGCATGTCCGGTAACCGGGTAACTGATCGAAGAACTGAAGGGACGGACTTCAATGTTGTGCTGATGGGCCGCCTTGATCAGATGATAGTAGTCATATTCAGTGGTCTGATTGTTCAGTGCGCCTTCGTTCAGCCATTCAAGGTGCTCCTTGAGTTCATGGGAGCCGGACCGTGTCTGTTTCCCCAGATCGCGGTACTTGGCCAGTTTCTGCACATGTTTGTCGGTGAAGAGGTGTTCGATATAGAGCACCTCGACCTTCTGTTCGACCAGCAAGGGCATGTTGAGAATCAGCAGGCGTTTACTGGCAACCGACCTGGGCGCTTCACTCAGGACCAGCCCGTTGTTTTTGGCAAAGACGTCGGCGAAGAACGTCTCCACATCCGTCAACAGGCCAACCTGGGGGAGTGCTGGTCGGGCGGGCAGAGCGGTTTTGTTGAAAAAGACCTTGGCATCGCGATAGAGGTTTTCCCGCAGCGTGGTGTAGGTCTTGCGCATCGTTGCGTAATAGGCGTTGAAAAAGTCCTCGATCCCCATCCAGTCCGATCCGACGGGTTTCGGGTCGAGGATGTGGAAGAGATGGGGCTGCATGCTTTGCGGCAACTCATAATCACTTGTGTTCACCGACGGTGTGTTTGCGCTGGCGGCTTCTTCCTGCAAGGGCCTGAAACGGCCTTGTCCGTCCAGGCCGCCACCCGACAGTCGCAGGCGGTCTATCCGTTGCCATTGCCCCTGTTCGTCCAGGCGAACCGGTTGCTTGCCGAAGAAGGCAAAAGGCTTGTCCGGATCGACGATGTTCCAGCAGTGCATGCGGGCATCGTATTGCACTTGGTAAGCCCGGCCTTGCAGTTCGATGTATGACTCGCCCTTGACGACCCTGATCCCCTTGGCGTGGCCGCTTTCAATGACGGGAACGCCTTGCAGCGAGATATTCACGGCCCGGTCTTGTCCTGGTTGCTCCAGAGGGTGCCAGACGCCTGCATGGTTCTTCGTGGCGTACTGGCCGGTGATCTGCACGTCATGGGGAGCGGCGTTGTTGCGGCTGAAGACAGGGGCATGGCCGTTGGCGTTTGGCTTGCCGATCCAGAAGGTCTCATTCTGCAGGTCGACCGGAAACAGCTCATCGTAGGACGGGGGGCGAGACGTTTTGTTCAGAAGTGGCGTGGGCCCGTCCCTGGGCGTCAGCTTGCGCATGAAGCCACCGAACCCCTTGAGACCCGAGTGCAGGTCTCCCGCTGCCCCCAGGCTGTTGAGCAGGGAGGCGAGGAGGTGGGCACTGGCGCTTTCCGGGGTTTCGCCCGTCAGTGCCTGGATAGCCAGCATGCTGTCGCGCATGGACAGCACGGCGCCGACTGCGAAACTGGCGGGTGGAAAAGGCAGTGTAAGAACGATGGCAACGATTTCGATGCTGTTCCAGATCATTTTGGACAGCATGTCGTTGCGTCCTGTTGTCGTTTCCTTCACGTCCCTCAGCTTTCGCTCCAGGGGGCGGTTGAAGCAGGTCTGGGCAAAGTCGGAAATGGCTTCCCTGGGTATGAACGGTGCCTTGTTGGCATTGCCTTCCTTCATGTCCCGGAGAAAGAACGACAAGGTTCTGCGGGCCACGACCCGGCAGCGGTTCTTGTAGTAATCGATCATGCCTGGGCTTTCGAGTGAATCGATGAAGCTGCTGAACAGGCGAAACTCGATACCGTCAGGTGCCTGAGGGGTGTACAGCAGGGACGCGTGCCTGATTTCCGTCGGCAGTATGACGATGCACCCCTGTACGGTCTCCACGTTGATCAGTGCGGTGCCAGGAATGACCAGCTGATCTATCTGCTTCAGGCGCGAGGCGATAAAGGGTTTATCCACATGAATCTGCAAGGGATAGAGCGGATAACGTTTGCGTGTCTCGGCATCGCTCAGGTGAGCATGGTCGAGGGATGACCTGAGCCATTGATATTGTCGGTCGGTGATATGCCCTTTCAGAAGGCTGCGCAGAGCGGCGGCTTTCATCTGCAACTGGGTCATGAGCAGGCTGGCCGTGCGTCTGTACGCGTAACCGCTGGAGAGCGGATCGAGCAGTGTGCTCCTGACGTGCGCGATGTAGTCGTCGGCCAGCCACTGCCCCCGCACCGAAGCAGCCACCGTGGCCGGGGAGAGCCTTTTCAGGTCGATGCCTCCAGGGCCGCTGAATGATGTCTCGGTATCGGCGCTTGTGTTGATGAAATCGATGCCATCGTCGTAGCCCTTGAGCAGCATCTGGGTGTAGCTCTGGGTTTCGCGCTGGGAGGTCACGATGATGTGATCCGGGTCTACCGAGCCAGCGGGAACCCCGAGCAGCCGGGCTATCTGTTGGCTGGCCCGTTTGTGGGTATAGGCCTCGAATGACTCGACGTGGGTGTGGGAGTGGGCCTCGTAGTTGCGAAGTGCGCCCGTCAGGCTGTCCTCCAGGGCCAGGAGTTCCTGGCGTTGCCCGGCGCTGGCCTCCCGGTACCAGGACGGCGTGTGCTGTGCCTGTTCGGCGAGCGCGATGCGGACATGCTCGCTGACGAATGCTTCCAGGCCGGCGGCATAATCCTGCAGGGTTACCCACTGGATGAAGTCCGACTCGGGATAAGGCAGCCGCGCCAGCTCCTCCAGTTTCTGCCGGAATGCCGGGCGGTAAGGCGCTTCGACCTGCTGCACGAGGTAGTCGCGCATTCCGGGAGGTGCGCTCCAGGACAACAGTTCGTTATGCAACTGGGTTTCATTGTAAAAACTCTGGAAATGCTCCTTGCGCGGGACGTCCGAGGCGAACATGACCAGTCGTTCGGGCTGGCCGTTCGGGGCCTCCTTTCGGAAAACCAGAATCTTGCCCAGGGTGCCGCAGCCCTTGAGCCTGATCTGTTGCACTTTCAGCGTCGAGCCGGAGCGGGCGGGCATCGGTTCTGCCGCGGTCTCGACGAGGGTAAAGTCCTCGGGTGAAATATGCCCCTGCATCTTTGCGGCATAACCTTCCGAGGTGATTTGCCTGCGTATCATCTCGCCCATCAACTGACGGGTATGCTCCCCGGCGAGTATCCTGCGCTGGTACTCGGCAAAGTTCAGACGCAGGTCCGCTTCATCGACCAGTCGGGCCATGTAGGCGGGGGTAAGCTGTGCGTGGGTGTGTTCCAGGCGCGTCTTGCCAGCATGCAGGGCGGTCTGGGTCATGAAGGCCGATCCCTCTTCCCGGTCCCCGTTGTGCAAGCCGTAGAGCGCCAGTTGTTGCAGGGAGCGTGTGATCTTGTAGGTCTCGCCTGTCAGCGGCAGGGGGCGGAATGTCGTGACCATCACTTCGTCAGGGTTGAGGTCGTAGCCGAGATCGGAAGCGAGCCTCGCCTTGAGGTACTCCCAGGCAAAGTGCTCGGGCGACTGGGCGCCGCCCAGGGTGCTGAGCAGGGCAGCACGGGCTTCATCGTAACGATTGACCCGTTCGACATAGTCCGTGACATCTTCGGCGGACGCTATCTTGATCCAGTACGGCAAGCGGGCGCGATGGCTGCTTTCCAGTCGGGCCTGCTCACGACGCTCCAGCATGGCGGCCGGGCCAAACAGGTCAGGCATGTCTATCGCTTTCTGGATCTTTTGCGCTCGGTCCTGTGAGGCGTTTTCAAGGGGGGCCTCGCTCGCATACCGCACATCCTGACGCTGCTTGTCGAGCTGACGGTTCAAGGCGTAGAGAAACGGATTGCCGGGGACCGGTCTTAGTTGCACGTCCGTGACATTGAAGGGGGCCAGAAACAGATCGGGATCATTGATGACCTCAAGTACCTTGTCCCTGTAGCGCTGATCGGCATTGTTGAACAGGGCATTGCGCAGCAGCGGATCGTTGAGCCACCGGGTCATGGTTTCAAACAGCGCGCCCCGGCTGGCGAAGCTCGCAAGCCCGGCACCTGGCAGGTGCAGGAGCGTGAGCCCGTCGTCGATGCTCATGGCCAGGGCTCCCTTGATTTCGACGAGGGTCTGTTCATTGAGCTCAACGTGCAGCGACGAGGTCATGACTCCCTGAAGCGATGGTCGGGCCGCTGGCGAGGGCATATTGCCCAGCGGCAGGCACGCCGAGTATTCCGGGGCTATATCGCGTTCATAGACCTTGAGTGTCAGCTCATCGTGCATGGCTTGTTGCAGGCTGTGGACAAACAGGTCGTACCTGCTTTGACCGTGAGCGCTGGGGGCGGCCCAGTAACGATCTATCCGCTGGAGCAGGTCCTGGATTTCCGGCTCTGACAGGCCCCTGCCCGCCTCTCTGTCAGGGGGGATCTCTACCTTGGGCAAGGCGTCGAGTTCCAGGGAAAGTGTCATTCTCGACTGATCGAGTCGATTCAGTGCCGCAGCAGCGGCGGGCTGGCGATGGTCGCCGCTGGCGGGGACGGGGGTAAGTGTCTGCATGAAGCGTATTTCCTGATGTGCCTCTGAGAGAGGAGCGTTTGGGGCGCGGGCAGGGCCCGTGTCATTCATGTGCTCAATCAATCAGCGACAGGCAGGACAGTGGGGGTAGATATGTCTGTGGGTGTTTTTGAGGTGGATAAAGGCAAAGGGACAGGTTTTCGTCACCCTCCGACCATATCCTGCACCAGTACGCTATAATCGCGCGCTTTAGCTGCCCCTCGGTCCGCAGTGCGGAGACAGGGAGCACACATTTTTCTCGGGCGCTGTGCGCCTGCATGCAGACTGAAGAGGCTAGACCCTAGTGGCATTGACGATCCTTGGCCTGTCCGGCGCCCTTAGCCATGATCCTTCCGCAGCGCTTTATATCGACGGCAAGCTGATTGCTGCGGCTGAAGAAGAGCGTTTCGTTCGCGACAAGCATGCAAAGAACCGCATGCCCTACGAATCGGCGAAGTTCTGTCTGGAACAGGCCGGTATCAAGCCGTCGGACGTCGATGTGGTCGCGATTCCGTTCGCGCCGATCAGCCTGTTCGGCAAGGCCCGCTGGCACTATGCCAAGCGCTACTGGTATGCCCCGGACCGCGCGCTCGATGCGCTGCTGATGGGCAACCGCCGCTACAAGCGCTATCGCAACAAGATCGTCTGGTGCCTCGAGCAACTGGGCTTCGATCCGAAAAAGATCAAGATCGAGCCGGTCGAACACCACCTGGCCCACGCTTCCAGCGCCTACCATTGCTCCGGTTTCAAGGAAAAGACCGCGATCATGGGCATCGATGGCAAGGGTGAGTACGCCACGACCTTCTTCGGCTATGGCGAAAACGGCAAGATCCACAAGATCAAGGAGTTCTTCGACCCGGACTCCCTGGGTGGCCTTTACGGTGCTATCACCGAGTTCCTCGGCTTCGAGATGCTCGACGGCGAGTTCAAGGTCATGGGCATGGCGCCGTATGGCGACGCCAGCAAATATGACTTCTCGCGTCTGGCGAGCTTTGAAAACGGCGAGTTGATCATCAACACCGAACTGGCCAACGTCATTGGCCTGCGTCGTTACAAAGAGAACGGCAAGGGTTTCTACTTCTCGCCGAAGCTGATCGAGTGGCTGGGTCCGAAACGTGTGGGTGACGTGGCCGATGAGCCTTACATCCACTACGCCGCCAGCATGCAGGCCCTGTTCGAGAAGCTGGCTCTGCAGATGATGGACCATTATCTGGGCGACATCCTCAAGGAAACCGGCAAGATCGCCTTCGCAGGCGGCTGTGCGCTGAACGTGAAGCTGAACCAGCGCATCATTGCCCGTCCCGAGGTCAAGGAACTGTTCGTCCAGCCTGCGTCCGGCGACGCCGGTACGGCGGTCGGTGCGGCTGCCTATGTATCCCACGCCCGTGGCGTACCGGTCGAGAAGATGGAACACGTCTACCTCGGCCCGGCCTACAGCAACGAAGACGTGATCGCGGCCTGTGCCCGTCACCCGAGCAAGCCGGTCTGGCGTCAGATCGAGAACATGCCCGAGCGCATCGCCAGGATCATGGTTGCCGGCAATCCGGTGGCCTGGTTCCAGGGCCGCATGGAGTTCGGTCCGCGTGCGCTGGGTGGTCGTTCGATCATTGGTTGCCCGAGCGTTCCGGGCGTGGCCAACCGTATCAACGAACAGATCAAGTTCCGTGAGCGCTGGAGGCCTTTCTGCCCGTCGATGCTCGACACCGTGGCACCACAGATGATCACCATCGATCATCCGGCTCCGTTCATGACCTTCACCTTTGAAGTGGCTGAAGAGTGGAAGACCCGCGTGCCGGAAGTCGTTCACGAAGACGGTACATCCCGTGCCCAGGTGCTCAAGCGCGAATACAACCCGCGCTACTACGACATGATGAAGGCGCTGGAAAACCTGACCGGTAATGGCGTGTCGCTCAATACATCGCTCAACCGTCGTGGCGAGCCGATGATCTGCTCGCCGACCGATGCCTTGAACATGTTCTTCGGGTCTGACCTTCAGTACCTGATCATGGAAGACATTCTGGTGGTCAAAGACGGCGTGGACACGTATGACACGCTCGGCTGAACGCCATGTGTTGCAGTTCTGCCACGGCTATGACGGGCCGTTCCTGGACTGCGCACGGCAATACGCCAGCCTGTTCGCGGGCAGGGGATACCGGGTTACCACGGTATTCCTGACCGGCGCGGCTGATGCCGATGTGGCCGCAGGCTGTGCGTCCGATGAAGTGCTATTCATGGATTACAGCTCCAGGGCCATTCGTGGCCTGAAACTGGGGGCGATACGTGATCTGCGCAAGATTGCCGCGTCACGCAGCTTCAGTTTCTGCATCGCCCATCGCTTCAAGCCGATCTATATCGCATTGCTGGCGACCTCTTTGCCGGTGATTGGCGTGCATCATGCGTTCAGTGATTACCAGCGCGGCAGCCGCAGGCTTTTTGCGAACCTGTTCCGCAAACGCCTGAGCCTGCTGGGGGTGTCCGATGCGGTGCGGGATGACATGCGCAAGTGCCTGCCTGCATGGCCGGCCGAGCGTATCGAAACGCTCTACAACCGGATCGATATCGAACAGTTGCAAGGCAGCCAGCTTGACGCCGCCGAGGCGCGCAAGGAACTGGGGCTGTCACCGTCGGCGTGGATCGTCGGTAATGTCGGCCGTCTGCATCCGGACAAGGATCAGGCCTCGCTGTTACGCGGTTTTGCTCAGGCGTTGCCAAACCTGCCCGACAACAGCCAGTTGGTGATTCTTGGTCAGGGGCGTCTTGAGAAGCCGCTCAAGGATCTGGCGCTGGAGCTGGGCATCGGCTCGCATGTCCTGTTTCTGGGGCAGGTTCCCGATGCGCGCCGCTTCTTCAAGGCGTTCGATGTCTTTGCTCTGAGTTCGGATCATGAGCCTTTTGGCATGGTCCTGCTGGAAGCCATGGTAGCGGGCGTTCCCTTGCTGGCAACAGCCTGTGGTGGCGCCAGGGAAGTGGTCGAAGGCCTGGGTGTACTGTTCCCGCTGGGAGATGTCGAGCGTCTTTCCCATGGGCTCATCCACCTAGGCTCTCTGGATGCCGGGCAACGTCAGGCGTGCGCCGAACTTATGCTGCTGCGTCTGCGCGAGCGTTTTTCGGATCATGCCGTGCGCAACGTCTTCTGGCATCTGCCGCAAGTCACTCGCCTGATTGCGGAGTCCTGATGCTCAATCGATTTCAACGCTGGCGTGAGCGTGGCTGGACGCCTGTCGATGCGGACACTTATGAGCAGGTCTGGCACCGGTTTGGTGGCAGCGTGGCGACTCATCCCCTGGTCGTGGCGCGTCTGTCCGAGTTCGCGAAGATCCCGGTACGCTACCTGGCCTGGGAGCAGGACGGCGTCATTCAGGCTGCGATTGCGACCTGGGGACGTTCGCTGGCGCTGTCCAAGGATGAGCTCAAGCGCCATGGCAAGAAAGGTCTCTTCGACCTGGGCAATGCCGAGCTGATTCTGCCGGTGGCGGAAGGTGCTCAGGTTCCCGTTCGTCATCGTGCCCGTTATCTGTCGGCGCTCAACGAAGGGCGTATCAGTACCCTCAAGCCGCAGGTCGAGTCTCTGGCGATGGCCCGCACGCCTGAGGAACTGTCCAAGAAGTTTCGTTACAACCAGCGTCGTGAGCTTCGTTTGCTCGAGGAGGCCGGAGGGACGGTTCGTCCGGTAAGCGACTTCGACAGCCGCGAGCTGGCAAGCATGTACTGCGACCTGTTTCAGCGCCGTTGGGGGTTTGCCGCCACGGGGGCCGAACATATGGCCGAAGTGGTCGGTCTGCTGCGTGAGCTGCTGATCGGCTCGGTGGTGTTTCTCAACGACGCACCCATTGCGATCCAGCTGGTGTACCGCGTCGAGGCACCGGAGTGGATCAGCGTCGAGTATGTCAACGGCGGTGTCGACCCGCAGACCCGTGATTTCAGCCCTGGCAGTGTGTTGAGCTTTCTCAATACCCAGAGCGCCTGGGAGCAGGCCCGTGCCCTTGGCAAACCGCTGCGATTTTCTTTCGGGCGCGCCGATCGTGAGTACAAGGATCGTTGGTGCAACCCTGTGCCGGTGTTTCAGGTTTGAGCCGCAAACAGCAATTGCTCAAGCGCCATCGCCGTAACAAGCGCATGGCGTTGCTGGCCGGGCTCGTCCTGCTGATTGCGCTTGGCGTACTGGTGGCCTGGTGGCTGGTGCCGCTGCTGGCGGTTATGGCCTGGGTGGCTCATGAGGCCTGGTTTGCAGACCATTTGTTCTATTCGCCGGCGGACGATTACCAGTACAACTTTCCTGCGGCCAATGAGTGGGCGGGTGTGCGTCTTGAGGGCGGCACGCTGCTGCTCGATTCGCCTCCGGAACTGGCAGGCGATGAAACGCTGGTTCTGGCACTGAAGATAAAAAGCTCATGGCTGGGGCGCTTTTTCGATCCGGGTGTCGAGCTTCACGGTCCGGACATGCACGACAGCCAGGTGTTCGAGCGCGGTGTGGATGGCGTGCGCTACCTCAACCTGACCGGGCTCGGGCTGCCCCTGGCACAAGGCGTTTTAAACGTGCGAGGGCGTTTCTGTCGTGTTCTGGGAACGCCTCGATTGTGGCTGTTTCGTCAGCCCGATGCACGGCGTCAGCGGGTGATGGTCATCGCGCCCCATGCCGATGACGCCGAGCTGGCAGCCTTCGGGCTTTACAGTCAGGCCGACGATGCTTGGATCGTCACCCTCACGGCCGGTGAAATCGAAGCAGAACATTATCGGCACATGGGCCTGGAGCGTGCCGAAGCTGCACGCATGAAAGGGCGGCTGCGTGCCTGGGACAGTATCGCTGTGCCTCGTTGGGGTGGGGTACCTGAGTCCCAGTGTGTGCAACTGGGGTATTTTTGCCTTCAACTGCCTGCCATGCAGGCGGCGCCTGATCAGCCGGTTGCATCCCGTGAGGCCGATTTGAGCGATACGCGGCTGTTCCGTCAGTTCAACCCGATGAAATTGCCGGGCGACAGTGACGGGGCGCCGACCTGGAACAACCTGCTGGCCGACCTGCGAGCACTGCTTTTGCTGGCCCGTCCAGAGGTTCTGGTCATGCCGCATCCGGCCATTGACCCTCATCCTGACCATATCTGTGCGCAGGCTGCTGTGCGAGAAGCCCTCAAAGGGCTGGAGTGGCAACCGGAAACGGTGCTCGGATATGCCAACCATCTGCATGACAATGATCGCTGGCCGATGGGGAATGCCTATGATGGCATGAGCCTGCCGCCGGTGTTCGATCCGGCATTGCCGCTGGTTCCTTATAGCCTTGAGTTGTCGGTTGCCCAACAGCGCGACAAGGCCATGGCACTGGGCATGATGCACGATCTGCAACCTCCGATGCCTTTCAAGCGGCGTATCCGGCGCGGGTTGCAACGCCTTCTGGCCGGTCGTCGCTGGCCTGCCGAGGGTGAGAATGAATTCTTCCGCAAAGCTGTCCGCCGCCACGAGTTGTTCTGGCGCAGCAGCGATATCTGATTCAGCAGGCTCAGTGAGTGCCAGGAAAACAATGAAAGTTCTACTTCTTGTCCAGAAAGAGCAACGTGCGATTCTGGATCGGCTCTACGACGGTATCGCTGCGCACTGCGAGTGTGACCTGCGCTGGCTGACGTCTGACGATCAGCGAAACCTGCGTGGTTATTTTCAGCGTGAAGTGGATGTCACCCGGTACGACCGGATCGTGTTTTTCCTGCGTTTCAAACAGGAAGTCCGGCAGGTCGGCTTTATTCGCACGATTCCCAATCTGGTCATCCTTGAGCACGATGCCTACCAGAACTACATCGAATGCAAATACACGGGCAAGTTCAGCGCTCATTACCGGAAACTGCCATGGGCGCGTGTGATCTGCTCCGGTTTCGTGGTGGGCGAGCGGCTGCGTGAAGAGGGCTTCGATGCGGTGTTCGTGCCCAAGGGATACGACCAGAGCCTGTTGCAAGGGCAGGGGCGCGAGCGTGATATCGAGCTGGCCTTTGTGGGCAGCACCAAGAGCGTGGCCTACAGCGGTCGCAAGGCATTGCTCGATGAGTTGGGACGAGTGGAGCCCTTGCTGGTGACACGCACCAAGTCCGGTGAGGAATATTGCGACACCTTGAACCGTATTCGCTTTTTCGTCAGTGCCGATGTCGGCATGGGCGAATACATGATCAAGAACTTCGAGGCCATGGCCTGTGGCTGTGTACTGTTTGCTTTCGATCAGGGTGCCGAGGAAAACCGTGCCCTGGGCTTTGTGGACATGCACAACATTGTGTTGTATCGCGACATCCCCGAGTTGCGTGAAAAGCTTCAGCGCCTGCGTGAACAACCGCAGTTGGCAGATGAAATATCGCGCAACGGGCAGACGCTGGTCGAGGAACGCTTTACATTCCATTCCCTCGGTAAAGCGATTGTGGATGCCATGCAGCCTCCTCTCCGGGAGAGACCGGCGATGGGCTGGTTTGAGCGTTTGCAGTCCTGGTGGGGCACTGTTCGCCCCTGAACATTCAATAACAGAGAGTCAAAGATGGTATTCAGCGAAAACAGCGATATCACACTGGTTGTCACCAGTTGTGGCCGTTTCGACCTGTTGAAGCGAACTCTGGAAACATTCGACCGTTTCAACACAGCGCCTGTGCGCCATGTGCTGATTACCGAAGACTCCGGCGACTCCCAGGTCAAGGATTGCATTCCTGAACACTGGCGTGAGCATACCCGCTTCATTATCAATAACCCCAAATTGGGGCAGATGGCTTCGATCGATGCGGCCTATGCGTTGATCGAAACGTCCTGGGTATTCCACTGTGAAGATGACTGGGCTTTCTACCGCCCGGGTTTCATCGAAGAGTCGAGGGTGTTGCTGGAAAACGACCCTCAGGCACTGCAGGTGTGGCTGCGCAGCTTCAACCACGACCTTCAGGTTCACAGTCCTTATGTGTACCTCAACGAGCGTGAGGTTCTGCAGGGCATTGCGTTCTACAAGCTGGGGTCACACAAGGCCGAGTGGCAGGGTTTTTCCCTGAATCCCGGGTTGCGTCGTCTTGTGGACTACAAGCTGCACGCACCTTATGCCGAGCATGTCGGCGAGAAAAAACTGTCTCGGCTGTACGCGGAGCAAGACCGCTACGCCTTGATTCTGGAAAACGATGCTGTGTTGCACACGGGGTTCGACAATCACCTCGAGTTGCCTCAGGAGCGGTTGAGCAAACAGCGGCGTAAGCGACGCGATCGCGTCAAACTGATTGCCGCTGTGCTTATTGGACTTATAACAGGATGGTTGCTGAATAATGTTTTCTGAACGCATCAGTGCTGGAAGCACAAAGACGCAGGTTTACTTTGGTGCAGCGCTTGTCGTATTCATTCTGAGTTTCATGCTGGGAGCCTCTTCCAAGCTCAGCAATAACCTGTTTTATGCATTCATTGCATTGCCGGGTGTCTTCTTCCTGCTCAAGCATCGTGGTGCCGGCGTGTTTTCACAGCCGCTGGGGCTTGCCTGGGCAGTGTTTCTGCTGTGGTTCCTGGTGCCTGCTTTCAATGCCGGGGACTTTCAGTTCTACAAACACATTGCCTATGTCAGTCTGTTTGTTTTTGCCATAGCAGCTTTCACCGATGTCCATTTCTTCAGGAGTGGACTCTTTGTACGCAGCCTGTTCTGGATCGTCTGCCTTTACATCTTCGTTTCCAGCATACGCAGCTGGATGACCGGCGAGTTCGTGTTCGGCGAGCGTGTCGGGATCCTGATGGGGCGCATGGATAATGTCATCTATGCCAGTGTGTTCCTGTTCTGTGCGCTTGGGCTGGCCTTCCCGGGCTGGGTGAAGGAGCGGCGCTGGATTGAAGCGACGCTTGCTGTTGCCCTGTCGCTTTTCGCGGTCACGTTTGTCGTGCAGACCCGTACGGCGCTGGTCGGGGCTGCTTTCCTTTTCGGGTTGTGGGCCCTGTACCTGATTTACCGGTTCCCCAGGCAGGGTGTCATTGGCTTGCTGGCTTTTGCCGTTGCCGCCGCCTTGGTCTTCTGGTTGATTCATGATGAGTCATGGGTGAAAGCGCTGTTTGTCCGTGGCGACTCCTACCGTATCGAACTCTTCCAGATCATGACCGGTGAATGGCGTAACTGCGGCTGGTTGCTGGGGTGCGGTATTGGCTTCCATACCACCCAGACCCTGACGGGCGGGCTGCCGATTCAGCACCCACACAACATTTTCGTGGCCATGGGGTTGTATGCCGGAGCCATTGCGCTGGTCCTGTTCTGTGCGGTGATGGCCTTGACGCTCTGGCAGGCCATTCGCCTGCGTGATGCATGGGGTTTTTACCTGGCCTGTGCGCTGCTCATGCTCAATTTCGATGGCAGCATGCTGGTGGGTAACCCGGACGAACTGTGGATTCTGGTGTTGTTGCCAGCCACGATGATTCTGGGGCGCGTGGTGCAGGAGCACCGCCTCAAGCAGCAGTAACGAAAATGGCCGCTTTCACAGCGGCCATTTTTTTGTCAGCGGACTGCCTGGGCCAGTTCGGTTGCGTCGCAGGTTGTCTGGGCATTCAGATAACCTTCCAGAAAGGCTTGATTGCCTTCTCCCAGAAGCCACTGACGGTCCTGTGTGTAGCGCAACATGTGCTTGAAGTTACGCAACCGCAGGTTTTTGCGCAGCGGGCTTCTGTAGGTCTTCATGTCGGCAATATCGATCAGGCCCAGCTTGCCTTCCGGGGTCAGGATCACGTTACCCAGATGCGCAGAGCGGAAATAGATGCCTTTTTCGTGCAGGTCGGCGATGAAGCGTCCCAGTTGGCCGCGAAGCTCATCGTCACTGGCAGCGTTGCCCAGCAACTGACGAAGAGTCTGCCCTGCAAGCGGGTCGTAATGAACGGCGTCACGGGCTATTTCGGCGATCCTGTAGACCGTGCGTACATTCGGGCAGGGAATCGCTCGTTTTGCCAGCGTTACACAATTGTCCGCAAAGCGTCGTGCATAGGGGTACCATGCGGCCGAGCTGATCAAGCGCTTGCGCCGAAACAGTTTCAGCATTGAACCGTCGGTCAGGCGTAATACTTTGTCGCCTGTGCCATCGGCTTCAAGGACTTCGGCTCCTTGAACCAGGACAAGGTAGCGGGCGTGGTCAAGCGCTTGCATCGATACTCCGGTTTCTACGCCCCAAGGGTTGGACGGCCGCCTATGTTACCCCAGCAGGCAGCCACGAAAACCGCTTGTGGTACAATTCGGCCTCTTTTTCACACGACGGATTCTCATGACATCCTCCGAATCGTCCGCTCCTTCCAGCGTAAAGATTTACTTCCGCTTGCTGGCCTATGTGCGTCCGTATGTGGGTATTTTCCTGCTCAGTATCATCGGGTTCGTGATCTTCGCGTCCACGCAGCCGATGCTGGCCGGTATCCTCAAATACTTCGTCGATGGCCTGACCAATCCGGAAGCGGCGCTGTTTCCCAATGTTCCGTACCTGAAAGACCTACAATTGTTGCAGGCCGTGCCATTGCTGATCGTCCTGATCGCTGCCTGGCAGGGGCTTGGGTCGTATCTGGGCAACTATTTTCTGGCCAAGGTTTCCCTCGGGCTGGTGCATGACTTGCGTGTGGAGCTGTTCAACAAGCTGCTGGTGCTGCCCAACCGCTATTTCGACACCACCAACTCGGGGCATCTGATTTCCCGTATCACGTTCAACGTGACGATGGTGACCGGTGCGGCCACCGATGCGATCAAGGTTGTGATCCGCGAAGGCCTGACAGTGGTGTTCCTGTTCATCTACCTGTTGTGGATGAACTGGAAGCTGACCCTTGTGATGCTCGCGATCCTTCCGCTCATTGCCATCATGGTTGGCAGTGCCAGCAAGAAATTCCGCAAGCAGAGCAAGAAGATCCAGGTGGCCATGGGAGACGTGACACACGTCGCCTCTGAAACCATCCAGGGCTATCGCGTGGTCCGCAGTTTTGGCGGTGAGCAATACGAGCAGGATCGCTTCGCTCGTGCCAGCGACAGCAACACCGAGAAACAACTGCGCATGACCAAGACTGGCGCGATCTATACGCCGATGCTGCAACTGGTGATCTACAGCGCCATGGCGGTCCTGATGTTCCTGGTGCTGTTCCTGCGCGGTGATGCCACGGCGGGTGATCTGGTGGCCTACATCACGGCTGCCGGTTTGCTGCCCAAGCCCATTCGCCAGCTTTCGGAGGTCAGCTCGACCATCCAGAAGGGCGTTGCAGGTGCCGAAAGTATCTTTGAACAACTGGATGTCGAGCCGGAAGTCGATACCGGCAGTGTCGAGCGCGAGCGTGTCACCGGCCATCTGGAAGTGAAGAACCTGAGCTTTACCTATCCACAGACGGATCGGCAGGTTCTGGATGACATCAGTTTCTCCGTCGCGCCGGGGCAGATGATTGCGCTGGTCGGGCGCTCCGGCAGCGGGAAGTCGACGCTGGCGAATCTGATTCCGCGTTTCTATGCACACGAAACCGGGCAGATTCTGCTCGATGGTGTCGATATCAACGATTATCGGCTGCGTAACCTGCGTCGGCATATCGCCCAGGTCAACCAGAACGTCACGCTGTTCAACGACAGCGTTGCCAACAACATCGCCTATGGCGATCTTGCCGGTGCGCCACGGTCTGACATCGAGGCTGCCGCCGCCGATGCATATGCCAAGGAGTTCATCGACAGGTTGCCTGAAGGCTTCGATACCCAGGTGGGTGAGAACGGCGTATTGCTGTCTGGCGGCCAGCGCCAGCGTCTGGCCATTGCCCGTGCCTTGCTCAAGAATGCGCCGTTGCTGATTCTCGACGAGGCCACATCCGCACTGGATACCGAATCCGAGCGTCACATTCAGGCCGCTCTGGATCAGGTGATGAAAGGCCGCACGACACTGGTCATTGCGCATCGCCTCTCGACCATCGAGAAGGCCGACATGATTCTGGTCATGGATGCCGGTCGTATTGTCGAG
This sequence comes from Pseudomonas sp. NPDC089734, assembly GCF_044748865.1. Lineage (NCBI taxonomy): Bacteria > Pseudomonadati > Pseudomonadota > Gammaproteobacteria > Pseudomonadales > Pseudomonadaceae > Pseudomonas > Pseudomonas sp. NPDC089734. The sequence goes on along the minus strand of NZ_JBIVGV010000002.1, from coordinate 54,152 downwards.
CGTGGCACGCATGCCGAACTGCTGGCGCAAAACGGCTATTACGCCCGCTTGCATGCCATGGGTCTGGACGAACCCGCGCCTGTCGGCGCCGTTTGAATCTTCGCGGATGAATTCGCTCCGAAACAGCAGGAGCGGGTTCATCCGTGAGAGCGGTCTCCCCGGTTTTCCTGAAAAAATTTCCGCAATCTAGCCTGCCAGAACCCTGTGCTAAGATTGCGCCCCTGTTCATTCTTAGTACGGGTTGTTCGATGAAGTTGTCCATGCCGCGTTTCGATCAAGCGCCTGTCCTTGTGGTCGGCGATGTCATGCTCGACCGTTACTGGCATGGTGGTACCTCACGGATTTCCCCTGAGGCCCCGGTGCCGGTCGTCAAGGTCGATCAGATCGAGGATCGCCCAGGCGGCGCTGCCAACGTTGCCCTCAACATCGCCGCGCTCGGTGCGCCGGCTTCACTGGTCGGTGTGACCGGTGAAGACGAGGCTGCCGACAGCCTGACCAACAGCCTGAAGGCCGCTGGCGTGCGTGCGCATTTCCAGCGCATTGCCCATCAGCCGACCATCGTCAAGTTGCGGGTCATGAGTCGCCATCAGCAACTGCTGCGTATCGACTTTGAAGAGCCGTTCATGACCGATGCCCTGGCCTTGAGTGCCGAGGTCGACTCCCTGCTTGAAGGCATCAAGGTTCTGGTGCTGTCCGACTACGGTAAAGGTGCCCTCAAAAACCATCAGGCGCTGATCAATGCCGCTCGTGAACGAGGCATTCCGGTGCTGGCCGATCCGAAGGGCAAGGACTTTGCCATCTACCGGGGTGCCAGCCTGATTACGCCGAACCTGAGCGAGTTCGAGGCCATCGTCGGTCACTGCGCCGACGAGGCGGAGCTGGTCGCCAAGGGCGCGAAACTGATGCTGGAGCTGGAGCTGGGTGCCTTGCTGGTCACCCGTGGCGAGCACGGCATGACCCTGCTGCGTCCTGACCAGCCCGCACTGCATTTGCCTGCCCGTGCACGCGAAGTCTTCGATGTGACTGGTGCCGGTGATACGGTCATTTCCACGCTGGCGGCAGCCATTGCGTCTGGAGAGGATCTGCCCCATGCCGTGGCGCTGGCGAATCTGGCGGCCGGTATTGTCGTCGGCAAGCTGGGCACCGCTGCCATCAGCGCTCCGGAACTGCGTCGTGCCATCCAGCGTGAAGAAGGCTCCGAGCGCGGCGTGCTGGGGCTGGAGCAGTTGCTGCTGGCCATTGATGACGCCCGTGCCCATCAGGAAAAGATTGTCTTCACCAATGGTTGCTTCGATATCCTGCATGCAGGCCATGTGACCTATCTGGAACAGGCGCGTGCCCAGGGTGACCGCCTGATCGTGGCCATCAATGACGACGCCTCTGTCAGTCGCCTCAAAGGGCCGGGTCGTCCGATCAATAGCGTTGACCGACGCATGGCCGTACTGGCAGGTCTCGGTGCGGTGGATTGGGTCATCAGTTTCCCTGAAGGCACGCCGGAGAACCTGCTGCGCCACGTCAAGCCGGACGTTCTGGTCAAGGGTGGGGACTACGGGATCGATCAGGTGGTCGGTGCCGAAATCGTCCAGGCCTATGGCGGAGAGGTCAGGGTGCTGGGGTTGGTGGAAAACAGCTCGACCACGGCCATTGTCGAGAAAATCCGCGGCCAGTGACTGTAGGAGCGAATTCATTCGCGAAGGCTTTTCGCGAATGAATTCGCTCCTACTGCGTGTTACTTGCTCAGCCGAACATGCAGGACCGGATTTATCCGGGAAGAGGCCCGTACATTCACAGAGTCTGCGTCGCCAGAAAGAATGTCTTCCCGGATAAATCCGGCCCCACCCCATTCGAGAAAAGACCGATTATTTGCTCAGGCTGTTGCGCGCCATTTGCAGCAGTTCCCTGGCCTTGCCGGTCAGGTGCTTGAGGCTGCTTTTCTTCGGGGGCGGTGTCAGGCCTTGCTGGCGCAACCAGTCCTTCCAGCGAATCCGTTCTTCATGCACCACCCAGCCATCCTGGGCGGCAAAGCTTTCTGCCAGATACAGCCCGCGTGTACTCACTGAACTCAGCTTGTCTCGCTTGAGCGTATAGAGTTCGGGCAGTGGCACTCCATTTTCCAGCGGCATCAGATACAGGTCGGGCTTGCTTCGATTGAGCCGGGCGACCAGCTGTTCGTTTTCCAGGGTTTCATCGACATGGAACAGGCTCAACGGGCGAGCCTCCCTGGGGATTTCCAGGCGCATGTCGTAAATCAATTGCAGGGAAGCCGTTGGCAGGTGGACATAGGCGCGTGGGCGTTCGATCAGGGTCATGCTGCCGCAACGCACAGGCTTTGCCGCCCCCGAGAGAGAGCTCAGGCTGAAAGGCATGGCTTCGCGATAGTGCAGCGCCGCCGCATAGGGGGCCGGTAGCCAGGTGTCCTTGAAGCGACCGCTCAGCCAGCCCTGAGGGGTTTCGATCAGGCATTCCTCGGCAACTTCCTGTACGGCCGTGTGCAAGGGCAGGGTGAGCTCGTGGGCCGGTACATAGCCGGAAATCAGCTTGAGCACGACATCGCCACGATCCTGCCGTCGCTGCCTGACCAATACCCAGTAATCGCGGTTCTGCCAATGAAGGGTCAACCTGATCGATACGCCGAGGTTGGCCAGTTCTGTCGCAAAGCGTTCGGTGTCCGGGACTTCGATCTTGCGGCGGCGTTGCAGGGTCTGGGAAAAATTCAACGGCATCCCGACGCTCTGATAACTCAGGCTGTCGGGAGTGGCTTCGATGAATAACGGCAGAGTCTTGAAGTCGCTGGGGTTCTTCCGAATCAGGGTTCGCGGCATATCGGCTCCTTCTTGCGTTGGGGTCGGCCGCCTACATCAGGCTTGACGGCAAATCACTGCGGCTGCGCTGGCAACATTGTGGGCCAGATGCAGGGGATTGATCGTGCCGACAATAGCACTGGCGACCCCCGGATGTTCAAACAACAACGTGAAACTGGCTTGTACCGGATCGACTCCCGGGCTCAGGCATATATGACCGCTGGCCAATGCCTTTTTCACCAGGATGCCTTTGCCGTGTGCAGCAGCGTAGTCCAGAACCGGTTTTTCACCCTGTTCATTGAGATTGTAGGTGACCATCGCGCAGTCGCCTTCGCGCAGGGCCAGCAGGCCGCCCTCGACGGTCTTGCCGGAAAAGCCGAAGCCCCGGATCTTGCCTTCGCGCTTGAGGTCGGCCAGTGTCTGATAGACGTCCGTGTCGTTGAGGATCGCCAGGTCGTTACCGTCCGAATGCACCAGCACCAGATCGATGAAATCGGTTTCAAGGCGTTTCAGGCTGCGTTCCACCGACCGGCGAGTGTGTCCGGCGCTGAAGTCGTGACGCGATTGCCCGTTCTCGAATTCTTCCCCGACCTTGCTGACGATGACCCAGTCCTGACGCTGACCACGCAGCAGCGGACCAAGACGCTCTTCGCTGGTGCCATAGGCCGGTGCCGTGTCGATCAGGTTGATGCCCATGTCACGGGCCATTTTCAGAAGCATCTTCGCTTGCTGATCATCGGGGATCGTGAAGCCGCTGGGGTATTTCACCCCTTGATCGCGGCCCAGTTTGACGGTCCCCAGCCCCAGTGGCGAAATGCTCAGGCCGGTACTGCCCAGCGGGCGGTGCAGGTCATGCAGGGTCTTGACGGTCATGGCAGCAGTTCATCCCAGACAGGTATCGCCAGAGGCGGTTTGGGCAGGCCAGTCATGGCGGGTTGAGGCGTCGGCTGGATGCCGTCTTTCGACAGTGCGGCCAGTACGCGATCGGCCAGATCCGGTGCCAGTGCCAGCTTGGTCGGCCAGCCGACCATGAGGTTCTGCTGGACATCCAGAAAGGCGTTGTCCGGCCGTACGAGGCCCGACTGGGCCGGCTCTGCCCGATCAACCCGCAAGGTGGCCCATTGCGCCTGCCCGAGATCGACCCATGGCAGCAGCGATTCCAGTTCCTTTCTGGCCGCGGCGATCTGGGCGGCGGGTTCGCGTGCCACGCCATCGGCTTCGGCCAGGTCGCCGCCCAGATACCAGACATGCTCGCCATTGGCCGCCGGGTGAGTGGTCACGGTAATCCGTGGCTTGGGTCCACCTCCCAGGCAGTGGGCGAACAGAGGCTTCAGGGTCGGGCCTTTGACCAGCACCATATGCAGAGGGCGGCGTTGCATCTGCGGTTGGGACACTCCCAGTGCCTCGAGCAGCCCGGCATTGCCCGCGCCGGCACTGAGCACGATACGCTGGGCACGAATTTCGCGGCCATCCACACGCAAGCCTGCCAGGTTGCCATGTTCGTGAAACGGTTCGATCCGTTGACCGGCCAGCAGGCTGTCACCCGCCAGTTCGGCCAGACGCCGGATCAGGCTCGGCACATCGACCACCAGTTCGGCCAGTCGGTACACCTTGCCCTTGAATTTAGGGTTTTGCAGGGCCGGTGGCAGTTGCTCGCCCTTGACCTGATCCACCCGTCCACGCACTGCCTTGCTGGCGAAGAAGCTGGTCAGGTTGCCCGCGATCGTGCCCGGCGACCACAGATAATGGGCCTCGGACAACAGGCGTACGCCAGACAGGTCCAGCTCGCCTGTGCCTTCAAGCGATTCACGCCAGCGGCGCGGCATATCGGCAATGGCCTCGGAGGCACCCGACAGCGCGCCATGCAGGGCGTATTTGGCACCGCCATGGATGATGCCCTGGGACTTCAGGCTCTGCCCGCCCCCCAGGCTCGCGCTTTCTACCAGAACTGTCGAGAACCCTTGACGACGCAACCGGGCATTGAGCCAGAGGCCGGCAATACCGCCTCCGACAATCAGGACGTCAGTGGAAATAACAGATGGCATGAGCACCTCAGTGGCGTGAAGAATGCGCCATTATAAGGGATCGCGTTTTCAATGCCCGGCGGTTTTCGAGAACAACTGAATCACCACGACACCCAGCACGATCATGCCCATGCCCAGCAGGGCGGGAAGGTCCAGTTTCTGCCCATAGATGAAGAACGCTGCGATGCTGACCATGACGATTCCCATCCCTGACCAGATGGCATAGGTGATGCCGACCGGGATCGTGCGCATCACCAGAATCAGCATCCAGAACGCGATACCGTAGCCGACAATGACCAGCAGCAATGGCAGCGGCGTACTCAGCCCCTTAACGGCCTTCATGGAGGTGGTGGCGATGACTTCGGCGCAGATGGCGATGGCCAGCAGGTAGTAGGCAGTCATGGTGTTTCTCCTTTTTTTCAGGCTGCGTATCTTAGCGATACCTGTCAGGGGCATGACAGCTCGGGTACGTCATGACCAGGCGTATTTACGTCGGCAGGGAATCGTGGCTTTGACGGGGCGTGCTGATAAACTCCGCGCCCATGAATAGAACTCTTTATACCCTGTTGTTTCATCTTGGCTTGCCGCTGGTTGCCCTGCGGCTGTGGTTGCGAGCGCGCAAGGCCCCGGCTTACCGCAAGCGAATCGGCGAACGCTTCGCTGTCGGCCTGCCTGCAATGCAGCGCGGCGGGATCTGGGTGCATGCGGTATCGGTGGGCGAGAGCATCGCGGCCGCCCCCATGATTCGTGCCTTGCTGGCGCTCTACCCGCAATTGCCGATTACTGTGACCTGCATGACGCCGACAGGTTCGGAGCGCATCAAGGCAATGTTCGCCAGCGAACCGCGCATCCAGCACTGTTACCTGCCGTACGACCTGCCTTGGGCGGCGGGGCGTTTCCTGGATCATGTTCAGCCTCGGCTCGGCATCATCATGGAAACCGAGTTATGGCCCAACCACATCCATCAGTGCGCCAGACGCGGGATTCCTGTCGTGCTCGCCAATGCGCGCCTGTCGGAGCGTTCGGCCCGTGGTTATGGACGTTTTGCCGGTCTGACACGACCGATGCTGGCCGAAATGAGCGGGTTCGCCGTGCAGACCGAAGCCGAGGCCCAGCGCTTTCGTGATCTGGGGGCGCGGCCTGAATGCGTGACGGTGACCGGCTCGATCAAGTTCGACCTGAGTATCGACCCACAATTGCTTGAACAGGCGGCGCAGTTGCGCGAGCAATGGCAGGCCACGCAACGGCCTGTCTGGATTGCCGCCAGCACTCATGCGGGCGAAGACGAAAGTGTATTGGCAGCCCATCGGCAAGTGCTGTCGAGTCATCCGGAGGCTCTGCTGATTCTGGTGCCGCGTCATCCCGAACGTTTCGACAGCGTGCATGAGTTGTGTCAGCAGCAGGGGTTCACGACCGTGCGGCGTTCAGCCGGGCTGGCAGTCACGCCAGATACTTCGGTGCTGTTGGGCGACACCATGGGCGAACTGTTGTTTCTGTACGCCCTGGCAGACAACGCCTTTGTCGGCGGCAGTCTGGTGCCCAATGGCGGGCATAACCTGCTGGAACCCGCTGCATTGGCCAAGCCGGTACTGAGTGGCCCGCACCTGTTCAACTTCCTGGAGATTGCCGCGTTGTTGCGTCAGGCCGGGGCTCTGGAAGAGGTGAGCGACTCGGTGGGGCTGGCGGTTGCGATCCAGCGGTTGTTCGATCAGCCGCAACTGGCGCGCACCATGACCGAAGCCGGGCTTGGCGTGATGAAAGCCAATCAGGGCGCGTTGCAGCGCCTGCTGGATGGCATTGCCAGACACCTGTAGGAGCGAATTCATTCGCGAATGAGCGGATCGCCGCCCGATTCGCTCCTACACAGGGTATTTAGCGCTGGGCGGGTTTTTCGAAATTCTTCCGCGCCGCCGCTGCCAGATCCGGCGGCAGGAAGTCCTTGTCCGGGTTGTAGTCGGACTTCAGGTAGCGCGACAGGTCCTGCAAGTCACCTGGGTTCAGCGTGCCCGCAGCCTGTTTCAGGCGAAGGTTGTCGATGATGTAGTCATAACGGGTGTTGTTGTAATTGCGCACCGAAGCATAGAGCTGGCGCTGCGCATCCAGCACATCCACGATGTTCCGGGTGCCGACCTGATAGCCGATTTCAGTGGCTTCCAGCGCGCTCTGGTTGGAAATGATCGATTGCTTGCGCGCCTGCACCTGTTCCACATCGGTATTCACCGCGCGATGCAGGTTGCGGGTGTTTTCCACCACCTGACGACGCAGGCTTTCGCGACGTTGCTCGCTCTGGCTCAGCCGTGAATAGGCTTCGCGTACCTGCGAGCTGGTCAGCCCGCCGCTGTAGATCGGAATATTCAACTGCACGCCGATGCTGCGTTGCTCGACGTCGCCGCCATAGTTGCGGCCTGTGTAGTTGGGGTTGCTGAAGCCCAGTGCATCGTTGTCGCCGCGCTGGTAAGTGGCGACCGCATCAAGGGTCGGAGCGTGCCCGGCCTTGCGTTGACGCAACGTCTCTTCAGCCGCGTTGACGGCATAGTTGCTGGCCAGCAGATTCAGGTTCTGTTGGGCGGCGGTATCGACCCAGGCCTTGGCATCATTGGGGACCGGAGCCAGCACCGGCAAGGTATGAACGATACCTTCGATGGAGTTGTATTCGCGATTGGTCAGGGTCACCAGCGCCTGAAAGGCATCGTCCACCTGACGCTTGGCAATGATCCGGTTGGCCCGTGCGGTGTCGTAGCTCGCCTGAGCCTGCAATACGTCGGTCTTGTCGGACAGGCCGACATCGAAACGCTCGTTGGCCTGGTCCAGTTGCCGCTTGAAGGCGGCTTCTTCGGCCTTGGTCGAGGCCAGGTTGTCCTGAGCGCGCAATACCGCAAAATAACTCTGGGCCGAGTTCAGGATCAGGTCCTGTTCGGTGGCCGAGAGTTCCAGGGCCGCCTGTTCGTTGACGGCTTCGGCTGCCTGCAACTGGAACCAGCGGTCGGCGCGGAAGATCGGCTGGCTCAGGGTAGCCTGATAGACCGTGCCGCTGCGGGTTGCAATGGCGCTGGGCTGATCGATGCTGGTACGGGTGTTGTTGGCCTGGGCGCTGGCCGACAGGTTGGGCAGCAGACCGGCGCGAGCCTGGGGTACCGCTTCCTTCCGGGCGTCGTAGTCGGCACGTGCTGCCGCGAGGTCCGCGTTGTTGTCCACAGCCTGCTGGTAGACGTTGAGCAGCCCGGTCTGGGTCGGAAGCGGCGCATCTGCTGCATGGGCCTGTACGTTATAGGCACATGACACGGCAATGACTAACGAAAGTTTGCGCAGCATGAGGCATTCCCTGTTTATGGTAATGATGTCGGCTTGATCGAAAAACCGGGTTAGCGAGTGTAGAGCCAGACGTTGACAGCAACAATCGGCTATTAGCCATTTATCGATGGCGTAACAAATACGCTGGCGTTTCGGCCGCCGCCCATCATAGACTGGCGACGTTCTTGTCGGGGTGCCTTGCTGTGAGGCTGAGATCGGTTAAACCGGATCCCGTTGAACCTGATCAGGTTAGCGCCTGCGTAGGGAACAAGATTTCTCGTCACCCGGCGAGTCCTCTTGAGTATCGTCCGGGGTCGATTGTTCAAAAAGTGAACAGTAACACGCCCGCCGATACTCAGCACCTGTAAGGGTGCGTCCGTCCGTTTTATCAGGTCACTCCGACAGTCAATCCGTCTGGAGAGCCGTGATGAGTACAAAAGCAAAAAACGCCCCCCATTTGAGTGAGTCCGCCCAGGTCGATTCTGGTTCGGTGCAGCCCTTTACCCGTTCGCAGAAGGTTTATGTCCAGGGTTCCCGCCCCGATATCCGCGTGCCGATGCGCGAAATCACCCTGGATGTGACACCGACCGACTTCGGTGGCGAAATCAATGCCCCCGTTACGGTCTACGACACTTCCGGCCCCTACACCGACCCGAATGTCATCATCGATGTCCGCAAGGGACTGGCCGATGTACGTTCACCCTGGATCGACTCTCGCAACGATACCGAACGCCTGCCGGGCCTGAGTTCCCACTTCGGTCAGCAGCGCCTGAACGACGCCGAACTGACGGCACTGCGTTTCGCCCACGTGCGCAATCCGCGTCGTGCCAGGGCGGGTGCCAACGTCAGCCAGATGCACTATGCCCGCAAGGGCATCATCACCGCCGAGATGGAATATGTTGCCATCCGCGAGAACATGAAGCTTCAAGAGGCTCGCGCAACCGGGCTGCTGAAACAACAGCACGCCGGCCACAGCTTCGGCGCCAACATTCCGAAGGAAATCACGGCTGAATTCGTGCGGGAAGAAATCGCCCGTGGCCGCGCCATCATTCCGGCCAACATCAACCATGTCGAGCTGGAGCCGATGATCATCGGCCGCAACTTTCTGGTGAAGATCAACGGCAACATCGGCAATAGCGCGCTGGGTTCCTCCATCGAAGAAGAAGTCGCCAAGCTGACCTGGGGCATTCGCTGGGGTTCGGACACCGTCATGGACCTGTCCACCGGCAAGCACATTCATGAAACCCGTGAATGGATCATCCGCAACTCACCGGTTCCGATTGGCACCGTGCCGATCTATCAGGCGCTGGAGAAGGTCAATGGTGTGGCCGAGGACCTGACCTGGGAGCTGTTCCGCGACACCCTGATCGAGCAGGCAGAGCAAGGCGTCGATTACTTCACCATTCATGCGGGTGTTCTGCTGCGTTACGTGCCTCTGACCGCCAAGCGCGTCACCGGCATCGTGAGTCGTGGTGGTTCGATCATGGCCAAATGGTGCCTGGCGCATCACAAGGAAAACTTCCTCTACACCCACTTCGAGGACATCTGCGAAATCATGAAGGCCTATGACGTCAGCTTCTCGCTGGGTGATGGCCTGCGTCCCGGCTCGATTGCCGACGCCAACGACGAAGCGCAGTTCGGTGAGCTGGAAACGCTGGGCGAGCTGACCAAGATTGCCTGGAAGCACGATGTCCAGACCATGATCGAAGGCCCAGGTCATGTGCCGATGCAGTTGATCAAGGAGAACATGGACAAGCAGCTGGAGTGCTGTGACGAAGCGCCGTTCTACACCCTCGGCCCGCTGACCACCGATATCGCACCCGGTTATGACCACATCACCTCTGGCATCGGTGCGGCCATGATCGGCTGGTTTGGCTGCGCCATGCTTTGCTATGTCACACCCAAGGAGCACCTGGGGCTGCCGAACAAGGATGACGTGAAAACCGGGATCATCACCTACAAGATCGCCGCCCATGCGGCGGACCTGGCCAAAGGGCATCCGGGGGCGCAGATTCGTGACAACGCCTTGAGCAAGGCGCGTTTCGAGTTCCGTTGGGAAGACCAGTTCAACCTCGGCCTGGACCCGGACACCGCTCGCTCGTTCCACGATGAAACCCTGCCCAAGGACTCGGCCAAGGTCGCGCACTTCTGCTCCATGTGCGGGCCGAAGTTCTGTTCGATGAAGATTACCCAGGAAGTGCGTGAATACGCGGCCAACCAGAAGATCGAGGCAGTCGATCTGTCGGTCGAGGAAGGTTTGCGTGAACAGGCCGAGCGCTTCAAACAGGAAGGCAGCCAGCTCTACAAGAAGGTCTGACTTCAGCCCTGTAGGAGCGAATTCATTCGCGAATCAACGTTTTTCGCGAATGAATTCGCTCCTACGGGGGTATTAGCCGCGGCCGGGGAACAGTTCCGGTTTGATGATGCCATTGAGCTGTGGATAAGGAATCTTCAGCTCGATGTGGCCCATGGAGTAGGGCGCAATGGTGGTTACCGGGTACTTGAGGATCACCGAGCCGTAAGTCAGGGCAATGTTGGGCGTTCGCTTGAATGGCCAGGTCTTGATGAACTCGGCGTCCTGATTCATTTTGGTCGACACCAGCCAGGCTTGATGAGCCAGTTCGGCCTTGTCCCAGAATTCGCTTTCCTTGCCCGGTACAACCATGTCGGCCAGGGTCAGGACTTTTTGTTGCTGACGCGAGTAGTTGATGAACGCTCTGCCGGGGTTGCCGTGGGCACCGCCGGTATCCAGATAGCTCGACAGCTCGACCACCACGATACCGTCATGCTGCTCACGTACCTTGGCTTGCAGGTAGCTGCTGTTGCGGCCTGTGGCCCGGCTCAGAAACTGTTCCTGATAATCCTTGATGGACGTCGGCAGCGGCGCGTTCGAGTCCGAGCGGGTCAGTTGCAGCAAGGTCTTTTGAACGATGGCGTCCAGGCGCGGCTCGTCAGGGAAATGCACGGTGTCGATGTTGACCAGCGGGCAATCGGTGGTGGTGCAGCCCGGCTTTATCAGCTCGGAAGCGTCGCGCTGGACTTGCAGCGGCGTACGCATGTTGGGGGCGAAGAGGCTTTGACAGGCGCCCAGCATCAGGGCCAGGCCGGCCAGGGAAGTGATCCTCAATAACGACATGTTGGTCCTTGGCGATATCAATGGAGGCGGTTGCGTTGTTCACGTGCAGGCTGGTTGGACTGCAAACATGGTCTTCGGTTCGCCACTTGGCGGATTAGAAGTGTTTTAGGCAGTGGCCGTCTACCCTGCATCTTCAGGGGGGCTGCATCCTGGCGTCGATGCGCGTTAGGATGGCCCGAAGTCAAAGATGGCCGCAAGTGAGAAACCTATGCCTCAGAACACCCGATCAATACCCACGGCTTTTGAAATCACACGACGTGAAAGCTGCTTTCGGGGCTTCTACAAGCTCGACAAGTTGTACCTGCGTCACGAGCTGTTTGCCGGAGGCATGGGCAAGGAAATCAGTCGTGAGCTGTTCGTGCGTCACGATGCCGTCTGTGTCCTGCCTTATGACGCCAGGCGTGATGAAGTGGTGCTGATCGAGCAGTTTCGTGTCGGTGCGATGGAGAAAAGCGGCAACCCCTGGTTGATCGAACTGGTCGCCGGACTGATCGACAAGGATGAACAGCCGGAAGAGGTTGCTCATCGTGAAGCAGAAGAGGAAGCTGGACTTGTTTTCAGCGCATTGTGGCCGATAACCAGATACTTCCCTTCTCCGGGTGGCAGTGACGAGTTCGTTCATCTGTTCATGGGGCAGTGTGACAGTCAGGGGGCGGGTGGACTGCACGGGCTGGAGTCCGAAGGCGAGGATATCCGTGTCACGGTCTGGTCTTTCGACGATGCGCTGCAAGCCGTGGCTGACGGACGAATCATGAATGCGGCAACGATCATTGCCTTGCAATGGCTGGCATTGAACCGTACCGAAATAAGGGGGTTATGGTCGTGAATCTTGTGCGCGAGCGTTACCGTGTTGATCTTGCCGGGCTGCAAGCGGCGTGCGAGGCCAACTACGCGCGCTTGATGCGTCTGCTTCCCGATATGCGTAACCAGCCATGCTCGCGCCGGGTCGCCGTGACCCAGGGAGAGCAGATGCTGGGGGTGCTGGCGGTCGAGGTGTTGCTCGACTGTCCCTACACCACCACCCTGCAGGTTCGTCAGGAGCACAGCCTGCCCTGGCTACCGGTCCCGCGACTCGAAGTTCAGGTCTATCACGATGCCCGGATGGCGGAGGTCATCGGTGCAGAGCATGCCCGGCGTTTCCGGGGGATCTACCCTTACCCCAATGTCGATATGCACCAGCCGGACGAAAAGGCCCAGCTCAATGTCTTTCTGGGGGAGTGGCTGAGTCACTGTCTGGCGTGTGGCCATGAATTTGAAGCGGTGCGCTGAAAGCACTGGCGATTCGCATCCATTCAAACAAATGTGAACGAAGCCTCTTTTTCGGGTTTACCCACCCTTTCCCGCATCCCATAATCGCGCTGAATCCGCTCAAGGAGACGGCCTTGCCGAGCGCATCCCGATCATCGTCAGTTTTAGTGGTCCAGCTATCCGACAGCCATCTGTTCGCTGAGGCGGACGGAACGCTGCTGGGCATGAATACCCGGGACAGCCTGGAAAAAGTCGTCGATCTGGTATTGGTCGAGCAGCCTGATATCGATCTGGTGATTGCCAGTGGCGATATTTCCCAGGATGGCAGTGTTCAGTCTTATCAGGCATTTCGTCAGCTCAGCGGGCAGATCGCAGCACCTGCGCGCTGGTTCCCCGGCAATCACGACGAATTGCCGCAGATGGCGCATGCCGCGCAAGGCAGCGACTTGCAGGAGCAGGTCGTCGATGTGGGGCTGTGGCGCGTGACCACGCTGGATTCGGCCGTGCCCGGTTCCGTTCCCGGATATCTGCAGGATTCACAACTGCAATTGCTGGAGCAGTCCCTGAGCGAAGCGCCGGATCGCCATCATCTGGTTTGCCTGCACCATCATCCGGTGCCTATCGGGTGCGAATGGATGGCCCCCATCGGCTTGCGGAATGCCGATGCGCTGTTTGCCGTGCTGGACCGTTTCCCCCAGGTGCGCGCCGTATTGTGGGGGCATGTGCATCAGGCGTTCGATCAACAGCGTAATGGCGTGAGGCTACTGGCTTCGCCGTCCACCTGTATCCAGTTCGCGCCGGGCAGTGTGGACTTCAAGCTCGATACGGCGGCACCGGGCTATCGCTGGCTGCGTCTGCATGACAACGGGCAGCTTGAAACCGGTGTGTCCCGTGTCGTGGGCCTGACGTTTGAAGTCGACTATGGCGGCACCGGCTATTGAACGACTTGGTTTGAATCATTCCGGTAAGGCCTTGAACCGTTCATCCCTGTAAACTATGCGGCTTTGCTCTGGGCTTCGGGAGAGACGGCTTGATCAGCGACACACCAGCACTGCTGTATATTCATGGCCTGAACAGCTCGGCCCTGTCGAAGAAGGCCAGCCAGCTTGTCGCCCATATGGCGTCACTGGGGATGGACGGGCAACTGCGTGTGCCTGAACTGCACCATCATCCGCGTCAGGCGATGGCCCAGCTGGAGTCCGAGATACAGGCGCTCGGGCGGCCTTTACTGGTCGGCAGCTCGCTCGGCGGCTACTATGCGACTCATTTGGCGCAACGGCACGGCCTCAAGGCGGTATTGATCAACCCGGCGGTCAACCCGCATCAGCTGTTCGACGGCTTCCTCGGCACCCAGGAAAACCTCTACACGGGCGAGCGTTGGGAGCTGACCCTTGATCACATCGCGGCCCTGGCCGAGCTTGAGGTGCCTGCTCCGCAGGAGCCGGAGCGTATTCAGGTGTGGTTGCAGACGGGCGATGAAACGCTGGATTATCGGCGCGCCGAATCGTTTTATCGGGCCTGCGCCTTGCGCATCCAGCCCGGTGGCGACCACAGTTATCAGGGGTTTGCCGAGCAGATGCCTGCGTTGTTGAGTTTTGCCGGATTTAATGTGTAGGAGATTCTGCCGTGTCACGGCAGCCGCACACTGCAGGAGCGAATTCATTCGCGAGGCGTCATGGGGGGCGACAGGTTTTCTTCCGCTTCACGGACCTCTCGCGAATGAATTCGCTGCCACATGAGTGCCTGTCATTCACGATGTTGCATGCTGTTTGATGAGAACGGGCGATTCGCTTCTTCGGTCCGTATTAACCCCAGAAACAATTGATGATGAGAACCCATGGCCAATCCCAGCGCTAGCTCTTATAACGCCGACGCCATCGAAGTCCTCTCGGGCCTCGACCCGGTTCGCAAGCGTCCGGGCATGTACACCGATACCGCGCGGCCGAATCACCTTGCCCAGGAAGTGATCGACAACAGTGTCGACGAAGCGCTGGCAGGGCATGCCAAGTCGGTCCAGGTGATTCTTCACGCCGACAACTCGCTGGAAGTGTCCGACGACGGTCGGGGCATGCCGGTGGACATTCACCCTGAAGAAGGGGTGTCCGGTGTCGAGCTGATCCTTACCAAGCTGCATGCCGGCGGCAAGTTTTCCAACAAGAACTACCAGTTCTCCGGCGGCCTGCACGGTGTGGGGATTTCCGTGGTCAACGCGCTCTCGACCCAGGTCCGGGTTCGGGTCAAGCGCGATGGCAACGAATATGAAATGACCTTTGCCGATGGCTTCAAGGCTTCGGAGCTGTCGGTTATCGGCACCGTTGGCAAGCGTAATACCGGTACCAGCGTCTATTTCGCGCCGGACCCCAAGTATTTCGATACGCCCAAATTCTCGGTCAGCCGCCTCAAGCATGTGCTCAAGGCCAAGGCTGTACTGTGTCCGGGGCTGCTGGTCAGTTTCGAGGACAAGTCCACCGGCGAGAAAGTCGAGTGGCATTACGAAGACGGTTTGCGCTCTTACCTTCAGGATTCGGTCAGTGAACTCCTGCGCCTGCCGGACGAGCCGTTCTGTGGAGCCTTCGCGGGCAACAAGGAAGCGGTCGACTGGGCGTTGCTGTGGCTGCCGGAAGGAGGCGAAAGCCTTCAGGAAAGCTACGTCAACCTGATCCCGACCGCGCAGGGCGGTACTCACGTCAACGGGTTGCGTCAGGGCTTGCTCGATGCCATGCGTGAGTTCTGCGAATTCCGCAACCTGCTGCCGCGTGGCGTGAAGCTGGCCCCGGAAGACGTCTGGGAACGGATTGCCTTCGTGCTCTCGATGAAGATGCAGGAGCCGCAGTTCTCGGGCCAGACCAAGGAGCGTCTGTCGTCCCGCGAGGCGGCGGCCTTCGTTTCGGGTGTCGTGAAGGATGCTTTCAGCCTGTGGCTCAATACCCATTCCGAGCTGGGTCTGCAACTGGCCGAGCTGGCGATCAATAACGCCGGCCGCCGCCTGAAGGCCAGCAAGAAGGTCGAGCGCAAGCGCATCACCCAAGGCCCGGCTCTGCCCGGCAAGCTGGCTGACTGTGCAGGCCAGGACCCGGCGCGCTCCGAACTGTTCCTGGTCGAAGGTGACTCCGCCGGTGGATCGGCCAAACAGGCGCGGGACAAGGAATTCCAGGCCATCCTGCCGCTGCGCGGCAAGATCCTGAACACCTGGGAAGTCGATGGCGGCGAAGTGCTTGCCAGCCAGGAAGTCCACAACATTGCGGTCGCCATCGGGGTCGATCCGGGCGCGGCCGACATGAGCCAGTTGCGCTACGGCAAGATCTGCATCCTGGCCGATGCCGACTCGGACGGGCTGCACATCGCGACGCTGCTGTGTGCACTGTTCGTTCAGCACTTCCGTCCACTGGTCGATGCTGGCCATGTGTATGTCGCCATGCCGCCGCTGTATCGGATCGACCTGGGCAAGGAGATCTTCTACGCCCTGGATGAAAGCGAGCGTGATGGCATCCTGGATCGTCTGGTGGCCGAGAAGAAACGCGGCAAGCCGCAGGTCACCCGATTCAAGGGGCTGGGCGAGATGAACCCGCCACAGTTGCGTGAAACCACCATGGACCCGAACACCCGGCGTCTGGTGCAACTCACCCTGGATGACTTCGCCGCGACGGCCGAAATCATGGACATGCTGTTGGCCAAGAAGCGGGCCGGTGATCGCAAGTCCTGGCTTGAATCCAAGGGCAACCTTGCCGAGGTCCTGAGTTGACAAGAGCGTGGCTGGCCGCCCTGGCACTGGTTGCTGCACCGGTTCTTGCTGCGCCTTTCGAGGAGCTGGCACTGGTGTCCGAGCATCCGGTCGAAGGCATGATCGGTGGCAACCTGTCGGGGCTGGCGATGTGCAACGGGCGGCTGTGGACGGTCTCCGACCGTGACGACACGCTGCTGTACAGCCTCGACACGTCGCAGAAGACCTGGACGGCCGAGCCACACACCATGGTGGTGCCGGAGCCTGTCAGTTACTTGCCACTGAACCTGCGCTCGCTGGCCAGTCTGTCCGCGGTAGTGCGTGGTGGCAGCATGGATTTTGAAGGCGTGAGCTGCGATGACGCCGGCAATCGCTATCTGGTCAGCGAAGCCCACGGTACGGTTCTGAAAGTACCGGTCACAGGCGATCCGGTCTGGCTGGATCTGCCTCAGGCGCTGGTGGATCAGGCCCGTTCCCGTGGCATGTTGCAGCGTTTCAACGCCATTTTTGAAGGGATCGCCGTCAATGGGGCGGGAGACCGGATCTGGCTGGCTGCCGAACGAGAAAGCCGCGGCCTGTTGGTGGTGCAGCGGGAACAGGGCAAATGGGGCTGCAAGAAAAGCTGCGTGCTACTGGCCGATCCGGGGCAGGAAGCGCCACCGCCGCAGTTGAAGGGCGACAAGTTATCCACAAAGGATTTCTCGGACATTTCGCTGTTCAACGGCAAGCTGTTCACCCTCGAGCGTTCGGTCTATCGCATCTGTCGCCGGACACTGGAAACCGGTGCGGTCGAGCGTTGCTGGTCGTTCGCGAAGGAAGCGCTGCTGCCTGAGCGTGTCTACGACCAGCCGTATGGCCTGACCGAGGCTCTGGTGGTCGATGAGGCCGGTGCCTGGATCGGCATCGACAACAACTTCAGCGCCCGTGCCGACGGCGAGAAGCGCCCGATAGTCTGGCGCTTTTCGGCTCCGGCGGATGGTTGGGGCGGCAGCGCCCGATGAGTCCATTTGAATTTACCCAGCACGGCGGCTCATGGCTGCTGTTCAGACGACAAAATGATGAGGCCCGCATGAGCGACTCCCTTGACCTCAGCCTGGATGGCGTAGAACGCCGATCGCTGGCTGACTTCACCGAACAGGCCTATCTCAACTACTCCATGTACGTGATCATGGATCGGGCCTTGCCGCACATCGGTGATGGCCTGAAGCCTGTTCAGCGACGCATTGTCTATGCCATGAGCGAGCTGGGCCTGGGGGCGGACTCCAAGCACAAGAAGTCGGCCCGTACCGTGGGCGATGTGCTCGGCAAGTTTCACCCGCATGGCGATTCGGCCTGTTATGAAGCCATGGTGCTCATGGCCCAGCCGTTCAGCTACCGCTACACGCTGGTAGACGGGCAGGGTAACTGGGGTGCGCCGGACGATCCCAAGTCGTTCGCGGCCATGCGTTATACCGAAGCCCGTCTGTCGCGTTATTCCGAAGTGCTGCTTAGCGAGCTGGGGCAGGGCACTGCGGACTGGGTGCCCAACTTCGACGGGACCCTGGACGAACCGGCTGTTCTGCCAGCACGTTTGCCGAATATCCTGCTCAATGGCACCACAGGTATTGCCGTGGGCATGGCCACCGATGTGCCGCCGCACAACCTGCGGGAAGTGGCCAGCGCCTGTGTGCGTCTGCTCGATGAGCCGAAGGCCAGCATCGAAGACCTGTGCGAACACGTCAAAGGCCCGGATTATCCGACCGAAGCGGAGATCGTCACACCACGCGCCGATCTGCTGAAAATCTATGAAACCGGCCGTGGTTCGGTGCGTATGCGCGCTGTCTATCGCGTCGAAGATGGCGATATCGTGGTCACGGCGTTGCCGCATCAGGTGTCCGGTGCCAAGGTGCTGGAGCAGATTGCCGCGCAGATGCAGGCCAAGAAGCTGCCGATGGTGGCAGACCTGCGTGACGAGTCGGATCACGAAAACCCGTGCCGTATCGTGATTATCCCGCGCTCCAACCGGGTCGAACTCGACGAGTTGATGCAGCATCTGTTTGCCACCACCGATCTGGAGTCCAGCTACCGGGTCAACATCAACATCATCGGCCTGGACGGCAAGCCGCAACTCAAGAACCTCAAGGCGCTGCTCAACGAGTGGCTGGTGTTCCGTATCGCCACCGTGCGCCGCCGCCTGCAGTACCGTCTCGACAAGGTCGAGCATCGTCTGCACCTGTTGGACGGTTTGCTCACCGCTTACCTGAACCTGGATGAAGTGATCCACATCATCCGTACCGCCGAGCATCCGAAGGCAGAGTTGATCGCCCGCTTCGCGCTGTCGGAAATCCAGGCCGATTACATCCTCGATACCCGTCTGCGTCAGTTGGCGCGTCTGGAAGAAATGAAGCTGCGCAGCGAGCAGGATGCACTGCTCAAGGAGCAGGCGAAGCTTCTGGCCCTGCTGGGCAGCGAATCCAAGCTGCGCAAGCTGGTGCGTACCGAGCTGATTGCCGATGCCGAAACCTATGGCGACGACCGCCGCTCGCCGATCGTTGAGCGTGCCGAAGCCAAGGCGCTGTCCGAAAACGAACTGATGCCTACCGAGCCTGTGACCGTCGTGCTGTCCGAGAAGGGCTGGGTGCGTTGCGCCAAGGGCCATGATGTCGATGCCACGGGGCTGTCCTATAAGGCCGGAGATGGGTTCAAGACCTCGGCCATCGGGCGTTCCAACCAGTTTGCCGTCTTTATCGACTCCACCGGTCGCAGCTATTCGGTGCCAGCCCATACCTTGCCGAACGCCCGTGGCCAGGGCGAGCCGCTGACCGGCAAGCTGCAACCGCCGCCAGGCGCGACGTTCGAGTGCGTGCTGTTGCCTGACGATGAGGCCCTGTACGTCATCGCTTCCGATGCCGGTTACGGTTTTGTGGTAAAAGGTGAGGACTTGCAGGCCAAGAACAAGGCTGGCAAGGCGCTGCTGAGCCTGCCGACGGGGGCGAAAGTCATTCTGCCGCGTCCTGTGGCGGATCGGGAGCAGAACTGGCTGGCGGCCGTGACCACTGAAGGTCGGCTGCTGGTCTTCAGAATCAGCGACTTGCCGCAGTTGGGCAAAGGCAAGGGCAACAAGATCATTGGTATTCCGGGCGAGCGAGTAGCCAGTCGGGAAGAGTACGTAACTGACCTGGCGGTCATTCCGCAAGGCGCTACGCTGGTACTTCAGGCTGGTAAGCGTACACTGTCGCTCAAGGCCGAGGATCTGGAACATTACAAAGGAGAACGCGGTCGACGAGGGAACAAGCTGCCGAGAGGCTTCCAGCGTGTGGATGCCTTGTTGGTGGAAAACAGCTAGGAATATTCATTTATAGCCAGCGGTCTTCGTTTTGCCACGAAGATCGACGCATAATCGCTGGAGTCATGGCGAATATTCACGGATGATATGGAGTCTTGGGGTCTCGGCGTGGCGCAGTGCCTGCATGAGCCTATAAGTATCTACACTGTGGCTGCCCTGAGGCGGCCACCTGGATGGGATGATGAATTTTCTACGCCTTCCCCTTGTCTTGTTGATGACGGGCGTTCTGGGGTTGGCTGGTTGCAGCATGCACCAGCCGACTGCGCTGTATCAGCTTGATAGTGGTGACCCGGGCCAGCCAAAGCAGAGCTCCGGGCTTGCTGTATTACTGGGACCGGTTTCGGTTGCCGACTATCTGCAACGTGAAACCCTCTTGCAACGTCAGCCTGACGGTACGTTGACGGCTTCGCCGGATGGCCGCTGGGCTGGCAATCTGTCTTCGGACATCGATCAGCTCTTGCTGCGTCAACTGGCCTGGAAGCTGGATAGCCAGCGGGTCGTGCTGTCTCCGGCCGTTGCGAATTTCACCCCCGATGTTCAGATCGTACTGTCGATCACCCGCCTCGATTCCGGCGCGAAGCAACCAGCCGTGCTCGATGCGCAGTGGCGTCTGCTGGACCGCAAGGGCAATGTTCGCGACAGCCGGTTGGTCCATCTCGAAGAACTCCACAATGGTGCTTCGTCTGATCAGGTAAGGGCGCAAGGTATCCTGCTGCAACGCCTGGCCGAACAGGTCAGTATCGCGGTCAAGCCGATAGCCTGGCAGGTTGTCGATGAGCCGAAGAAAGCACCTGTCGTGAAGGCCAAAGAGCCTGAGAAGCCAAAGATCCCGATGGCTTCACCGATACGGACAGATCTTGAAGTGTTCCGCTTCTGATCCTGAGCCAACAAAAAGCCCGCAGCGATGCGGGCTTTTTTGTGGCTCACTGTAGGAGCGAATTCATTCGCGAAGACGGTATTACGGTTCGCGAATGAATTCGCTCCTACAGGATCAGGCCTTGTGCGTCTCGTGCATGCGGGCCAGCTGGCGCTCCAGCATGGACGGGTAAGGCTCCATCAGGCGTTCGACGCAGCAGGCGCCTTCCGGGCTGGCGATCGGGCGGATGCGGGCGCGTTGGCGGATGAGGGCGTCGTCGTTGACCTGGCGTTCCACCAGCAGCAGATTGCGGCTGTGTTGCGACAGGGCCAGCGCATCCTGTGCGGTTTCGGTCAGCAGCAGATCGATCTGGCTCAGGCCGGACAAGCCTTCGCCCAATGTCAGGCCCAGTTGCAATTGCAGGGTGATGCCGCTGTCTGCGACCTCAATCTGCAAGGCATGACTCAGGGCGCGCAGCAACTCACCGCAGCAGATCGCGTTGGTCAGGTAGTCTTCGCCGCTTTCCTGGCTGTGGAACAACATCAGGGTGCTGCCATCATTCAGGGTATGCAGCTCGCTGTCATACAGCGAGGCGGCCTGGTCCAGGCAATCGCGATAGCGTTGCAGCAGATCGGTCAGGCGAGCGCGAGGCAGGCGACGCAATTGATCCTGTGCGCCCAGTTGCACGGCCAGCACGGCACTGTGCTGAGGTTCGTCCGGTGTAGCCGTGGCTTCTGGACGAATGGCAGGCGTGTGGCTGGAGTTGTCACGAAGATCGGCAAACGGATCTTCCTCGTCCTCTTCGTCTTCTTCGGCCACAAGGCGTCGTGGCAGAGGAGGCTGGGGCAGGCGAGGCTTGGGCGCTTCATCGAAACCGGTACTGCGTGCGGAGAACGACGGTTCCGGCTTGTCTTCGGGCTCCAGATACGTGTCGTCATCCTCGTCGTATTCGGGCTCCGGCTCGACTTCCGGTTCAGGAGCCTTGGGGGCGAACGACGCACGAAGCTGCCGTGCCAGATCGCCGATCTCGTCCTGGCGGTCGGTGGCCGGGGTGTAGGGATCGATATCGCGCAGCCAGATCCGCAGTTGCAGCAATGGCGTGGAAATATGGCGACCCAGGCGCAGGCTCAAGGTCAGCGCCAGTGCGAGCAGAATGCCGGCCAGAATGCCCATGCTTTGCAGGCTGATGGTCATTGGCTGCTGGAACTGCGACATGTCCAGGCTGATGCGCAGATGACCGGCCATCACGTCCTGGAAGGTGATCTTTATTTCATACAGGCCCTGGGCTTCACCCAGCAGGCTGTTTTTCGGGCGTTGCCCGGCCTCGGCGAGGATGCGGTTATCCACGCTGTAAATGGCGGCATGGGCCACCAGCGGGTTCTTGACCAGATTGCCCAGCAACACATTGAGGCTCAGGATGTCGTTGGACACCAGCAGCTCGGTGGCCGAAGTCGCGGTCTGGGTGGTCAGTGCCTGACCCAGTGCATCGGCCTGTTCGTGCATGGCCTGCTTGAATTGCAGGCCCATGACGCCGGCATAGATCACCAGTGCCAGGGCGACCAGGATCACGTTATGGCTGGCAATACGCAAAGCTATCGGTACACGGCGGTGGCGCAGTGCACGAAAGATCAGCAGGAAGAAGTTATCGGTTTTGATAGGCGTGGGCCGATTCACAGAGCACGGCTCTTTCGGTGAAGTTGCCGCGCAGTATAACGAGCGACCCTGTGACGGCAAAGCGCTGCCTGTGCCCGACGGTCACAGAAAGTGGGTAGAATGCGCTTTTTTTCCACTGCGGGGGTGCGCCTTGCGCGAAATCGTCCTGATTAACATCACTGGTGAAGACCGTCCGGGTCTCACTGCGGCCATCACCGGCGTTCTGGCCCAGGGTGGCGTGAACATTCTCGATATTGGTCAGGCGGTGATTCATGACACCTTGTCGTTCGGCATCCTGGTCGAGATTCCAGGCACTGAACAGGGTTCTTCCGTCCTGAAGGACATCCTGTTCACGGCCTATAAGCTTGATCAGCAGGTGCGTTTCACGCCGGTGTCCGAAGAGGATTATCAGCAGTGGGTCGAAGGCCAGGGCAAGGCACGGCATATCGTGACCCTGCTGACACGCAAGGTGACTGCGGAGCAATTGCAGTGTGTGAGTTCGATCACCGCGAAGTACGGGCTGAATATCGACCATATCGATCGTCTGTCAGGTCGTATGCCGCTCGACACTCCGGCTGACAAGGGCAAGGGCTGCATCGAGTTTTCCGTACGTGGCGAGCCTGCCGATCCCAAGGCCATGCAGGCCGAGTTTCTCAGCGTGGCGCAGGAGCTGAATGTCGATATCGCCTTCCAGCAGGACTCGCTGTTCCGTCGTAACCGTCGTCTGGCGGTATTCGACATGGACTCGACGCTGATCGAGGCCGAGGTCATCGATGAGCTGGCCAAGGCGGCGGGTGTGGGTGAGCAGGTGTCGGAGATCACCGAGCGAGCCATGCGTGGCGAACTGGATTTCCGCGCCAGTTTCAAGGAGCGTCTGGCCTTGCTCAAGGGGCTGGATGTCAGCGTACTGGATGAAATCGGAGCTTCGCTGCGTCTGACGGAAGGTGCCGAGACATTGTTCGCCGAGCTCAAGCGCCTGGGCTACAAGACGGCCATTCTGTCGGGCGGTTTCACCTACTTCGCCAGGCAGTTGCAGGCCAGACTGGGTATCGACTATGTCTTCGCCAACGAGCTGGAAGTGGCGGATGGCAAGGTCACGGGTGTGGCGGTCGAGCCGATTGTCGATGCACAGCGCAAGGCCGATCTGCTGCGTGAACTGGCGCAGAAGGAAGGCTTGAGTCTGGAGCAGACCATTGCGGTGGGCGATGGCGCGAATGATTTGCCGATGCTGGCGATTGCCGGTCTGGGGGTGGCGTTCCGCGCCAAACCACTGGTCAAGCAGTCTGCCAAACAGGCCATTTCGACGCTGGGGCTGGACGGGGTTCTCTACCTGCTCGGTTTCCGTGATCGCGAAGGAAGGGGCTGACCGGCCTCGATGGCTGTGGCTGTCGTAATGCGGTGAGGGTTGCGACGGCTACAGCGAGCTCCACAACGAATCGAATTCCTGCCCGGGTTTTGGCTTCTCTTTTTCCGCAGCCTTGGGCGCATCGTAGATCTTGTACTCGAACTGGTTATAGCTGGCGCTGCTGACGTGCCGGTTGCTCAGTGCTGCCCGGCGCTCTTCTCCGTTGATGTTGAGCATCACCTGGCTGCCATCCTGAAAGGGCAGGCGTGGAGCGAGCACGGTCGGCTGTTTGCCCATGGCGCGGACTTCCGGGAGCATCAGGGTTCGCAGATACTGGCTGCTCTGTTCTTCCCGTATCAGTTGCATGCCGCATGGCTGGGCAAAGGGCGCGATCAGTTCGATACCCATCTGGGTACCGCCGCTGCGAACCTGTCTGACCCAGCGGACAATGGCAATGCTCCAGCCCTGACCGGAATCATCCTGAATACCCACCAGTTCACCGGCCTGCAGTTGTGGCGGGACTTCCTTTTGCCAGGCCAGGCAATAACCGCCGGGGCTGTGGTTGACGATATTCAACTCGAACGTCGGGAAAATGCTCTGTGAGTTGGAGGTCGAGTCCCCATCGCTGTCTGCCGACTGGTATTCGATTTCCTCAAAGGGCAGCAGTACCGACGAGGTATTGCCGCGATGAGTGTCAAAGGCGTTGGACCACGGGTCGTCATCGTTGTCGTTGACGACCTTGAGCGAGAAATCCGCCACGTTGGTCGCCACGGGGAGCAGCAATTGCTCACTGAATGATTTCTGACCGCCCACGTAGTAATGCAGCGCACTCATGCCGATGCACAACTTCAGCGTGCCCTGGCCGGCTGTGCGTTGAAAGGTTCGTTCGGCGACATCGCCCCAAGCTGCCGCCAGATGTTGCAGCAGGTCCGTGGTGACACGGGGAGGGATGAGCAGTTTCGACTGCGAGCGTTGATCGGCAGGCAACGCGAGGTATTTATTGATCGCATCGGCCAGTGCCAGCGAATTTACCCCCAGCAATCTGGGCAACTGTTCATCGATAAACAACGTGCGGTACAACGGCGGCTTGTCGGCCGTCGGGTCCAGAGCGAACAGGCTGCTTTCGTTGGCAGGCGATTGCAGGGTGATCATGGCACTCCAGGCTTCGAGTGCGTCTGCCAGCTTGCCGATGTTCAGCTGGCGCATCTGATTGCTGCGCGAGCACCCCATCAGTAGCGCGATGGCATAGGTCTGCTCGATGCTCAGGGTGCGGGTATGGGTTGCCAGCGGTTCGTTCACGGGGGTGGTGTGCAGCTGGTGCTGGCGAGCGATCTGATAAATGTGGTGCAGCTCAAGCCAGAGGCCGTCCTGAACCGGGCAATACAACTGGCTGGCGCGGATCAGCGGACCGTTCAGCGCATGCAGCGCACGTTGCAGTGCCGTCGTGAACAGTGCGCCCCGTTCTTTGCTGTAACGCGCTCCCACTTTCTGGATGATCTGTTTGTAGCCGGTTGCCAGATGGTTCTGCAGGGCCTGGCAGAGGTTGGCGACCTTGCGCGGGCGCTCATCCAGAACGATGGCCTGGTTGAGAAAGTGGCGCTCCAGATGGCTGCAAACGAAGTAGACCTCCGGACGCAGGAGCTCCAGCAGTTGCAGGCGGTTTTCGCTGGGCGTGATCAGCTGATTGAGTTCGGACAGCCCCTGATAGAGCTGTCGTGCCATTTCGCCGATGTTTGCTTTGGGCAGGCTGGAGATCCAGCGTTTCAAGTCGCGGGGATTGGGTTCACAGAATGACAGGCTCGACTGCGTTGGCGTGGGGGCACGCAACAACAGAGGTAAGCTCAAATTACTCATGTGACAGGCAAACTCCAGCTACTCCACAGGCCCGAACGGTGGCTTTTGATCGACGAACTGTCTGCATCTTCCCATGAAGATGTATCGTACGTACGTCAATAAAGTGCGATGTGTCCTACAGCACCGATGTGATGACTTTACCAGCATCGGTGCTTTCACGCAGCTTTTGTGGCCTGATGCCAGTATTTGCCTGCTTTCATGAGAGCACAAGCCTTTGCGGCCTGTCTCTTTCGGTTCAGGGCATTGCTCAGGCGTCTTGCGGGGCTGCCATGGCTTGTCCCATTTGCACCTTGGAACCTGCTGTCAGCTCTTCGGCCCACTTCACCTGATCCGGGCCAAACAGCACGATGGCAGTGGAGCCCAGTTTGAAGCGGCCCATTTCTGCGCCTTTTTCCAGATGGATGGGCGCGCGTGCAGCTTCGTCGTAACGGACGGTCTTCAGTTCGCGTTTGGGTGGCGTGACCAGCCCGGCCCAGACTGTCTCTACGGAGGCGACGATCATTGCGCCCACCAGAACAACCGCCATCGGGCCACGCTCGGTGTCGAACAGGCAGACCACGCGCTCATTGCGGGCGAACAATTCCGGAACGTTTTCGGCGGTGGTCTGGTTGACCGAGAAAAGACGGCCTGGCACGTAGACCATTTCACGCAAGGTCCCGGCCAGTGGCATGTGGACGCGATGGTAGTCCTTCGGCGACAGATAGACCGTTGCAAACTGGCCGCCCATGAAGGGTGCGGACAGCTTCGGGTCACCGCCCAGCAGTTCGAGAGCGCTGAAGCTGTGGCCCTTGGCCTGGAAGATCCGGCCGTGTTCGATCGGTCCCAACTGGCTGATGGCGCCATCGGCCGGGCAGAGGATTGCGCCGGGTGTGGCATCCAGAGGGCGGGCGTCGGGCTTCAGGGCGCGGGTGAAGAAGTCGTTGAAGTGCTCGTAGGCCGTGAGGTCTTCAACCTGGGCCTGAGACATGTCGACCTGGTAGCGGCGCGCAAACCAGGCGGTGAATGCATTTTTGAACCAGCGCACCCGGCACTCCGCGATACAGCCTGCCAGACGAGACAGCAGGTGGTGTGGCAGCAGGTACTGGCTAAGGATAAACAGACGCTCTTTCATTGATATTCCTAAAACGTGATGGGGTGCCGACTCGTTTGATGACTGATGGAGCCCTGCCGTCATTTCTCGACAGGTGTATCCGGAAGATTGCCCCATTCACCCCAGGAGCCAGCGTAGGCCTTGACCCGAGGGTAACCGAGAGCCTTGGCGACCAGGTAGGTGAAGCCGGAGCGGTGATGGGTCTGGCAGTGAGTGATCACTTCCTTGTCGGGAGTGATGCCCAGGTTTTCCAGGATGTGCGGCATGTCCTGACGGATGCGCAGGTTGCGCGCCTTGTCCATGCCGGCCATCCATTCGAAATTGACGGCACCTGGAATGTGCCCGCCTCTCGCAGCCACGACTTTCTCGCCCGAATATTCGGCAGGGCCACGGGCATCCCAGATGGCCAGATCGGCATCGCCCAGGCGAGACTGCACGTATTCGCGGGTCGCAGTGGGCTCACCGTGCAGCGTCAGGGAAACGGATGTGTTCGCGGCAGCCGGGGTTTCTGTCGACAGCGGCAGCGATTGCGCTTCCCAGGCCAGCAGACCGCCGTCCAGGTAGTGATACTTGCCGTGACCGATGACATCCAGCAGCCAGATGAAACGCCCGGCCCAGCCGCCGCCTTCGTCGTCATAGACCACATAGACCGCATCCGGGTTGTGGCCCAGTTCGCCGAACAGCTTTTCCAGATCCGCCGGGGCAGGCAGCAGGCCGGGGGCTGGCGGTTGGCCCAGTTGGGTGCGCTTGGGGTCTACGAAGCGGGCGCCACGGATATGACCGGCCTCGTAACGGGCGCTGCTGGTCAGGTCAACGAGGATCAACTCTGGAGCGTCGAGGCGCTCAAGCAGATCGTGGGTTTCGATGACCAACGGCAAACCACTGAAGACGGACATTTGCAGCCTCCGATATAGGGAAAGTGCGAATTGTACGCCAGGCCTCAGGTTTTGCGCTGACTAAAGATGGCGAGAGAGCGTTCAATACATTGCGCGGTTTTTCCGAATGCCTGGACGGAAATTTCGGACAATGGGCCGCCTCCCTGGTCTGCAATTGCCAGTATCAACACCCTTCCGTTGTTGCCCAGGGAGCGAATCAGCCAGTGCTCGCCGCTGAACACGCCTTGAAGGGTGGGCGGCAGCAAGGCGGCGAACTGGGCGCGGTTGGCCGGTGTAATGCGCAACTGGGTCGGTTGTGCCAGCAGGCGTTGCAGGACTGAACTCTCCTTTATAGAGAACTGCATGCCGGCGATTTCTTTTGGCAAGCCGCCAATCTGGTGTGCGCGCAGGACTGCTGATGTCTTGTCCGCCATCAACAGCATCACGCGCTCCATGCCGCAGGCCATGAACGTGTCGCGAGCGGCCGTGGTCAGGTGCATGGAATTTATGAACGGTGTCGGTTCGGTCAGCAGCTCGGCACAGTGTTTGCGCCACAGTTGCAGGGCGTCGGTGGACGGTGGCGGTGCCGGGTCGTTGTCTCGCCGGATGCGGCGGGTGTCCCAGGGCCAGATCAGGGCTTCGGCGGGGTGCCACAAATCTTTCTCGGCGTGTATGCGGGCACTGCTGGCGGCGTTCTGGTGAGCCTGCTGCTGAACATCCTCCAGTGGCTGTTGCAGATAAAGGCTGGAGAGACGTTCCCAGCGCAGGCAGTGGGGCGTGTTCCACGCCTGCTGCGCCGACAGGGCAAGGCCATTGCCCAGCAATACCGTATTGGCCGGTTGATTCAGCCAGCGCCTCAGGTTCGGGTCGGCATCCATGAGCTGTTGCTGATGCAGCGGGTCGTAATCTTCGCGGGCAATGTGCAGGGCCTTGACCAGCTCACGGCGTTCGTTGATCAGCACCTTGTAGCCACGGGTGACCCAGACCGGCAGACGCCAGAACTCGGCCAGCGCCAGGCACAGGTCCAGCAGACTGACACCGAACAGTTCCTTTTCGACCTGTCGACTGGACTCGCCTCTGTGGATAACCCGCAGTTCCCAGTCTTCCAGAAGCTGAGGGTGGGCGAGTGCCATCGGCCAGAGTGGCGACAGGAACAGCAGGCTGCCCAGATGAATGTCTTGCCACAGCCGGGCAAGGCGGCTGGCGAACAGGCCGTTGGCCTGTTGCGTGGCGTGCTGGCTGATGAGGATCAACTGGCGGAAGGCGACGGGGATGTCCTGTGGCTCTTTGGCCGGCAGGCGTCCGAGCAGGATTTCGGTGCGGGCCAGTCCGAGTCGATTGATTGCAATCTCAAGACTCTCTGCGGGCTCCACCATGCCATGGCTTTTATGGTTGGCTTCACGCAGTACGCTCAATACCAGCTCCGGGCTTTCCTGCATCATGTCGGCGATATCGCGCAATGAGCGACGGCTGTCTTTCAGCGCCTCGCGCACATGCCCGTGGTTTACCACGGGGATAGGCAGGTCTACGCTGTCCAGTTGCTTGATCCAGGCAGCGATGGTTTTGGGTATTGAGTGCTTCAAAGAGCTTGCTGTCGACATTCAAGGGCCTTTACAGCGGAATTTTTCAGGCAGTGGAGACTGCGATTCTTAAGGGCTGAGCAGCTGTTTTCAAGCCCTCGTTTGAGGGACAAACTGGTTTTTCACAAGAACTGACTATAGTCTGGCCCAATGAGGCCGATACGTAGAACAAGAGTTTCCGCACATGTCCCTGAACCCGACTCGATAAGTATTTTCTACCTATGGCTAAAATTATCGGCATCATCGTCGTTATCGCGAGCGTGCTCGGCGGATACGTACTGTCCCATGGCAAACTTGCAGCGCTGTTTCAGCCTTATGAAGTGCTGATTATCGGTGGTGCTGCCCTGGGTGCATTCCTCCAGGCCAACCCTGGCTATATGACCATGCACGTCTTCAAGAAATCCTTGCAGATGTTCGG
The DNA here is from genome assembly GCF_044748865.1 of Pseudomonas sp. NPDC089734. NCBI lineage: Bacteria > Pseudomonadati > Pseudomonadota > Gammaproteobacteria > Pseudomonadales > Pseudomonadaceae > Pseudomonas > Pseudomonas sp. NPDC089734. Next base: position 24,935 of record NZ_JBIVGV010000002.1, on the reverse strand, counting down.
TACGCGCTTCACTCACGCCTACTACCTTGAAGTGCTGGGCCTGGTCTACGAGATCCTCAACAAGAGCCGTCGCGAAGGCATGATGGCCATTGAAGGGGATATCGAGGAGCCGGCTTCCAGCCCGATCTTTGCCAAATACCCCGGCGTGCTCAAGGATGCGCGCATGACGGCCTACATCTGCGATTACCTGCGAATCATGTCGTCGGGCAACATGGCCCCTCATGAACTCGAAGGTCTGTTCGACATGGAATTGTTGAGCATGAAAGAAGAGCTCGAACACCCTTCCCACGCCATTACCGGTATCGCCGACGGTATGCCCGGTTTCGGTATCGTGGCTGCGGTACTGGGTATCGTGGTGACCATGGCGTCCCTGGGTTCCGGCGACAAGGCGGCGATCGGTATGCACGTAGGTGCGGCACTGGTGGGTACCTTCTTCGGTATTCTCGCGGCCTATGGCTTCTTCGGCCCGCTGGCCACTTCCCTGGCCCACGATGCCAAGGAAGAAATGAACGTCTATGAATGCATCAAGGCTTCGCTGGTGGCTTCGGCATCCGGCATGCCGCCTTCGCTGGCCGTGGAGTTCGGCCGCAAGGTTCTGTACCCGGCGCATCGACCCAGCTTCAGCGAGCTGGAACAAGCGGTTCGCGGTCGTTAAGTCATGGAAAATAATCAGCCGATAATCGTCAAGCGCGTCAAGCGCTTCGGTGGAGGACACCACGGCGGTGCCTGGAAAATCGCCTTCGCTGACTTTGCGACAGCGATGATGGCGTTCTTCCTGGTGCTGTGGCTGATGTCTTCTGCCACGCCTGAGCAGTTGATCGCGGTCGCCGGTTACTTCAAGGACCCGGTCGGCTTCACGGACAGTGGCTCGCCTTACGTGATCGATCTGGGCGGCTCGCCTGAAATGTCGCCGAACCAGACCATCAACCCGGAGGTCAAGACCACGCCTTCCCCGGATACGGTGCCGATCGAGTCCGACACCTCCGAGTCCAAGGCCGAGCAGGTCGAGCAGGAGCGTCTTGAGATGCTGTTGCAAGAGCTGCAGAACAAGGTCGAAGAGAACCCGCAACTGCAGAAGTTCAAGGATCAGATCCTGTTCGAGATTACGCAGGATGGCCTGCGGATCCAGATCATGGATGCCGATAACCGGCCGATGTTCGACTCCGGCAGTGCGCGTCTGAAGCCGTATTTCGAGGACATTCTGCTGGCCATGGCCGACACCATTCGCACGGTGCCGAACAAGATCAGCATCAGCGGTCACACCGATGCCAAGCCTTATGTGGGCAGTGGTGAGTTCGGTAACTGGGAACTGTCGGCAAACCGTGCCAACGCGGCGCGTCGTGCGCTGGTGGCGGGTGGTTACCCCGATCCTCAGGTTGCCCGGGTGGTTGGATATGCATCTTCGGCGCTGTATGACCGTGAGCATCCGTTCAATCCGGTGAACCGCCGCATCGACATCGTCGTGCTGACCAAAAAGGCCCAGCAGCGTATCGAAGGTGACCAGAACACCGGCGGCGCGCCTCAAACGCCTGCTGCACCATCGGCCCCGGCAGCCCCCGGTGCTCCGGGAGCGTCCACGACGACGCCACCCGATCCGCAGGCGTATGCCCAGCCTCATGAGATCCGGCAAAAGCTGAATATCTTTGAAGAGGGGCCGTTGCGCACGGAGCCTGCCAGGAACTGACATGTGACAGATGCAAAAACGCCGCGATCATCGCGGCGTTTTTGTGTGCGGCTCAGTAGCTGTCTTGCGGCAGGCTGGCGATGATCGAGCGGTAGCTGTTCATGCGCTGTTGCTGGACACGGCCCTCTTCAAGGGCCTTGAGCAGGGCGCAGCCCGGTTCGCGGTCATGCTTGCAGTCCCGGAAACGGCAGGTGCCGATCAGGTCGTTGAACTCGATGAAGCCGGCCTCCACATCGGCGCGGCTGACATGGCCCAGGCCAAACTCGCGGATGCCCGGCGAGTCGATCAGATCTCCGCCCCGCGGGAAGTGGAACAGGCGGGCGGTGGTTGTGGTGTGGGTGCCCTGGCCGGAAAACTCCGACAGCGGACCGACACGTGTCCCGACTTCCGGCAGCAGGCTGTTGACCAGCGAGGACTTGCCCACACCGGACTGCCCCACGAACACGCTGATATGGCCGTCGAGACGGGCTTGCAGCTGTTGCATGCCATCGCCTTGGTGCGCCGACACTTCCATGACCGGATAACCCAGTGTCCGGTATACGGCCAGCAGGGCGTTGAGCGCCGGAGCGTTCTGCTCGTCGATCAGGTCGGCCTTGTTGAGCAGCAGCAACGGGTGAATGCCAGCGTGCTCGGCTGCGACCAGATAACGGTCGATCAGGTTGGCGTGGGGTTCCGGCATGGGCGCGAAGACGATCACGATCAGATCGACGTTGGCGGCCACCGGCTTGAGCTGGCCGCGGGTATCCGGGCGACAGAGTTCGGTGGTGCGCGGCAGTTGCGCCACGATCACGCCAATCCCCTGATTGCCGGCGCGCCAGACGACCTGATCGCCTGTGACCAGTGCCGGCAGGTTGGCGCGCAGGTGGCAGCGGAAGACCTGACCCTGTTGTTCGCCTTCCCGGGCCTCGACTTCAACCTGAACGCCGAAGTGCGCGATGACCAGCCCTGTCTGCTCGGGGCCGAGATCGCCACCTTCCAGCGTTTCCAGAGCCAGTGTTTCGCGTTTTGCGGCGCGCGCAGCACGTTCGCCCTGGATCTTTTCGATGCGCCAGTTCTGGCGGCGGTTGAGTTGGCGTTTGGCCATGGGTGTTCCGAGTCGATAGAGCGGATGATTTAATCGGCGGAGTCTAGCACGCCATGGTGAGCTAAACTGCGCTCCTACGCCGAGGAGTCGTCACATGCAGAACAAGCAAAACCTGATTTGGATCGATCTGGAAATGACCGGTCTGGACCCGGACAACGATGTCATCATCGAAATGGCCACGATCATCACCGACAGTGAACTCAATACCCTGGCCGAAGGCCCGGTGATTGCGGTTCATCAGAGCGACGAGATCCTGGCCGGGATGGACGAGTGGAACACCCGTCAACACGGTGGATCGGGCCTGACCCAGCGCGTGCGTGAAAGCACCATCAGCATGGCTGAGGCCGAGAAGCAGACCCTGGACTTCATCAAGCAATGGGTTCCGGAACGCAGTTCGCCGATCTGCGGTAACAGCATCTGTCAGGACCGCCGCTTCCTGTACCGTCACATGCCGACCCTGGAAAACTACTTCCACTACCGCAACCTGGACGTCTCCACTCTCAAGGAACTGGCTGCACGCTGGTCGCCGGAGCTGAAGTTCAAGAAAGGCAGCACCCACCTGGCACTGGATGACATCCGCGAGTCCATCGCCGAGCTGCGTTTCTATCGCGAGCATTTCATCAAGTAACGACCTGGCGCATGAGTGCAGTGAATAAACTTCGTTGCACTCTTTCAGTGCGTTGATCCGCTGGTTAGACTGCGCGCCTTTGTCGCAGGTGTCACCGCCATGTTGCTGATGCTTTACCTGATTGCCATCACCGCTGAAGCCATGACCGGTGCCCTGTCTGCCGGACGTCGGGGCATGGACTGGTTCGGTGTGGTGCTGATCGCCTGTATCACTGCACTGGGCGGAGGTTCGGTGCGTGATGTACTGATCGGGCATTACCCGCTGACCTGGGTCAAGCACCCGGAATATCTGGTCCTGACCAGTGTGGCGGCGCTGGTCACGATCTTCATCGCCCCGCTGATGCGCCATCTGCGTTCGCTGTTTCTGGTGCTCGATGCCTTGGGGCTGGTCGCCTTCACCCTGATTGGCTGCATGACGGCACTGGAAGCCGGGCACGGCATGCTGATCTCAGCGGTGTGCGGCGTGATCACCGGTGTGTTTGGCGGCATCCTGCGGGATATCTTCTGTAACGACATTCCCTTGATCTTCCGGCGTGAACTCTATGCCAGCGTGTCATTCCTTGCCGCGTGGTGCTTCCTGCTGTGCCGTTATCTGGAGTTGCCAACAGAGCAGGGAATCCTGATTACCCTGTCCGGCGGATTTCTGCTGCGCCTGCTGGCGATTCGTTTCAAGTGGGAAATGCCGAAGTTTGTCTATAAAGACGAACATTGAGCAGGAGCGAATTCATTCGCGAAGACTCCATACCTGCCCCGATATTTCTTGCGGATGTACCGGCCTTTTCGCGGTTAAAACCGCTCCCACGGATTGTGAACTGCCCCTTTGCGAATGAATTCGCTCCTACAGGTTGTGTTGTTTTAGCGCCCATTCCACATGCTCGCGCACCATCTCCGACGGGTAATCACGGCGTGCTTCCAGTGCCTGGAGCACGGGAATGGTTGACGGTGCGTTGCCCAGTCCCACGGCCAGATTGCGCAGCCAGCGCTCATAACCGGCGCGGCGTAGCGGTGAGCCTTCGGTGTTGCTCAGAAACGTGTCTTCGTCCCACATGAACAACTCGGCCAGCCCCGCATTGTCCAGGTTGTGACGCGGTTTGAAGTCGTTCTGGTCCGTGGGGCGGGCGAACCGGTTCCAGGGGCAGACGATCTGGCAGTCATCGCAGCCAAAGACCCGGTTGCCGATCAGGGCGCGCAGCTCTTCGGGGATGGCGGTCTTGAGCTCGATGGTCAGGTAAGAGATACAGCGCCTGGCATCCAGCACGTAAGGGCCGACGAAGGCTGCGGTGGGACAGATGTCCAGACAGGCCGTGCAGCGTCCGCAATGCTCGGTGGCATGAGGCGGGTCCACAGGCAGTGGCAGATCGACGAACAGCTCGCCCAGAAAGAAAAAGCTGCCGGCCTTGCGATTGAGCACCAGCGTGTTCTTGCCTATCCAGCCCAGCCCGGCCTGTTCCGCGATGGCTTTTTCCAGTACCGGCGCACTGTCTACAAACGCCCGGAAGCCAAACGGCCCGATCGCTTGCTGGATACGTTCGGCCAGTTGCTGGACGCGCTTGCGGACCAGCTTGTGGTAATCGCGCCCCAGCGCGTAGCGCGACACGTAGGCTTTTTCCGGTTCGGTCAGGCGCTGGGCCATTTCGGTATCGCCCGGCAGGTAGTCCATGCGCAGCGACACCACCCGCAGCGTGCCCGGCACCAGTTCGTCCGGATGGGAACGTTTGCTGCCATGGGCTGCCATATAGTCCATCTCGCCGTGATAGCCCGCGTCGAGCCAGCGTTCCAGATGCTGTTCGTGCTCTGCCAGATCCAGCCCGGAAATGCCGACCTGTTGAAAGCCCAGCTCACGGCCCCACTCCTTGATCGATTGCGCAAGGGCGATGAGGTTGTCGGAAGTGGGAAGTTCAGCAGTAATAGCAGGCATGCGCAGAGAGAAACCGGGTCCAAGGTGCGTATAATTCTGCCAGACATCGGAGCCCGGATACGCATGTTCGACACTAAACCTCATTTACCCGACGCGCTGTACAGTGCTGCGCAGGTCCGGGACCTTGATGCCCGGCTGATTGCCGCAGGTACGCCGGGCCTGGAATTGATGCACCGCGCTGCCCATGCCACCTGGCGAGCCGTGCGTCGGCGCTGGCCCCAGGCTGGCGAACTGACGGTACTGGCCGGGCGTGGCAACAATGCGGGCGATGGGTATCTGGTGGCGGCGCTGGCCCTCAAGGCCGGATGGCGAGTGACGGTGCTGGCTGTCGGCGATTCGCTCGCGTTGGCGGGTGATGCGGCAACAGCTTATGGCGAGGCGGTTGCAGCGGGCGTCGATATTCAGCCATGGACCGCTCAAGCGCTGTCTGGCGTGGTGCTGGATGCCTTGTTGGGTACAGGTTTGAAGGGAGAGGTGCGTGAGCCTTACCGGTCGGCTATCGAGGCCATCAATGCCAGCGGTCTTCCGGTTGCAGCGGTGGATATTCCGTCGGGCCTGAGTGCCGATACCGGGCATGTAACGGGCGTTGCGGTGCGGGCCGATCTTACCGTGACCTTTATCGGCATGAAGCTGGGCCTGTTGACCGGTGATGCGGCCGACCGGGTTGGCGAGCTGGTTTTTGACGACCTGCAGGCCGATGCGGCTCTGGTTGCACAGACATCGGTCAGTGCGAAGCGTCTGGATACATTTAATCTGCCGTTACTGGAACCACGTCCACGGGCCGCCCATAAAGGCCTGTATGGGCGCGTGCTGGTGATCGGCGGTGATCATGGCCTGGGCGGTGCAGCCTTGCTGAGCGCCGAAAGCGCATTGCGCAGCGGTGCGGGCATGGTCACGCTGGCCACTCGCAGCGAGCACGTACCGGCGGCGCTGGCGCGGATGCCCGAAGTCATGAGTGCCGCCATACATTCAGCCAACCAGTTGCTGGCCCTGATCGAACCGGCTGCCGTGCTGGTCGTCGGGCCCGGTCTGGGGCAGGCGAGCTGGGGGCGAAGCCTGTTGTCGGCGGCTGCCGATGCCCCGAAGCCGCAGGTCTGGGATGCCGATGCCCTGAATCTACTGGCGGGCAGCCAGGTGAGTCTGCCGGCAGGGTGTGTGATGACCCCGCATCCGGGGGAGGCGGCACGCCTTCTGGGGATTCCGACCCGTGAAGTTCAGGCCGATCGCCCTGCTGCGGCCTTGGCGCTTGCCCGGAAATTCAGGGCGGTCTGCGTGCTCAAGGGCAGTGGTAGCCTGATTGCCGATGCCGACGGGCGGCTGGCCTTGTGTGATCGCGGCCATCCCGCCATGGCCACCGCTGGCCTGGGCGATGTGCTGGCCGGGGTGATCGCTGCGCTGATGGCACAACATCTGGCACCGTTCGAGGCTGCCTGTCTCGGTGTCTGGCTGCATGCCCGGGCTGGAGAACTGGTCGGTGCCGGCGGTCGCGGGCTGGCGGCAAGCGATACAATTGCAGTCATTCGTCAGTTATTGGAGGAGTTACAACCGTGTCTGAGTTAACGCTGCATTTGGCTGGCGAAGAGGCCATGATGGGCTTTGGCTCGCGTCTGGGACAGGTCACGGAAGGCGTGGGTGTCATTTTTCTGGAGGGTGACCTGGGGGCCGGCAAGACCACCCTGTCGCGAGGCCTGATCCGTGGCCTGGGGCATGTCGGGGCGGTCAAGAGTCCTACGTTCACCCTGGTCGAGCCTTATGAAATCGGCTCGATACGTGCCTTTCACTTCGACCTGTATCGTCTGGTAGATCCGGAAGAGCTGGAGTACATGGGCGTGCGGGATTACTTCGATGGCGGGGCGCTTTGCCTGGTCGAATGGCCTCGGCGGGGCACAGGCTTTTTGCCAAAGCCTGACCTGACCATTACCATTAGGCCGCACGAGCAAGGTCGTTCTGTAACATTGAGCCCGCAAGGTTCGCGTGGCGAAACCTGGTGTGCCACTTTGGCGTTGGAATTCAAATAGATATGGGGTCAGGTATGCGCATGCGCGCGCGGGTTACTGTAGTGGGGCTGCTGTTGATGGCCTTTGCCGTCGAAGCGCTGGCCGCTACGCAAGTACGAAGTGTCCGCTTATGGCGTGCGCCGGATAACACCCGGCTGGTCTTCGATCTGTCGGGCCCTGTCCAGCACAACGTGTTCACGCTGACGTCGCCCGATCGTCTGGTCATCGACATCAATGGTGCGACCCTGGCCGGGTCTCTTGACGTAGCAACGGCCAACACGCCGATTACCAGCCTGCGCTCGGCCCAGCGCACGCCAACCGATCTTCGGGTCGTCATCGACCTGAAAAAGGTCGTGACCCCCAAAAGCTTCACCCTGGCCCCGAACCAGCAATACGGCAACCGTCTGGTGGTGGACCTGTTCGACAATCCGGCCGATGCCAACCCGACTCCCACCATTCCGGACAACGTTGCCAATACGGCGCCTGCCGTTCCGGTGAGTCCTGCCAAGCCTGAAATCAAGCTGGCGCCGGTGCCTAACGGCAAGCGTGACATCGTGGTCGTGATCGATGCCGGCCACGGTGGCGAGGACCCTGGTGCTTCGGGCGGCAGCGGGCAGCAGGAAAAAAACGTCGTGCTCTCCATTGCCAAGGAGTTGCAGCGTCAGGTCAATGCCGAAAAGGGGTATCGCGCCGAGCTGACGCGTACCGGCGACTATTTCATTCCATTGCGTAAGCGTACGGAAATCGCTCGCGCCAAGGGCGCAGACCTGTTTGTCTCCATTCATGCCGACGCGGCTCCGTCCAGGGCAGCTTTCGGTGCGTCGGTGTTTGCCTTGTCCGATAAGGGCGCGACCTCCGAGACAGCGCGTTGGCTGGCCGACAGTGAAAACCGTTCCGACCTGATCGGTGGTGCCGGTGCGGTGAGCCTCGACGACAAGGACCGGATGCTGGCCGGCGTGCTGCTGGACCTGTCGATGACCGCTTCGCTGTCGTCGAGCCTGAACGTCGGGCAAAAGGTGTTGAGTAACATCGGTCGGGTGACGTCGCTGCACAAGTCCCGTGTCGAGCAGGCCGGGTTCATGGTGCTCAAGTCCCCGGACATTCCGTCGATCCTGGTGGAGACCGGTTTCATCTCCAACGCCAACGAAGCGAACAAGTTGACCACGGCTTCCCATCAGCAGGCCCTGGCGCGCTCGATCAACTCGGGGGTCAAGCAGTTCTTCCAGCAAAACCCGCCTCAAGGGACCTACATTGCCTGGTTGCGGGATAACGGCAAGCTGGCACAAGGGCCTCGTACCCATGTCGTGCGTTCCGGGGAAACCCTGGCGATGGTGGCCGCCCGTTACGACATGAGTGTGTCGACCTTGCGCAGTGCCAATAACCTGAAGACCGATGCCTTGCGCATCGGCCAGGATCTGAGCATTCCGAGCACGGAGGTCGCGGCGCAATAATGAGTGATCTTCTTCTCGACGGTGAGCCGTCCGAAGCCGCCACTACGGCCTTGAACGCCGCCCGGATCGAACTGCTCAGCCCGCGGCTGGCCAACCAGATTGCAGCGGGCGAGGTGGTGGAGCGACCGGCCTCGGTCATCAAGGAACTGTTGGAAAACAGCCTGGATTCCGGTGCCCGCCGTATTGACGTCGATGTCGAACAGGCCGGGGTCAAGCTGCTGAAGGTGCGCGACGACGGCAGCGGTATTTCTGCCGATGACTTGCCGCTGGCACTGGCGCGTCACGCCACCAGCAAGATTCGCGAACTGGAAGACCTTGAGCGGGTCATGAGCCTGGGGTTTCGTGGCGAGGCGCTGGCATCGATCAGCTCGGTTGCGCGCCTGACCCTGACTTCCCGTACCCGTGATGCCGACAAGGCCTGGCAGGTTGAAACCGAAGGCCGCGACATGGCGCCTCGCGTGCAACCCGCCGCGCATCCGGTCGGTACGTCGGTGGAAGTCCGCGACCTGTTTTTCAATACTCCGGCACGTCGCAAGTTTCTCAAGGCCGAAAAGACCGAGTTCGACCACCTTCAGGAAGTCATCAAGCGCATGGCGCTGGCGCGCTTCGATGTCGCCTTCCATTTGCGTCATAACGGCAAAAGCGTGCTCAGCCTGCATGAGGCTCATGACGACACCGCACGGGCGCGTCGTGTCGGTGCGATCTGCGGTTCGGGCTTTCTGGAGCAGGCGCTGCCGATAGAAATCGAACGCAATGGCCTGCACCTGTGGGGCTGGGTAGGGTTGCCGACCTTCTCGCGCAGTCAGGCGGACCTTCAGTATTTTTTCGTCAATGGCCGCGCCGTTCGCGACAAGCTGGTGGCTCACGCTGTCCGGCAGGCGTATCGCGATGTGCTGTTCAACGGTCGCCATCCGACGTTCGTGCTGTTCTTTGAGCTGGACCCGGCGGCAGTGGACGTGAACGTCCACCCGACCAAGCACGAAGTGCGCTTCCGTGATGGCCGCATGGTGCATGACTTCCTGTACGGGACTCTGCACCGTGCCCTGGGCGATGTACGCCCCGACGATCAGTTGACCAGTGCGCCGATACCTGTGGTTGAACGTCCTACCGGGCAGATGGCCGGGGAGTTCGGGCCACAGGGTGAAATGCGTCTGGCGAACAATGTGCTGGAGCAGCCGCAGGGCGAGCCTTATGCGCGACCGGCGTCAGGCGGTTCGGGCGGCAGTGGTGGCTATCAATATCAGTATTCGCCGCGCCCGGCGTCGGCGTTGCCTGCGGCCGAAGCACAAAGTGCCTATCGTGAGTTCTTCGCGCCGCTGCCCGATGCGGCACCGGTTGCCCTGCCCGAATCGCAAAGCGATATCCCGCCTCTGGGTTACGCGCTGGCGCAGCTCAAGGGTATCTATATCCTGGCCGAGAACGCCCACGGGCTGGTGCTGGTGGACATGCATGCCGCCCACGAGCGGATCATGTACGAGCGTCTGAAGATCGCCATGGCCAGCGAAGGCCTGAGCGGTCAACCGCTGTTGGTGCCTGAATCCCTGGCGGTCAGCCAGCGTGAAGCCGATTGCGCGGAAGAGCACATTGCGACTTTCCAGCGTCTAGGCTTCGAGTTGCAGCGCCTTGGCCCGGAAACCCTCGCTATCCGGCAGATTCCGGCCTTGCTCAAGCAGGCCGAGGCGAATCGTCTGGTCAGTGATGTGCTGGCCGATTTGATGGAATACGGCACCAGCGACCGGGTGCAGGCGCATATCAACGAACTGCTGGGCACCATGGCCTGTCATGGTGCCGTTCGGGCCAACCGTCGTCTGGCTATCCCGGAAATGAACGGCTTGCTGCGCGATATGGAGAATACCGAGCGCAGCGGCCAGTGCAATCATGGTCGACCGACCTGGACCCAGATGGGGCTGGACGATCTGGACAAACTCTTCCTGCGCGGTCGCTGAATGAATGCCTTACCTCCGGCCATCTTTCTCATGGGGCCAACGGCTGCCGGCAAGACCGATCTGGCCATTGAGCTGACCAAAGTCCTGCCTTGCGAGCTGATCAGTGTCGATTCGGCGCTGGTCTATCGTGGTATGGATATCGGCACGGCCAAGCCTTCTCGTGAGCAACTGGCCGAGTTTCCACACCGGTTGATCGATATTCTCGACCCTTCGCAAAGCTATAGCGCCTCCGATTTCCGCACGGACGCCCTGGCGGCCATGGCTGAAATCACGGCCCGCGGGAATATTCCTTTGCTGGTCGGCGGCACTATGTTGTATTTCAAGGCTCTATTGGACGGTCTGGCAGATATGCCGGCTGCCGATGCGCAGGTCAGGGCCGAGCTGGAAGCACGTGCCCGGACCGAAGGCTGGCAGGCGCTGCACGATGAACTGGCCGCCGTGGACCCTGTATCGGCGGCCCGTATTCACCCCAATGATCCCCAGCGTCTGATCCGGGCTCTTGAGGTTTATCGTGTCAGCGGAATGAACATGACGGCGCATCGGGAGCAACAATCTGTGCAAAGTGCCCAGGCTGCTGCGTCGGGACGCCAGCAATTGCCCTATACTGTCGCCAGCCTTGCGATTGCTCCGGTTGATCGCAAGGTGTTACATGACCGTATCGCACTACGTTTTCTGCAAATGCTGGACCAGGGATTCCTGGACGAAGTACTGGCCTTGCGCTCAAGAGGAGACCTTCATTCAGGGTTGCCATCGATAAGAGCTGTCGGTTATCGCCAGGTCTGGGATCACCTGGATGGAAAGCTGACCCGGGATGAAATGCAGGAGCGGGGCATCATTGCAACGCGTCAACTGGCCAAGCGGCAGTTCACCTGGCTACGCAGTTGGGAGAATTTACACTGGTTGGACAGCCTGGCTTGCGACAATCTGCCACGCGCCTTGAAATACTTGGGATCGGTCTCCATATTGAGCTGAGTCCTTGCAATAGCCGTCTATCCTTGGGGGGTGGCGGTTTTAGCCAATTGAATTCGTTTTATTATTATTGATCCTTAAAGGAGTGCGGCACATGTCAAAAGGGCATTCGCTACAAGACCCTTACCTGAACACCTTACGTAAAGAAAAGGTCGGGGTTTCGATCTACCTGGTAAACGGTATCAAGCTGCAAGGCACGATCGAGTCTTTTGACCAGTTCGTCATTTTGCTGAAAAACACTGTCAGCCAAATGGTCTACAAGCACGCTATTTCTACTGTTGTTCCGGTTCGTCCAATCCGCCTGCCTAGCGCTACCGATTCCGATGCGGGTGATGCTGAGCCAGGTAACGCCTGATAGGAGTCTGCCTTGTTCTTTGAGCGCCACAGTGGTGGTGAACGGGCCATTCTCGTTCATCTGGATGGTCAAGACCCTGAGGCGCGCGAAGATCCGCAGGAGTTTCAGGAGTTGGCCATATCGGCAGGTGCCGATACCGTCGCGTTTATCAACGTGCCGCGTCATCGGCCATCGGCCAAATACCTGATTGGCACTGGCAAGGTCGAAGAGCTTCGCGACCAGGTCAAGGCCGAACAGGTAGATCTGGTGATTTTCAATCACACCCTCACGCCCAGCCAGGAACGTAACCTCGAACGTGTCTTCGAGTGTCGCGTGCTGGACCGCACCGGTCTGATTCTGGACATCTTTGCGCAACGTGCGCGTACTCACGAAGGCAAGTTGCAGGTCGAGCTGGCCCAGCTTGAGCATATGAGTACCCGTCTGGTGCGTGGCTGGACTCACCTTGAGCGGCAAAAGGGGGGTATCGGTCTGCGTGGGCCGGGTGAAACCCAGCTCGAAACGGACCGCCGTCTGCTCCGGATTCGTCTGCGTCAGATCAAGGGGCGTCTGGAAAAGGTTCGCAGTCAGCGCGATCAGGCCCGCAGAGGGCGGCGACGCGCCGATATTCCTTCGGTTTCACTGGTGGGCTATACCAACGCCGGCAAATCGACCCTGTTCAATGCCGTGACCGATTCCGAAGTGTTTGCGGCCGACCAATTGTTCGCCACCCTCGACCCGACCCTGCGCCGTCTGCAACTCGACGACCTGGGGCCGATCGTGCTGGCCGACACGGTGGGGTTCATCCGCCATCTGCCGCACAAGCTGGTCGAGGCCTTCCGGGCAACGCTCGAGGAATCGAGCAACTCGGACCTGCTGCTGCATGTCATCGACTCCCACGAGCCGGAGCGCATGTCACAGATCGAACAGGTCATGGCGGTGCTGGGCGAGATCGGGGCCGAGGGCTTGCCGATCCTCGAGGTGTATAACAAACTCGATTTGCTGGAAGGGGTGGAGCCTCAGATACAGCGCGATGCCGATGGCAAGCCGCAGCGTGTCTGGTTGTCTGCCCGTGACGGTCGAGGGCTGGACCTGCTCAAGCAGGCTGTAGCCGAGTTGCTCGGTGACGATTTGTTTGTGGGCACCTTGCGTTTGCCCCAGCGTTTTGCTCGACTGCGTGCACAGTTCTTCGAGCTGGGGGCGGTGCAGAGCGAAACGCATGACGAAGAAGGTGCCAGCCTGTTGGCAGTACGTTTGCCGAGAGTTGAATTGAATCGTCTGGTGAGTCGCGAAGGACAGCAGCCACTGGAGTTCATTGAGCAACACACTTTGCAATAAAAGCGCGCTAAAGCCATTGTACGGCTTTAACGGGCATTCTGTAGCATGGGGCGGCGCGCCGCGGGCGCGTCTTTGCTTTATCAGATGGAGAGCGCTATGGCTTGGAATGAGCCGGGTGGCAACTCGAATAATCAAGATCCCTGGGGTGGAAAACGCCGTGGCGGCGACCGCAAGGGACCACCTGATCTCGACGAGGCCTTCCGTAAGCTGCAGGAAAGCCTGAATGGGTTGTTCGGCGGCGGAAAGAAACGCAGCAGTGATGGAAATGGTGGCGGTTCGGGCGGTGGTGGCGGCTTCGGCCTGCTGGGCATCGGTCTGGTCGTGCTGTTTGCTTTCTGGCTGTACAACGCCGTTTATGTCGTTGATGAGCAGGAGCAGGCTGTCGTATTGCGTTTTGGCCAATACTACGAAACCGTCGGTTCGGGTCTGAATATCTATTTCCCGCCGTTCGATCGCAAGTACATGGAAAACGTCACTCGCGAACGTGCCTACAGCAAACAGGGTCAGATGCTGACCGAAGACGAAAACATCGTCGAAGTGCCGCTGACCGTACAGTACAAGATCAGCAACCTGCAGGATTTCGTGCTGAACGTCGATCAGCCTGAAATCAGTCTGCAGCACGCGACCGAAAGTGCTCTGCGCCATGTCGTGGGTTCCACGGCGATGGATCAGGTGCTGACCGAAGGTCGTGAACTGATGGCCAGCGAAATCAAGGAGCGCCTGCAGCGTTTCCTCGATACCTACCGCACCGGTATCACCATTACCCAGGTGAACGTGCAGAGCGCTGCTGCTCCGCGTGAAGTGCAGGAAGCCTTCGATGACGTGATCCGTGCCCGTGAAGACGAGCAGCGTGCACGCAATCAGGCCGAAAGCTACGCCAACGGTGTGATTCCTGAGGCGCGTGGTCAGGCCCAGCGCATTATTGAAGATGCCAATGGTTATCGCGACGAAGTGGTTTCCCGTGCCAAGGGTGAGGCGGATCGCTTTACCAAGCTGGTTGCCGAATACCGCAAGGCCCCTGAGGTCACCCGTCAGCGTCTGTACCTGGACACCATGCAGGAAGTCTTCAGCAACACCAGCAAGGTGCTTGTGACCGGTGACAAAGGCCAGAACAATCTGCTTTACCTGCCGCTCGACAAGATGATCGAAAGCAGTCGTGGCGGTGCCGGTAATCCATCGGTTAGCGGTGGTTCGTCCACGACTGGAACTGATGTCGGTGCCCGGGCTACCGATATTCAGCAGCGTGACGTGCGTACCAGGGAGAGCCGTTGATGAGCAATAAATCACTGATCACCCTGATTGTCGGCGTCGTGCTGGCAATCGTGGCCTGGAACAGCCTTTATGTCGTGTCCCAGACCGAGCGTGCGGTTCTGCTGCAATTCGGTCGTGTGGTAGAGGCTGATGTGCCGCCGGGCCTTCATGTGAAGATTCCTTACATGAACCAGGTGCGCAAGTTCGATGGTCGTTTGCTGACGCTCGATGCGCCTACCCAGCGTTTCCTGACGCTGGAAAAGAAAGCCGTCATGGTCGATGCCTATGCCAAGTGGCGCGTGAAGGATGCGGAGCGTTTCTACACCGCGACTTCCGGCCTCAAGCAGATTGCCGATGAACGTCTGTCGCGTCGTCTGGAGTCCGGTCTGCGCGACCAGTTCGGTAAGCGCACCCTGCACGAAGTCGTGTCGGGTGAGCGTGACGCACTGATGTCTGACATCACCGGTTCCCTGAACCGGATGGCCGAGAAAGAGCTGGGTATCGAAGTGATCGATGTCCGGGTCAAGGCCATCGATCTGCCGAAGGAAGTCAACCGCAGTGTGTTCGAGCGCATGAGCACCGAACGTGAGCGTGAAGCCCGTGAGCACCGTGCCAAGGGTAACGAGCTGGCAGAAGGTATTCGTGCCGATGCCGATCGTCAGCGTCGCGTGCTGCTGGCAGAAGCCTATCGCGAGTCTGAAGAGACACGTGGTGATGGCGATGCCCAGGCGGCTGCGATCTACTCGAAGGCTTATGGCCAGGACCAGGATTTCTACGCGTTCTACCGTAGCCTGCGTGCCTATCGCGAAAGCTTTGCGAACAAGAGCGACGTGATGGTGCTTGATCCGAAAAGCGAGTTCTTCCGCTTCCTGGAGAAAGCCAAGCCGTAATTCATCATCCCCACTGGGCGGCAAAACCGCCCGGTGGGGTGATCGTACGGTAAAACGTGTGTATGATGCGGCAGCCGGGAAATTCCCGGCTTTTTTGCGTCTGCACGATTGATTGGCCGCAGTTGCTTTGGCAGGCGGCAAGATTTTTCGAGGAGAGCGGTCTGCAAGGGCTGTCTCGGTGTTTGTCGTGCCCGTCATACGGGGCGACCGCTCTCTGCTTCACTCAAGGCTTGCCTCAGGGCTGGCCACCCGGACCATAGGGGAATGGCGTAATGGCAACGGTTGACCGCTGGCTGCTACCAGATGGCATCGAAGAAGTACTGCCACCAGAGGCGGCGCGTATCGAAGTAGCGCGTCGTCAGGTGTTGGATCTGTTCCAGAGCTGGGGCTATGAGTTTGTCGTCACCCCGCATATCGAATACCTGGAGTCCCTGCTCACCGGAGCAGGCTCCGATCTGGATCTGCGCACCTTCAAGGTGGTGGATCCGCAGTCGGGTCGGCAGATGGGCTTTCGGGCCGACATCACGCCACAGGTTGCACGTATCGATGCGCATACCCTCAAGCGTGAAGGGCCAAGCCGTCTCTGCTATGCCGGCAGCGTCCTGCACGCCCAGCCGCGTGCGCTGTCATCCTCGCGCAGCCCGATCCAGCTGGGTGCCGAGTTGTATGGCGATGCAAGCCCGAGCAGCGATGTCGAAGTCATCAGCCTGATGCTGGCGATGCTGCAACTGGCAGATGTGCCCGATGTCCACATGGACCTGGGGCATGTCGGCATCTACCGTGGCCTGGCGCGTGCTGCCGGTCTGTCCGGTGAGGTCGAGCAGCAGCTTTTCGATGCGCTGCAACGCAAGGCCATCGACGAAGTGATTGCCCTGACGGCCGATCTGCCGCAAGAACTGGCTAATATGCTGCGTGCGCTGGTCGACCTGTGTGGTGGTCGCGAAGTGTTGGCGGCTGCGCGTGATCGCCTGGCCAATGCGCCTGCGCCTGTGCTGGCGGCGCTGGACGATCTGCTGACCATCGCCGATCGCCTCTCGGCCCGCTTCCCGCAGTTGCCTCTGTATTTCGACCTCGGTGAGCTGCGCGGTTACCACTACCATACAGGTGTGGTATTTGCGGTGTTCGTACCGGGCGTGGGTCAATCGATCGCTCAGGGCGGTCGTTATGATGATATCGGTGCCGACTTCGGTCGCGCCCGTCCGGCGACCGGCTTCTCCACGGACCTGAAAACCCTGGTGACATTGGGGCGTGCGGAAATCGAACTGCCATCCGGCGGTATCTGGATGCCGGACAGTACGGATGCGGCGCTCTGGCAGGCGGTCTGCCAGTTGCGCAGCGAGGGGCAGCGTGTGGTTCAGGCTTTGCCTGGGCAGCAAGTGAGTGCAGCGCGTGAGGCCGACTGTGATCGGCAATTGATTCAGCATGGCGAGCGTTGGCAGGTAATGCCGCTGGCTTCTTGAGTATTCCTGCCGGCCGCCGCCGGCACCCAGTTTGCGTGAATGAGGACAAGTGTTATGGGTAAGAATGTCGTAGTCCTGGGCACCCAGTGGGGTGATGAGGGCAAAGGCAAGATCGTTGATCTGCTGACCGAACATGCTACCGCCGTGGTTCGCTATCAGGGCGGCCACAACGCAGGTCACACTCTGGTGATCGATGGCGAGAAGACCGTATTGCACCTGATTCCGTCCGGTGTACTGCGCGAAGGCGTGCAGTGCCTGATCGGTAACGGTGTGGTGGTTGCACCCGATGCGCTCATGCGCGAAATCATCAAGCTGGAAGAGAAAGGCATTCCGGTGCGCGAGCGCCTGCGCATCAGCCCTTCCTGCCCGCTGATCCTGTCGTACCACGTTGCGCTGGATCAGGCGCGTGAAAAAGCCCGTGGCGAACTGAAGATCGGCACGACCGGTCGCGGTATCGGCCCGGCTTACGAAGACAAGGTTGCGCGTCGCGGCCTGCGCGTCGGCGATCTGTTCCACCGTGAGCGTTTCGCGGCCAAGCTGGGCGAGTTGCTCGACTATCACAACTTCGTGCTGGTCAATTACTACAAAGAGCCTGCCATCGACTTCCAGAAGACGCTCGACGAGTGCATGGAATACGCCGAGCAGCTCAAGCCGATGATGCTCGACGTCACTGCTGCGCTGCATGAGATGCGTCGCGATGGCAAGGACATCATGTTCGAGGGTGCTCAAGGTTCCCTGCTGGACATCGACCACGGTACCTACCCGTACGTCACCAGCTCCAACACCACGGCCGGTGGTATCGCGACCGGTTCGGGTTTTGGTCCGATGTACCTGGATTACATCCTGGGTATCACCAAGGCCTACACCACTCGCGTTGGTTCGGGTCCTTTCCCGACTGAGCTGTTCGACGACGTGGGTGCTTTCCTGGCCAAGCGTGGCCACGAGTTCGGTGCTACCACCGGTCGTGCCCGTCGTTGTGGCTGGTTCGACGCGGTCATCCTGCGTCGTGCCATCGAGATCAATAGCATCTCGGGCCTGTGCCTGACCAAGCTGGACGTACTCGACGGTCTGGAAACCATCAACATCTGCGTCGGCTACGAGAACGAAGACGGTGCCGTCATCGAAGCGCCTACCGATGCCGACAGCTACAACGGCCTGCGTCCGGTCTACGAGCAGATGCCGGGCTGGAGCGAATCCACGCTGGGTGCCAAGACCCTGGAAGAGCTGCCTGCCAACGCGCGTGCCTACATCAAGCGTGTGGAAGAGCTGGTAGGTGCGCCTATCGACATCATCTCCACCGGCCCTGACCGCAACGAAACCATC
Source organism: Pseudomonas sp. NPDC089734 (assembly GCF_044748865.1). Taxonomy (NCBI): domain Bacteria; kingdom Pseudomonadati; phylum Pseudomonadota; class Gammaproteobacteria; order Pseudomonadales; family Pseudomonadaceae; genus Pseudomonas; species Pseudomonas sp. NPDC089734. The sequence goes on along the minus strand of NZ_JBIVGV010000002.1, from coordinate 6,666 downwards.
GTTCTGCGTCATCCGTTTGCCTGATCGGGCTCGTTGAGCTACTAAAGAAGGGTCGCCTCGTGCGGCCCTTTTTTATTTTCAGCTGTTCGGTATACGGGGTGCGGGATTGCACTTGCCGAACGGCACGACGCTTGCTACACAGAAAGCGTCAAAAAAAGTGCCATTATTTTAATGTCACCCAAGGTGGAGGGATTCTCCTGTGTCAGCTGTGCTCTCTCTTTTACGCAGCCGCTTGCTGCGTCCGGTTTTCATCGCGCTGGGCATTGCCCTTTTGGTGCAGGTGCTGGTTGCCGTTGCTCTTACCCGGAGCACTGTCACGGCTCTTGAGGCGGATCTTGCCAGTCGTCTGGGGGTAGATTCGCAACATTTATCTTCCGAGCTTGAGCAGGCGAGTAGCGAGGTGACATCAAGTCTTGATGCGCTTTCTGCCAACACGCGTCAGCGCTTGAGTGCGGGTCTGTCGACACGCCTCAAGGATGAGCAGGGGCATCTGCGTGCCACGCTGGAAAAAAACCTCAAGGATTCGGCCACCGACATGGCCGAACTGCTGGCGGCGGTGGCTCCGCGTGCCATGTGGGATAACGACACGCCTACGCTGTCTGAATTCGCGCGTCGTGCGCAACGCAATCCCAATGTGCTGTTTGTCGTCTATGACGATGCGGCCGGTGAGCACCTGACCCGCTACCTCAATCGGGACAACGTCCTGATCAAGGCGCTGCTGGCCAAGGGGGAAGGCGAGCGGGCCATGGACAAGGTCCTGAATGCCGCGAAAACCGATCCTTCTGTCTATTACGTCGAGGCGGCCATCAGCCCCAATGGCGTGGAAATCGGCAAGGTGCGCATGGGGGTTTCCACGGCGACGGTCGAGGAAAGCCTGGTCGCGCTGGACAAGCGCTTCTCGTCCCTTATCGCCAGTGGCGAGCAACTGGTTTCAGAAAGCCTGGCCGATGCGTCGAAAGACAGCGCGGCGGCACTGCGTAACCGTTTGCAATCGGCTCAATCGGCGGCCACGGCCATGGCGAGCAATACCAGCCTTGCCGTTCAGGGGGCGGCCGAGGATCTTCGCTGGCGGATCGGGTTGGGGCTGGCATTGGTAGGGCTGGGTGTGTTGCTGTTGGTGGCCGTGGTGCTTGGACGCCGGGTGGTCAGCAAGCTGCACATGCTGATTGCGGCGTTGAATGATCTCGCTGCGGGTGAAGGTGATCTGACCAAGCGTGTCAGGCTCGACAGCAATGATGAGATCGGTGACATGTCGGCGGCGGTCAACCGTTTCATCGACAAGCTTCAGCCTATCGTCCGTGAGGCGGGTGAGGTGGCTCAGCGTACGGGTGTCGAAATCGGTGTGATGAGCGAGCGAAATGCCGGGGCCGATGCGGCGGCAGAATTGCAGCGTGATGAAGTGGCGGCCAGCCTCAAGGCATTGGAACAGATGGCCGATGAGGCGCAGTCGGAAAGCAATGCCATGCAGGCCGCCTTGCAACAGGTGGTCGATATCAAGCAGGCGACCGACGAGAACACGCGGACTTCCAATCAGGTGGGCGGCTTGATCGAAGCGCTGGCCGGTCAGGTAGAAACCGGGGCTCAGGTCATTGAGCGTCTGGCGCAGCAAAGCGAGCAGATCGAGGTTGTGCTGGAGGTCATCCACGGGATTGCCGAGCAAACCAACCTGCTGGCCCTGAACGCTGCAATCGAGGCGGCGAGGGCGGGCGAGACGGGGCGTGGCTTTGCGGTGGTGGCCGATGAGGTTCGAGCGCTGGCCAGCAAGACGCAAAGCTCTACCGGAGACATTCAAGAGCATATCGGCGCATTGCAGCGCGGAGCCAAGGAAGCCGTGGCGGCTATCGGCCTTGCCGGGCGTCAGGCCAAGGAAGGGCTTTCGGTGCTTCGCGACAGTGCCAAACTGCAACAGACGGTGCAGGAGTCCGTCGAGCAGGTGCATGCGGCCATCGGGTTGGCAACCAGGGCGGCCGAGCATCAGGCCGAAGGTGCTCAGGCGGTGCGTGGTCGGGTTGAGGTGATTCATGCCCAGGCCGAGCGTGCAGCAAGGGCGGTAGTGGAAACGACGGCGAGTGGCAAGGTGCTCGATGGCCTGGCTGCACAGTTGAAGGCCAGCCTGGGGCAGTTCCGAGCGTAAGAATGTGGGAGCGAATTCATTCGCGAAGGTCTGGGTTGAACCACAACCGCTTCGCGAATGAATTCGTTCCTACGGTTTCAAACCCCGAAAAGCACAAAACCGAGCACAAGGCTCGGTTTCGTTGAATTGGTGCCCAGAAGAAGACTCGAACTTCCACGGCCTTGCGGCCACCAGCACCTGAAGCTGGCGTGTCTACCAATTTCACCATCTGGGCAGCATCTTCAGCGCTGTACGCTGTCGATGGGGCGCACTATACGGACAGTGATTCGATCTGTAAACCCCTGTTTTGGTTTTAATAATCAAAACCCTGAAATGCAAAAACCCGCTTTCGCGGGTTTTTGTGGGAGTCTGAAGATTGAAGTAATCTACAGCTCTGAATGTGGTGCCCAGAAGAAGACTCGAACTTCCACGGCCTTGCGGCCACCAGCACCTGAAGCTGGCGTGTCTACCAATTTCACCATCTGGGCATTATCGAGAGGTGTGTGCCTGTCGATGGCGCGCACTATACGGAGCGCCTTTTGAGCTGTAAACCCCTGTTGTTAAAAATAATTGGAAAAAATCGTGAATGCTGCCCAAAACGCTTTTCCGTAACCTTCAGAAGGTTTTTTAGTGGGGCGTTTGAGTCTGAAATTTCCCGTTTCAATAGGTGTATGCCAAACTAACCCGCATATAGACAAGGTGAAAACTCTCTAATGGCCGATTGGCAGTCCCTCGATCCCGAGGCCGCTCGTGAAGCGGAAAAATACGAAAACCCTATTCCCAGCCGTGAGCTGATTCTGCAGCACCTTGCCGAGCGTGGTTCGCCGGCGAGTCGCGAGCAACTGGTCGAAGAGTTCGGTCTGACCACCGAAGATCAGTTCGAGGCCTTGCGCCGTCGCCTGCGGGCAATGGAGCGCGATGCGCAATTGATCTACACCCGCCGCGGAACCTACGCGCCGGTGGACAAGCTGGACCTGATCCTGGGTCGCATTACCGGGCACCGCGATGGTTTTGGCTTCCTGGTGCCGGACGACGGCTCCGACGACCTCTTCATGAGCCCTGCTCAAATGCGCCTGGTGTTCGATGGCGACCGTGCCCTGGCGCGCGTTTCCGGCCTCGATCGTCGCGGCCGCCGTGAAGGTGTCATCGTTGAAGTCGTGTCCCGTGCTCACGAAACCATCGTGGGCCGTTACTTTGAAGAGAGCGGCATCGGCTTCGTCATTCCAGACAACCCGAAAGTCCAGCAGGAAGTGCTGGTTACGCCCGGGCGCAACAACAACGCGAAGATCGGCCAGTTCGTCGAGGTGAAAATCACCCATTGGCCTACGCCGCGTTTCCAGCCGCAGGGTGACATTATCGAAGTGGTGGGCAACTACATGGCCCCCGGTATGGAAATCGATGTTGCGCTGCGCACCTACGACATTCCCCATGTCTGGCCTGAAGCCGTGCTCAAGGAAGCGGGCAAGCTCAAGCCGGAAGTGGAAGAGAAGGACAAGGAAAACCGCGTCGACCTGCGTCACCTGCCTTTCGTGACCATCGACGGTGAAGACGCCCGCGACTTCGACGATGCCGTCTACTGTGAGGCCAGACCCGGCAAGCTGCGCCTGTTCTCGGGTGGCTGGAAGCTCTACGTGGCGATTGCCGACGTATCGAGCTACGTGAAGATCGGTTCGGCGCTGGACGCCGAGTCGCAGGTGCGTGGCAACTCGGTGTACTTCCCCGAGCGTGTCGTGCCGATGCTGCCGGAACAGCTCTCCAATGGGCTTTGCTCGCTGAACCCGCTTGTCGATCGTCTGGCCATGGTGTGTGAGATGACCATCTCCAAGACCGGCGAAATGACCGACTACGTGTTCTACGAGGCGGTGATTCACTCCCACGCCCGCCTGACCTACAACAAGGTCAGCACGATCCTGGAGCATCCGAAGTCAGCCGACGCCAAGACCTTGCGTGGTGAGTACGCCGAGGTGGTTCCGCATCTCAAGCAGCTTTACGCCTTGTACAAGGTGCTGCTGGGCGCTCGCCATGTACGTGGTGCGATTGATTTCGAGACTCAGGAAACCCGGATCATCTTCGGTTCCGAGCGCAAGATTGCCGAAATCCGCCCGACGACCCGCAATGATGCGCACAAGCTGATCGAAGAGTGCATGCTGGCTGCGAACGTGGCCACGGCCGAGTTCCTGAAGAAGCACGAAATCCCTGCGCTGTACCGCGTTCACGACGGTCCGCCGCCGGAGCGCCTGGAAAAACTGCGTGCTTTCCTGGGCGAGCTTGGCCTGTCGCTGCACAAGGGCAAGGAAGGTCCGACGCCGAAGGACTATCAGGCACTGCTTGAAACCGTGCGCGATCGTCCGGATTACCACCTCATCCAGACGGTCATGCTGCGTTCGTTGAGTCAGGCGGTGTACACCTCGGACAACAACGGCCACTTCGGCCTGAATTACGAGGCGTACACGCACTTCACTTCGCCGATTCGCCGTTATCCCGACCTGCTCACGCACCGTGCCATTCGCAGCGTGATCCGCTCGAAGCAGGACACGCCGCATGTGCGCCGTGCCGGTGCCGCCACGATTCCGAAGGCGCGCATCTACCCTTACGACGAAGCGATACTGGAGCAACTGGGCGAACAGTGCTCGATGAGTGAGCGCCGTGCCGATGAAGCCACCCGTGATGTGGTCAACTGGCTCAAGTGCGAGTTCATGAAGGACCGCGTGGGTGAGTCGTTCCCGGGGGTGATCACGGCGGTGACCGGTTTTGGTCTGTTCGTCGAGCTGACCGATATCTATGTCGAGGGCCTGGTGCACGTGACGGCTCTGCCGGACGATTACTACCATTTCGACCCTGTTCATCACCGTTTGGCGGGTGAGCGTAGCGGTCGTAGCTTCCGTCTGGGCGATACCGTCGAAGTGCGCGTCATGCGCGTTGATCTGGATGAGCGCAAGATCGACTTTGAAATGTCTGAAAAGACCACCAGCGCGCCTGTTGGTCGCAAGCGTCGTGGTCAGGAAACGGCACCTGCACCTGCTGCCGAAAAGGCCAAGGCTGCGGCCAAGCCGACCGGGCGTCGCGGCGCCTCTGCCAAGGAAGCGGTGTCCGAGGCCTATCGTCCCGGCGATGCCGCTGCCAAGAATGCGGAAGTTCGCAAAAGCCGGGAAATGAAAAAGGCGCTGCTTGAGCAGGCCAAGACCAGTGGCAAGGCATCGTCGGGCAAGTCCGACAAGTCCGGTGGCTCGGCATCGAAACCCACTAAACACCGTAAGGGCCCGTCCAGGTCGGGCTCGGCTCCTGCCGCGAAAAGTGGCGGGTCGCGTAAAAAGGCCAAGTCATGAGTCAGTTGGAAAAAATCTACGGTGTGCATGCCGTAGAAGCGTTGCTGCGTCACCACCCCAAGCGGGTCAAGCATATCTGGCTGGCTGAAGGCCGAAATGACCCGCGTGTGCAGGTCATCGTCGAGCTGGCTGGTCAGAATCGCGTTACGCTCGGGCAGGCCGAGCGTCGTGAGATGGATGCCTGGGTCGAGGGTGTGCATCAGGGCGTGGTCGCCGATGTCAGTCCGAGTCAGGTATGGGGCGAAGCCATGCTTGACGAGTTGCTGGACCGTACCGAAGGCGCACCGCTGATTCTGGTGCTCGACGGTGTAACGGATCCGCACAACCTGGGCGCCTGCCTGCGTACTGCCGATGCGGCCGGTGCGCTGGCGGTCATTGTGCCCAAGGACAAGTCAGCGACCTTGACGCCTGCCGTGCGTAAAGTGGCGTGCGGCGCGGCGGAAGTCATTCCGCTGGTGGCCGTGACCAACCTGGCACGCAGTCTGGAAAAACTCCAGCAGCGTGGCCTGTGGGTCGTGGGTACCGCCGGTGAAGCCGAGCAGGAGCTGTATCAGCAGGACCTCACCGGGCCGACGATCATCATCATGGGTGCCGAAGGCAAGGGTATGCGTCGCCTGACCCGTGAGCACTGCGACTATCTGGTGCGTCTGCCGATGGCAGGCAGCGTCAGCAGCCTGAACGTTTCTGTCGCGACGGGCGTCTGCTTGTTCGAAGCGATGCGTCAGCGTAGTGTGAAAGCAGCCGCTTCGCGGAAGTAGTCTCAAGCTACAAGCTACAAGCTACAAGCTACAAGCTACAAGCTACAAGCGGTCGGAGTGCGGCTTGCAGCTTATAGCTTGCCGCTTGAAGCTTTCTCTTTCCCTTGCAGCTTCCCTTCCCCTTCTCTACAATTGCGCCCCTTGCTGTCACGGCAGGCGCTTTTGTGTCTGTCCCTGAGCAAGACTAACAGTGTCATTCACTCCTTGTCTGACCGCTTTGGCGGCAGGCTACAACCCGTAAGGAGCATTCATGCGTCATTACGAAATTATCTTTTTGGTCCACCCGGATCAAAGCGAGCAAGTCGGCGGCATGGTTGAGCGTTACACCAAGCTGATCGAAGAAGACGGCGGCAAAATCCACCGTCTGGAAGATTGGGGTCGTCGTCAACTGGCCTACGCAATCAACAACGTTCACAAGGCTCACTACGTGATGCTGAACGTTGTAGATAACGGACATCAAGCGTCGACA